>NZ_JANUEW010000052.1:0-32715 GCF_024807515.1 Pseudomonas sp. BIGb0558
TTGGTTGTTTTTCTGGGGGGGCACCCAAAAAAAAATTTTTCACAAACGCCCCGGGCCGCCCCCGGCGGGCGGCTTGTGCAAATCTGGCGCCCCCCCCCCCCCCCCCCCCGGCTCCTACAGGGGGATGTGCGCTGCGGCCAGCAGTTCCCGGGTGTAGGGGTGTTGAGGCGCGGCAAACACTTCATCGCTGGGGCCGCGTTCCACCACCTTGCCGTCCTTGATCACGATCATGTCGTGGGCCAGGGCCCGCACCACGGCCAGATCATGGCTGATAAACAGGTAGGTCAGGCCGTACTTTTCCTGTAGCTCAAGCAGCAGGGCGACTACCTGTTTCTGCACGGTACGGTCCAACGCCGAGGTGGGCTCGTCCAGCAGGATCAGCGCCGGCTTGAGCACCAGGGCGCGGGCGATGGCGATGCGCTGGCGCTGGCCGCCGGAGAATTCGTGGGGGTAGCGATGGCGGCTGGCGGGATCCAGGCCCACGTCTTCCAGCACGCGGATCACTTGGGTTTCGCGGTCCTTGAGGCTGCACGGGGCATGCACTTCCAGGCCTTCGCTGATGATCTGCGCCACCGACATCCGCGGGCTGAGGCTGCCGAACGGGTCCTGGAACACCACCTGCATCTGCTTGCGCCACGGCTGCATCTGCTTTTGCGTCAGGCCCTCGAGCGCTTCGCCCTGGAAGCGAATCGCGCCGCTGGCATCCAGCAGGCGCAAAATCGCCTGGCCCAGGGTGGACTTGCCCGAGCCGGACTCGCCGACAATCCCCAGCGTCTTGCCGCGCTGCACCGTCAGGCTGATGCCGTCCACCGCCTGCAGGTACTGTTTGCGCCGGAACAGCCCGCCGCCCAGCGGGAACTGCACGCTCAGGTCATCCACCTGCAGCACCGTCTCGCGCACCTCGTGATTCAATACGATGCCTGCCGGCTCGGCATCCAGCAGCAGGCGGCTGTAAGGGTGCTGCGGGGCGCAGAACAGGGTCTCGCATTCGGCTTGCTCGACAATCTCCCCGGCCTTCATCACGCACACCCGTTGGGCAATGCTGCGCACCAGGTTGAGGTCATGGCTGATCAGCAGCAGCGACATGCCCAGGCGTTGTTGCAGGGACTTGAGCAGCAGCAGGATCTTGCGCTGCACCGTCACATCCAGCGCGGTGGTGGGTTCGTCGGCAATCAACAGTTCCGGCTCGCAGGCCAGGGCCATGGCGATCATCACCCGCTGGCGCTGGCCGCCGGAGAGTTGATGAGGGTAGGCCTTGAGCCGTTCCCGGGGCTTCTGGATGCCCACCAGTTCCAGCAATTCAAGGATCCGCGCCTGGGCTTGTTTGCCGCCCAGGCCCTTGTGCAACAGCAGGGTTTCGCCGATCTGCTTCTCGATGCTGTGCAGCGGATTGAGGGAGGTCATCGGCTCCTGGAAGATCATCGCAATCCGGTTGCCCCGCAGTTTTTGCAGGGTGGCGGGGGAGGCGCCGAGCAGCTCCTGGCCGCGATAGCGCACCGAGCCGGTGGTTTCGGTGCCGGCCTCGGGCAGCAGTTGCAGGATCGAATGGGCGGTCACCGATTTGCCCGAACCCGACTCGCCCACCAGCGCCAGGCATTCGCCGGGGCGCACGTCGAGGCACAGTTTGCGCACCACGGCCTGGCCATTGAAGGCGACGCTCAGATCGCGAATCTCGATCAGGTTTTCAGTCATCTCAAAGCCCTTCATGAGCGTGGGTCGAAGGCGTCACGCAACGCCTCGCCGATAAACACCAGCAACGACAGGATCAGCGCCAGGGTGAAAAACGCGGTCAGCCCCAGCCACGGCGCTTGCAGGTTTTGCTTGCCCTGGGCGATCAGTTCCCCCAGTGACGCGCTGCCGGCGGGCATGCCGAAGCCAAGGAAATCCAGGGCGCTCAAGGTGGAAATCGCCCCGGTCAAAATGAACGGCAAGTAGCTCAGGGTGGCGGTCATCGCGTTCGGCAGGATATGCCGGCGGATGATCTTGCCGTCCCCCAGGCCCAGCGCCCGCGCAGCCTTGACGTACTCCAGGTTGCGCCCCCGCAGGAACTCGGCGCGCACCACGTCCACCAGCGCCAGCCACGAAAACAGCGCCATGATCCCCAGCAACCACCAGAAATTCGGCTCGACAAACCCCGACAGGATGATCAGCAAATACAGCACCGGCAGCCCGGACCACACTTCCAGGATGCGTTGCCCGAGCAAGTCGACCCAGCCTCCGTAGTAACCCTGCAAAGCCCCGGCGGCGATGCCGATGGCGGCGCTGATGGCGGTGAGGGCCAGGGCAAACAGGATCGACACCCGTGCGCCGAAGATCACCCGCGCCAGCACGTCGCGGGACTGATCGTCGGTGCCCAGCCAGTTCACGCTCGAGGGCGGGCTGGGGGCTGGGCGGGTCAGTTCATAGTTGGGCGTGTCGTCGCTGAACGGGATCGGCGGGAACAGCATCCAGCCGCCGTCCTTCTTGATCAGGTTCTGCACGTACTCACTGCGGTAATCCGCCTGGAACGGCAGTTGCCCGCCGAATTCCTGCTCGGTGTAGCGCTTGAATACCGGGAAATACAGTTCGTTCTGGTAGCTGAGCACCAAGGGTTTGTCGTTGGCGATCAACTCGCCGCCGAGGGTCAGGATAAACAGGCCGATAAACAGCCACAGCGACCACCAGCCGCGTCGGTTTTTCTTGAAGCGTTCAAAGCGTCGACGGGCCACGGGAGAAAGCTTGAGCATCAGGCGTTCCTCGCGGCGAAGTCGATACGCGGGTCCACCAGGGTGTAGCAGAGGTCACCGATGAGTTTTATCAAGAGGCCAAACAACGTGAAGATAAACAACGAACCGAATACCACCGGGTAGTCCCGTGAAACTGCGGCTTCGTAGCTCATGCGGCCGAGGCCATCGAGGGAGAAAATCACCTCGATCAGCAGCGAACCGGCAAAGAACACCGCGATAAACGCTTGGGGAATCCCCGAGATCACCAGCAGCATGGCGTTGCGAAACACATGCCCGTACAGCACCCGGCGTTCGCTCAAGCCTTTGGCTCGGGCGGTGACCACGTATTGGCGGGTGATTTCATTGAGGAACGAGTTTTTGGTGAGAATGGTCAAGGTG
This sequence comes from Pseudomonas sp. BIGb0558, assembly GCF_024807515.1. Classification (NCBI taxonomy): domain Bacteria; kingdom Pseudomonadati; phylum Pseudomonadota; class Gammaproteobacteria; order Pseudomonadales; family Pseudomonadaceae; genus Pseudomonas; species Pseudomonas sp. BIGb0558. Next base: position 3,105 of record NZ_JANUEW010000052.1, read on the forward strand.
GCGAAACCGCCGATCACCAGGGCGCTGACCGGCAACACCAGGTGCCAGAAGTAGTCGGCGATCTTGCCGACGGTGCTCAACTGGTCGAAGTTTTCCGAAACCAGTCCGCGCACCGGGAACCAGTTCAGCGAGGTGCCGCCGGCGAATACCACGATCAGGAACATCGCAAACAGGAATGCCGGCATCGCATAGCCAATCACGATCGCGGTGCTGCTCCACACATCAAAACTGCTGCCATGACGCACCGCCTTGCGTATCCCCAGGGGGATCGACACCAGGTAGGTGATCAAGGTGGCCCACAGCCCGAGGGAAATGGTCACCGGCATCTTTTCCAGGATCAGGTCGATCACACTTTTGCCACGGAAGAAGCTGTTGCCGAAATCCAGTTGGGCGTAGCTCTTGAGCATCAGCCACAGGCGTTCCGGGGCGGATTTGTCGAAGCCGTATTGTTTTTCGATTTCCTGGATCAGTTTCGGGTCCAGGCCACGGCTGGCCCGTGAGCCGACGGCGGCACCATCACCGCCGCCCGTACCGATGCCGCCGCCGCCAATCCCCTGGAGGTGAGCGATGGCTTGTTCCACCGGCCCGCCGGGGGCGGCCTGGACGATGACGAAGTTCACCAGCAGGATAATCACCAGGGTGGGAATGATCAGCAGCAAGCGCCGCACGATATAGGCAAACATCAGCGGGCTCCCGGGCGTTTGGTCAGTTCGGCTTTCATCTGTTCATTGGTCAACGGCGTGGGGCTGATTTCCCACCAGGTTTCCAGGGCTTCATCGGTCTTGGCTTCTACGGCCGGGCGGCCGAAACGGTTCCACCACGCGGCGGAAGTGCCGGGCGGGTAGTAGTTGGGAATCCACAGGTAATTCCATTGCAGTACGCGGTCCAGGGCATGGGCGTAACTGAGCATCTGCGACTGGGTGTTGGCCTTCACCAGGCCGTTGATCAGGCTGTCGACGGCCGGGTCCTTGAGCACCATGTAGTTGTTGGCGCCGGTATCAAACGCTGCGGCGGAACCGAAGTAGTTGTACAGCTCCATCCCCGGCGAGGTGGTGACCGGGAAGCCGGTGACGATCATGTCGTAGTCCCGGGTCATCAGGCGGTTGACGTATTGCGAGGAGTCGATACGCCGGATGTTGAGGGTGATACCGATCTGCGCCAGGTTGCGCTTGTACGGCAACAACAGGCGCTCAAGGCCGTTCTGGGCGTTGAGGAAGGTGAACTCCAGCGGCTCTCCCTCGGCATTCACCAGCTTGTCACCGTCGGGCTTCCAGCCGGCCTGCTCCAGCAGCGCCAGGGCTTGCAGCTGCTTGTCGCGGATCATCCCGGTGCCGTCGGTGGTGGGGGCCTTGAATACCTGGGTGAAGACTTCGTCGGGAATCTGCCCGCGCAGGGGTTCCAGGATCGCCAGCTCCTGGGCGTCCGGCAGTTGGGTCGCCGCCAGCGGGCTGTTGGAGAAAAAACTCTGCTGGCGGATGTACATGTTGCGCATCATCTGCCGGTTGGCCCACTCGAAGTCCCACAGCATCGCCAGGGCCTGGCGCACGCGGCGGTCCTTGAACATCGGTTTTTGCACGTTGAACACGTAACCCTGGGCCGGCTGCGGCGCCTCCTTGGCCAGGTGCGCACGTTGCAGGCGGCCATCGTCGAGGGCCGGGCCGTTGTAGCCGATGGAGTAGCCGGTGGCGGAGAATTCGCGGTTGAAGTCGTAGGCGCCGCCCCGCAGGACCTGGCGCGCCACTTCGGTGTCGCCGAAGTATTCCAGGCTCAGGTGATCGAAGTTGTACAGGCCACGGCTGATGGGCAGGTCCTTGCCCCACCAGTTCGGGTCGCGCTTGAAGGTGATGGTGTTGCCGGCATCCACCTTGCTGATGGTGTAGGGGCCGCTGCCGAGGGGAATCTCGTAGCCGCCGCCGTCGGCGAAGTCGCGGGTCTTCCACCAATGCTCGGGAAACACCGGCAGGGTGGCGACGTCCAGGGGCAGGGTGCGGTTTTCATTGCTTGCGAAATCGAAGCGCACCTGGCGCGGGCCTTCGACCTCGACGTGTTTCACGTCGGCGAACAGCGTGCGGTAGCGCAGGCTGCCCTGGGTCATCAGCAGGTCGAAGCTGTAGCGTACGTCTTCGGCGGTGATCGGCTGGCCATCGGCGAAGCGCGCCTTGGGGTTCAGGTAAAAACGCAGGGACAGACCGTCGTCTGACCGCTCCATCTTTTCCGCCACCAGGCCGTAGACCGTGTAGGGCTCGTCCAGCGAGCGCAGGGCCAGGGGCGAATACAGCCAGCCGTCGACCTGGCTCACGCCAATGCCTTTGTCGCCATAGGGCAGCACATGGTCGTAGCGCCCAATCTCGATGGCCGAGCGTCGCAGGCTGCCGCCCTTGGGGGCGTTGGGGTTGGCGTAGTCGAAGTGGGTGAAGCCGGGTTGGTATTTGGCCGGTTCGCCATACACGGTCAGCGCCGATTGCGGCGCGGCGATCACGGCGGTGCTGGCCAGCAGCAGGGCCAGGGTGGAGCAAAACAGGGTAGAAAAAGCGACTCGCATTATCAGCCTTGGGCGCCGGGTGAAGAGGTAAAGGGATTTGTACGCTAAGCGCGTACGCCTCGCCAGTCATCACACTGTCTCGGATGCACAACGGCCCACCAAAAGGCGGGCCGTTGTTTTAAACATTAGCGCGGACCGAATCAGTCCTGACGGCTGGTCACTTCCAGCAGGTGATAACCGAACTGGGTTTTCACCGGGCCTTGCACGGTGTTGACCGGGGCGCTGAACACGACGGTGTCGAATTCCTTGACCATTTGGCCCGGGCCGAACGAACCCAGGTCGCCGCCTTGACGGCTGGACGGGCAGGACGAGTTGGCTTTGGCAACTTCGGCGAAGTCGGCGCCGCCTTCGATTTGCGCTTTCAGTTCGTTGCACTTGTCTTCGGTGGCAACGAGGATGTGACGGGCGGTGGCTTTGGCCATGAGGGGTATCTCCTTGGGTAAAAATGCTGAGCGTACCGGATTCAGGTGGTTATTTCCTGGCAAAGTTCCCCAAGAATGACCCGCAGCCTCACGAGCGCCCCCCCGTAGCAGCTGTCGAGCCCCAGCGAGGCTGCGTTAGCCGCACCACCGCTGATGCGCCAGGCACGAGATCGGGTCGCTACCAACGCAGCCTCGCTGGGGCTCGACAGCTGCTACGGGGGGGTGGGTCAGGTGTGGCGGGCCATTACGCCGCTGTGGGTCAGCCAATCGATAAACAGCGCAAACAGCTCCGCCTGGGAATTGATCTCAAGCTTCGTGTACAGATGCTTGCGGTGCATGCGCACGGTCTCCGGGGAGATGCCCAGCACCTGCGCGGTGGATTTCACCGAGTGCCCGCGCAGGATCAGGTGGGCAATTTCCCGTTCGCGTACGGTCAACACGCCGCTGCCAAAATGCATGAACGCCGCTTCAATCTGCTGATGCACCTGGGTCTGGGTGAAGGCCTCGTCGCTGATCACCTTGCACAGCCCGCCCGTGGTGCCGAAGCGGCGCAGCAGTTCGCGCACGATCGGTTGTGCGGTTCGCTGCAGCGCCAGTTGTTCGTCGCTGAACTGGCCAGCACTCAGGCCCTGGAACATGCACAGGGAAATCTTGCTGTTGGGGCACAGGTCGACGATGTAGTAGCTCTCCTGGGCGCCGCCGCTGCGCAGGTAGTAGGTCTTGTAGTACTCGCTGTTGAAGAAGTCATCCGGGGCGATTTGTGCCAGGTGGTAGAAACCTTCGGCCAGGCCCTTGTCTACCGCGAGGCAGAACGGGTCCAGCAGGTAGCCCCGGGAAAAGTAGCGGTTGATGATTTCTTCGTAGTGCGGCCGGGGGATGCCTTGCTGGTAGAGCAAGTGCGGCGCCTGGCCCTGGCGCTCCAGGCTGATCATCATCGATTCGATCGGGGTCAGGGCGCTGAGGGCGCAGGCCAGGTGTTCAAGGAAGGTCGCTTCGTCAACGCTGGCGAAGGCATGGGCCAACGCGCCATTCCAGGCGTCAAGCATCTGGAAAGACGGGGCAGGGCAGTGATCGGCATTCTGGTTCATGCCGGCCAGTCTACCCGCCGGCCAGGGCCCCGGCAAAAGCACCGAGGCGCCGGGGTTCATCGGCCTTGATACTCGCCGCTTTGGCGCAGCTCTTGGGCGGTGTCGAGGATGCACTGGCGCAGGATCTCCACCACCTCATCCACCTGGGCGTGGGTGATGATCAGCGGTGGCGACATCACATTCAGGTGGCCGATGGGCCGCACCAGCAAGCCTTTGGCCTGGGCTCGCAGGTGGATTTTCTCGCCGATGTTCACCGCGTCCGGCAGCAGCGCCTTGGTGTGTTTGTCGGCGACAAACTCAATGCAGGCCATCAGGCGCTGGCAGCGCACGTCGCCCACCAGCGGCAGGCTGGCCAGGGTTTGCAGGCGCTGTTCCAGGTACACACCGACGTCCTCGACATGGGCCAGCAGGTTTTCCCGCTCGATGATCTCGATGTTCTTCAGCGCCGCCACGCAACTCACCGGGTGGCCGCTGTAGGTGAAACCATGGGTAAAGCAGCGGCCCTTGCCCGGTTCGCCGATCACTTGCCAGATGCGATCCGAGAAAATACACGCGCCCAGGGGCAGGTAGCCGGAGGTCAGGCCCTTGGCGGTGGTGATGATGTCCGGCTGCATGTCGAACACCTCCTGGGAGGCGAAGAATTTTCCCAGCCGCCCGAAGGACGTCACCACTTCATCGGCCACGTACAGCAGGTCATAGCGTTGGCAGATTTCCCACATGCGCCGGTGATAACCCTTCGGCGGGATGATCACGCCGCCCGAGCCCATGATCGGCTCGGCAAAGAACGCCGCCACCTTGTCGGCGCCGATGGTCAGGATCTTGTCTTCGAACTCATCCACCAGGAAGTCGAGGAACTGCGCCTCGCTCATGCCCGCAGGCGCCCGGTAATAGTTGGGGCACGAGATGTGGTGGAACAGGTCGCTCATGAAGTCGAATTCCGGCGCGCGGTCGGCGGCCTTGTTGCCGATGGACATCGTCAGGAACGTCGAGCCGTGGTACGCGCTGAAGCGCGAGATGATGTGTTTCTTCTCATGCTTGCCGCGACTGTTCTGATAGAACTGCACCAGGCGGTAGGCGGTATCGACGGCGGTGGAGCCACCGGTGGTCAGGAACACATGGTCGAGGTCGCCGGGAGCCAGGCTGGCGAGTTTGGCGCACAGTTCAATGGCGGTGACGTTGGCCATGTCGCAGAACGGGTTGGAGTACGCCAGTTGGCGGACCTGGTTGGCGATGGCATCGGCCATTTCCTCGCGCCCCAGGCCGATATTCGTGCACCACATGCCGCCGACCGCATCCAGGTAGCGGTTGCCGGCAGTGTCGTAGATGTAGGCGCCGTCACCGGCTGCGATGTTCAGCGAGCCTTGTTCGCGGTGCTCGTCGAACATGTGGAAGCCGTGCATGTAATGGGCCTTGTCGGCGGCGTCCAACTGGTCGTGGTCGAACTGGGCGAAAAAGGCAGGATTTGGCAGAGTCATGGCATTTACCTTCAATGGCTGGGTTTCACTTGCCGGTCTTCACGGCATTCCAGGTACGGGTGATCAGGCGCACGGCGGCTTGGGACTGGCTTTTCTGGGTGAACAGGCGCTGCATCGTCGCCGCGTCCGGGTAGATGGCCGGGTTGTCGCGTATGTCTGCATTCACCAGGGGCTTTGCGGCCAAGTTGCTGTTGGCGTAGTGAATGGTGTTGCTGACGCCGGCGATAACCTCGGGTTGCAGGAGGAATTCGATGAACTTGTGGGCATTCGCCACGTGAGGCGCGTCTGCCGGGATGTAAAAGTTATCGAACCAGATCAGCGAGCCTTCCTTGGGAATGAAGTAGCCCAGGTTGACCTTGGCCCCGGCTTCCGCCGCCCGGGCCTGGGAGGTGGCGTAATCGCCGGACCAGGTGGTGGCCATGCACAGCTCACCGTTGGCCAGGCCGTTGATAAAGCCACTGGAGTCGAATTTACGGATGTAGGGCCGCACGGCCATCAACACATCCTGGGCGGCCTTGAGGTCTTTGGGCGCCACACTGTTGGGGTCCAGGCCCAGGTAAGTCAGGGCCAGCGGGATCATGTCGGTGGGGGAGTCGATAAAAGTGATGCCGCAATCGGCAAAGCGCGAAATGATCTTGGGGTCGAAGATCATCGCCAGGGAGCCGATGGGCGCATCCGGCATGCGCTCCTTGATCTTGTCGATGTTGTAGGTCACGCCATTGCTGCCCCAGGTGTAGGGCGCCGAATAGGTCACGCCCGGGTCATGGGTTTCCAGGCTTTTCAGCACTAGCGGGTCGAGGTTATTCCAGTCGGGCAGCAGCGCTTTGTTGAGGGGCTGGAAGACCTTGGCCTTGATCAGCAGGGGCACCAGTGAAGCGTTGAGCACCACCAGGTCATAACCCGAACGCCCGGAGAGCAGCTTGCCTTGCACGGTTTCGTAGGAATCGTAGGTGTCGTAGATCACCTTGATGCCGGTGGCCTTTTCGAAGTCGGCGAGGGTGTGTTCCCCGATGTAATCGGCCCAGTTGTAGATGCGCAAGGTGTTGCCAGGGTCGTCAGCGGCCTGGCTGAGGGACGTTGAGGCAAGCAAGACAGCGCTGAACAGGGCGATAACGGCTTTATGCATGGCGGACCCACCTTGATGTTGTGCTTGTTGTCAGACCGAGGGGCTGATTGCACTTTCAGGCAGGTAGCGGGTGGGCGCCATACCCTGTTCGGGTAGGAGACGGTCAGGGCAGGACGATGTAGTCGTTTCGCGTGGTGACCGGACGGTGGGTACCGGGTTCCAGGTGGATGTAGCGCCCGTCTACCAGGTCGATGGGCAGGCAATCGTCGATGTCCAGCACGCCGTCGGTGTGGGATTGTGTCCAGTGGCTGAGCATCTGCAGTTTGCCTTGGGTGGCGGCTTCCCTGGCAGTGCGGGCCACCACCAGCAGGTAGTGGTGGGCTTCGCCAAAGACGTTCGATTCATAACCGCCCAGGTTGATGAAGTACAGGCGTTGCGCCCCGGCTTCGGGTGCCAGCGGGCTGAGCCGGACTTTCCAGCCATCGACGCCGTCGACCGTCATCCAGGAATCGATATGCACACCTTTCTGGCTGCCGAACCAGCCGTCGCGCAGTTGCGGGTAGGCGGCTTCCAGGGTGTCGGCGACGGCAAACACCACATCGTGTACTTCGATTTTTGCCCGAGGGTGCTTGCCCCCGAGCATGACCACAAACAGCATTGCACGTCCTTTCTAAGGCCAGGATGGAAGGTGCCACCATCGTTCGATTGAACCCTTTTGTCCAGTCAGTGCCACACTGTTAATTGGCGAATTCATCAGGAGGTTGTCATGCGTACCATTGATCTGGCCGGCGTACCCGTCCCTGTCATCGGCCAGGGGACCTGGCGCATGGGCGAGGATCCCGGCCAACGCAGCGCCGAGGTCGCCGCGTTGCAATTGGGCATCGATGAGGGCCTGACCCTGATCGACACCGCTGAGATGTATGGCGAAGGCGGCGCCGAAGAAGTCGTCGGCGAGGCGATTCGCGGCAAACGCGACCAGGTATTCCTGGTGAGCAAGGTGTACCCGCACAATGCCAGCCACAAAGGCGTTCCACGTGCGTGTGAGGCCAGTCTCCAGCGCCTGGGCACCGACTATATCGACCTGTATCTGCTGCATTGGCGTGGGCAGTATCCCCTTGAAGAAACGGTGGAAGCCTTCGAGCGCTTGCGTGAGGCGGGCAAGATCGGCCGTTGGGGTGTGTCCAACTTTGATGTGGCCGACCTGCAGGAACTGGCGTCCCCGGCCTGCGCCACCAATCAGGTGCTCTACAACATCGAAGAGCGCGGTATCGAATTCGACCTGCTGCCGTGGTGGCAGCAACATAACCTGCCCTTGATGGCCTACTGTCCCATCGCCCAGGGCGGCGAGTTGTTGGCCAGCCCGACCCTCAAACAAATTGCCCGTCGCCACGAGGTCACACCCGCCCAGGTTTCCCTGGCCTGGGTATTGCGCCAGGACGGCGTGATCGCCATTCCCAAGGCCGTGACGCCCGAGCATGTGCGGCTCAATGCGGCGGCGGCAAAGCTTGTGCTGGATGAGCACGACCTGGATGCGATCGACCGGGTATTTGGCGCGCCCAAGCGCAAGCATCCGTTGGCGATGGTCTAGCGCGTGGCAGAAACGGCGCCGCCCATGGCGTTGCCGTTTCTGTTTCGGCTTGTGCTTAGCCTGCTACCGGGCTGCGCCAGTCATCAGAGCCCGAGGTGCCGGACACCTCATGGGTCCAGACGATTTTCCGGTAAGTGAAATACACATCCTCCAGGTGCGTGAAGTGTGCGTTGTTCGGGTCCTGGCAGTTAGGCATCCGTGACTGGATGTCCACCAGGATCGCGTCCTCCAACTCGATGGTGAAGTAGTGCTCCTGGGTGCCGGCTGAAGAGGTGCGGTACCACTCAAGGCGGCACTTGACCATTTCCCCGGAGGTCAACGCACTGAACAGCAGTGGCGAAGACTTATCGAACACCTTGCTGATCATCAGGGGTTTGTGCACGCGCTGACCGGTTGGCTGGCCGGATTGCGGGTCGCGGGGAATGATCACCTGATGCTGGAATGCTTCCACCAGGATCTGGTCCTCGTGGCCTTCCTGATAAATGTTGCCGACCGAGTCCTGGGTGAACGTGCCTGCCGTAATCAAGCCTTGCTTGGTGCCGGTGATGGAGAGATACGCGGGTGTTGGCATGACGGGTTTCCTTGCCTGATAAATGAGGTCGCCCCAGTCGGCTGATCTGCCGAGCGGGTAATGCTCGATATCAAGAAGTGTGCCGGAAAGTTAAAGGGTTAATAAAAACAGCGAGTTAAGGTGTTGTGGGCTTGTGTTTTAAAGTGGGTTGTCTGTTTGCAGGTTGAGTTAGTTGTATTTGTTTGCGCAGGGGTGCGCAGTTAGTTGCTCATGTCGATACGGGTTTTGTTTGTTGGGTTTGCTTCTGCTGTAACGTTAGTTTCTGATTTTACTGTGCAAATTACTGCGCATTACCTCGGTTTGTATTTTTGTAGGATATTCCTTAACTCTCGTTTCGTGGCTTGAACATTGCTTTTTTCATGGATAAGGTTCGTGCTCTTTCCGCCGGTAAGGCGAATTTAAAACAGTGTTCTAATCTGGGTTTGAATTGCTATTAGTTCGCTGGACATGTCCTGAAAAGTAAAGCGCGGCCCTTAATGGTTTATTCAGACAGAATTTCCGATTATTACCTGGAACTTGCACGGGCACCCAACTCGAAAGCGAGTTTTGCGGGCGCTGATATGCGTTTTTCTACGGAGTATGAGGCGCTTGAAGTCGAACTGGGAAAGGCGCATTCCATACACGGTAACAGTCAGCCTGACTGGCAGTGGGTCGTGGAAAAAAGTGAAGCGCTGTTGCGTCATAAGTCCAAGGACTTGCGGGTCGCTGTCTGGTTGACCTGGGCATTGCATCAGCGCGAATCCTTCCCGGGGCTGCTCGCCGGCCTGGGGTTGTTGCGCTACCTCTGTGAGCATCATTGGGCAGTTGTGTATCCGGGCAAGCTGCGCACCCGCGGTGCCGCCTTTTGCTGGCTGGTCCCGCGCCTCGAGCAGGTGCTTGGGCAACACCTTTCATTCAAGGATCAGCGGCCCTTGTTCCACTGCATGCTCGAGCACCTGACCCGGCTCGATGAGCTGTGGACCGAACATCTCTGTGCAGACGCGCCACTGTTATTGCCGATTCGCAGGCAGTTGTCGGACAGGTTGCAGCAGGCCACCGAGAGCGATCCCCCGCCGGGCGGTACCGCAGGGGTGATTGCCCAGATCAGGCATGTAGCGACTCAGCTACTGGCACCTGAGCCGGTGGTGGATAACGAAAAGGATGCCCATAAGCTGCTGCGCACGCTGCAAGAGAGTGCCCGGCCGTTGTGTGCCTGGTGGCAGCGCCAGAACGCCACTGACCTGCGCGCGCTGCGCCTGAGTCGAACGTTGACCTGGTTGACGATCACCAGTCTGCCGGACTGTGACGCGGAGCTGGTGACGCCGTTGCGGGGGCCCGCGCCGGACAAGCTCAAGCGCTTCCAGGAGCGCCTTGCCCAGGGGCAGCACGCCGACCTGTTGCTGGAGCTTGAGGCCAGCCTGGCCTGCGCACCTTTCTGGTTTGACGGCTTGTACAGGGTTTGGGAGTGCCTGCAGGCACTTCAGGCGGATTTGGCCATGACCGAGCTGGAAGTGCACTTCGCCTTGTTGCTCCAGCGATTGCCAGGGCTCGTCCAGTTGCGCTTTCACGATGGCACACCCTTCGCCGACCCCGTTACCCGAGGCTGGATCAACACCCAGGTTGCCCGTCATTTGCAAGCTCCGGTATCCCCCAAGTCAGTGCTTGATACCCAGGCTGCGCCCTGGGACATCGCATTGAGCGAGATCATGCCCGTGCTGCGCAAGGACGGGGTCAAGGTAGCCGTCCGGTCGCTCAAGCAAGGCATGCAAACCGCAACAGGTGAGCGTGCACGATTCCATTGGCGGCTTGGCCTGGCCAGGTTGTGTGTGCTGGCGGGCAAGCACGATCTCGCCAAAGTCCAGCTCGACCACCTGGACCACGAACTTCAGCAATCAGGCTTGCAGCGTTGGGAGCCCGAACTGGCGGTTGAAGTGCTGCAACTCTTGTATGGCTGTTGTGATGCGTTGCCGCAAAGCCATTCCGTGCGTGAGCGCAAGGAAGAAGTCCATCGCAGGCTGTGCCACTTCGATCTTGAAGCGGTACTTGAATAGGCTTTCGAGCCACCCGAAAAAGGAGAAACACCATGGCGAAAGAAGGTTCGGTAGCCCCCAAGGAGCGTATCAATATCACGTTCAAACCCGCCGTCGGCGGCGCACAGGAAGAGGTTGAGCTGCCGTTGAAGTTGCTGGTGCTTGGCGACTTCACCCAGCGTGAAGACCTGCGCAAGCTCGAAGACCGCAAGCCCGTCGGTATCGACAAGAACAGCCTTGACGAGGTGCTGGCCAAACAGGCCTTGAGCCTGACCTTGAGTGTCCCCAATCGGCTCCAGGATTCTGCGGAACCCGACGAGCTGGCGGTCCAGGTCAGGATCAATTCGATGAAGGACTTCAACCCTGCGCACCTGATCGAACAAATACCCGAGCTGAAGAAACTGATGGACCTGCGCGATGCACTCGTGGCGCTCAAGGGGCCCCTGGGCAACACACCGAGTTTTCGAAAAGCCATTGAAAACGCCCTTGCAGATGACGAGTCCCGCAGCCGGGTACTGGCTGAACTGGGGCTGACCAGCTCCGCCGTATGAATCTTTCAGTAAAAGGACACTGACCCCATGACTACCCGCCAAAGCCCGTTGCATGCACAGGCAACAGACGAATACAGCATCCTCGACAACATCATTGCCCAGACCCGCCTCAGCGCTGACGATGAGGCCTATGGCATCGCAAAGCGCGGGGTCTCTGCATTTATCGAGGAACTGATCAAACCGCAAAACAGGGGCGAACCGGTCAAGAAGCGCCTGGTTGACCGGATGATTGCCGAGATTGATGCAAGGCTCAGCCAGCAGATGGACGAGATTCTTCACCATGCCGATTTCCAGGCACTGGAGTCATCCTGGCGCGGCCTGCAGTTGCTGGTTGATCGCACCAATTTCCGTGAAAACATCAAGATCGAATTGCTGAGCGTCTCCCGGCAGGACCTGCTGGATGACTTTGAGGATTCGCCTGAGGTGATCCAGTCCGGGCTCTACAAGCATATCTACAGTGCCGAATACGGCCAGTTCGGCGGTCAGCCCGTGGGTGCAATCATCGCCAACTATTTCCTTTCGCCCAGCGCCCCCGACGTCAGGCTGATGCAGTACGTTTCCAGCGTGGCCTGCATGGCCCATGCGCCGTTCATTGCGGCCGCTGGCCCAGGCTTCTTTGGCCTGGAGAGTTTCACCGGCCTGCCTGACCTGAAGGACCTGAAAGACCATTTCGAGGGGCCACAGTTTGCCAAATGGCAGAGCTTTCGCCAGAGCGAAGACGCCCGATATATCGGCCTCACCGTTCCGCGCTTTTTGCTGCGTACGCCCTACGATCCCGTTGATTGCCCGGTCAAGACCTTCGCCTACCAGGAAAACGTGGCCAACAGCCATGAGCACTATCTGTGGGGCAACACGGCGTATGCCTTTGCTACCCGCTTGACGGACAGCTTTGCCCGGTTTCGCTGGTGCCCGAACATTATCGGCCCGCAAAGTGGAGGCGCGGTGGAGGACTTGCCGCTGCATCATTTTCACAGCATGGGCGAGATCGAAACCAAGATTCCCACCGAAGTACTGGTATCCGACCGGCGTGAATATGAACTGGCGCAAGAGGGTTTCATTGCGCTGACCATGCGCAAGGGCAGCGACAATGCGGCGTTCTTTTCCGCCAGCTCGGTGCAGAAACCCAAGTCCTTTGGCATCAGCGCCGAGGGCAAGGCTGCCGAACTGAATTACCGGCTTGGCACCCAGTTGCCGTACATGATGATCGTCAATCGCCTGGCTCACTACCTCAAGGTTCTGCAGCGTGAGCAGTTGGGGTCGTGGAAGGAACGGACCGACCTGGAGCTGGAACTCAATAAATGGATTCGCCAGTACGTAGCTGACCAGGATAACCCCAGCGCCGAAGTGCGTGGGCGGCGGCCGCTGCGGGCAGCACGCATTGTGGTCAGCGATGTTGACGGTGAGCCTGGCTGGTACCGCGTCAACCTGAGCGTGCGCCCGCATTTCAAATACATGGGGGCGGATTTCACGCTGTCTCTCGTCGGTAAGCTCGATAAAGAATGAGCCTCAGACACGTGACAACCCAAAACTGCAGCCTTTTCGAACGCCTGGAGTTCGGTGCGGGTCGTCGTCCCCACGGCGGCATCGTGGAGTCCGTGGCGCGCCATCTGGCGAAAATGCTCAGCACCCGTATGGGCAGTGTGCAGACGCTACCGGATTATGGGTTGCCTGACCTGAACTCCATGCACCTCAGCCTGCATGACTCGGTGAGTCAGGCACGCTTTCTGATTGAGCGTTTTATCCAGGCCTATGAACCGCGTCTGAAGGATGTACGTGTCAAGGTATTGCCCCAGGACCGCGATCCCCTGGCCCTGGCTTTCGCCATCGAGGGCGCAATGGACATCGATGGGATGACGCAAGCGATCACCTTCCGCGCAAGCCTGGTTCACGGGGCACAGGTTGAGGTCACGCCTGATGTCCTTTAACCGCTACTACCAGGGTGAACTGAGTGCACTGCGACAGTTGGGGCGACGCTTCTGCGAGCGCAACCCGGCACTTGCGCCGTTCCTTGGGAGTGCCGGCCAGGACCCGGATGTAGAGCGATTGCTTGAGGGGTTTGCATTCCTCACCGGTCGCCTGCGCCAGAAGCTTGATGACCAGTTGCCGGAGTTGAGTCACTCGTTGATGCATTTGCTGTGGCCCAACTATATGCGGCCACTGCCTTCGTTCAGCATGCTGCAGTTCGATCCGCTCAGGCGGGCAGGACCTGCCATTCAAGTCGAACGGGATACGCCGGTGGAAAGTGTTGCGATCAACGGTGAGCGTTGCCGTTTTCGTACCTGCTACCCCACGGAAGTTTTACCCCTGCAACTGGCCGCCCTGGAGTACTCGGCGCAGGGCGAGGGTGCGTTACTGTGCCTGCGTCTGGAAATGACGGTGGAGGGCAACTTCAGTGAGCTGGCATTGGGTCGCTTGCGCCTGCATCTCGCGGGGGACCGACCTGTCAGCCAGGCGCTTTACCTGGGCCTTTTGCGTCACTTGGACGGGTTCGAATTGCAGCCCTTGGGCAGCGATGGACTACCGATTGTCGGCGGTGACGGGCAGGTCATGTCGTTACGCTTGCCGAGTAACGAGATCAGTCCGGTGGGTTTTTCCGAGGATGAGGCACTGATCCCTTATCCGTTGAATACCTTCCGTGGCTATCGCCATCTGCAGGAGTACTTCGCCTTTCCGGACAAATACCTGTTTGTCGAGGTGGGTGGCCTTGATGTGCTCAACAGGCTGCCCGTTGATGTGCTCAAGCAGGTACATGGCCTGGCGTTGCGCTTCAACCTGCGTGGGCGTGGCCTTGAGCGACTGATGCCGACCCTGGACAACGTGAAGCTGTATTGCACGCCCATCGTCAATCTGTTCAAGCACGATGGTGTGCCGATTCGCCTGGATGGCACGCAGGACGAATACCTGTTGTTGCCTGGCGAGTATGCCCGGGACAACTGCGGCGTGTTTTCCGTCGACAAGGTCACGGGATGGCGGCCGGGAGGCCTGGGCTACCAGGACTATGTGCCATTCGAGTCGTTTGAACACGACTTTGGCAGCGGGGCGCCCAGTTATGCTGTTCGCCAGCGGCCATCACTGCAACATACCGGCCTGGATACCTGGCTGAGCTTCGGCCAGCGCCGGGTGCAGGATCAGGAAACCCTGTCGGTGGAGCTGACCTGCACCAACCACAACCTGCCGCGCCAGCTGCAGGTGGGGGATATCAACCAGGCTTGCGAGCAGACCCCCGAGTTTCTTGCGTTTCGCAACATCACGCCGGCAACCCCCAGTTTTGCGCCACCCCTGGACAGCGACTTCCTGTGGCGGCTGATCAGCAATATGTCGCTCAACTATTTGTCATTGACCGATATCAATGCCTTGAGGGTGATCCTCGAAACCTATGACCTGCCGCGTTATCACGACCGCCAGGTGGAGAAGGTCAGCAGGAGAAGACTCGGCGCACTCCTGTCCATCAGCCACCAGCCAGTGGATCGATTGCACCGAGGCCTGCCATTTCGCGGCTTGCGGGTTGACCTCACCATCGACCCCGAGGGCTACCTGGGGGAGGGCGACGTGTTTGTCTTTGCCTCGGTACTGAATGAGTTCTTCGCGCTTTACGCCAGCCTCAACTCGTACCACGAACTGCGAGTCATCAGCACACAAGGAGACGTGTACCTATGGCCACCCCGGATGGGCCAGCAGCCCCTGCTTTAACCGCTCTGTCCCGAGTGATTCGCGAGTACTCGGTGTTTCAGGCGGTCGCGCAGATCATCGAGCGTCTGCGTGAGGCACACCCCTCGCTGGATGAGCAGGCGCTCTACGACCAGTTGGAGTTCCAGGCCAATCCAGGCTTCGGGTTTCCAGGCAACGATATTGACCGTGTGGAGTTTTTTGTCGAGCACGGCCATTTACGGGCACGACTACGTCTCAACGTGCTGGGCCTGTTTGGTACAGGGTCACCGCTGCCGGCGTTCTATGGCGAGCAAGCCTTTGCCGAGGTCACGGGCGGCAACTCGACGCGTGATTTCCTGGATCTTTTTCACCATCGCCTGCACCGGCTGATGGTACCGATCTGGCGCAAATATCGTTACCAGGCGAGGTTTCAAACCGGTGCCCGGGATCCATTTTCCGAGCAGATGTTTGCGTTGGTGGGCCTGGGCGGCAGTGCAATTCGCAACGCCGCTCAACTGGACTGGAAGCGCCTGTTGCCCTACCTGGGGTTGCTGAGTCTGCGTGCCCACTCCGCGGCGCTGATCGAGACGGTGCTGCGTTATTACTTCAAGCACAGCCGGTTGGTGATCGAGCAGTGGGTCAAACGCACGGTAGTGATTGCACACGAGCAGCGTAATGACCTGGGCCGTCGCTATAGCTCGCTGGGTTCTGACCTGGTGCTGGGGGATCGCATCGTCGACCGCAGTGGCATGTTCCGGGTCCATGTCCTGGCACTCGACTGGGCGCGTTTTCACGAATTCTTGCCCACTGGGGCGGGGTATGAGCCGCTGTGTGCACTGGTGCGTTTCGCCGCCCGGGACCCCTTGGAATATGACGTACGGCTGGTGCTGGCTGAGGGTGAGGTGCGGCCGTTGCACATCGGCGAGCACAACGTCTGCCGCCTGGGCTGGACCAGTTGGTTGGGGCATGAGCGGGCAGATGGCGTGGTCACGTTGGCCAGTAAATCTCATTAGGGACTGATGGATATGATGAATGTGGATCTGCAACAACTTATCCAGGCATTGACGGCGCACACGCGGCGCGATCTGGAACGCTGCGCCGAACGTTGCGTCACCCGTGGCGGTGGCGAAGTCCTGGTGGAAGACCTGCTGCTGACCCTCCTGGAGCATCCCGATGGCATATTGATGCGTGCGCTGCAGGATGCGGGCGTCGATGTCGGCGAACTGCATGCGGTGCTGCAACCCCGCACCGAACAAAGTGCCTCCCGCAATCCGGTGTTTTCACCCGCGCTGGTGCAATGGTTGCAGCAGGCCTTGCTGGTTGCCCACCTGGAACTGGGCCGAAGCGACGTGGAGCATGGCGCCTTGCTGCTTGCTCTGTTGCGTAACCCGCTGCAGCACGCGGGCAGCCGGTATCAGGCGGTATTGAGCAAGCTTGATGCGCAGCGGGTGCTGGGGTTTCTCTTGAGTGAAAGCCCGCAGACGGCTCCCGGTGAAGTGGGGAGTTCATTACTGGAACGCTTTACCCATGACCTGACTCGCCAGGCTCGGGACGGAAAACTCGACCCCGTACTGTGTCGCGATAACGAAATCCGGCAAATGATCGATACCCTCGCACGGCGTCGCAAGAACAACCCCATCCTGGTGGGCGAGGCAGGTGTCGGGAAAACCGCGATAGTCGAGGGGCTGGCCCTGCAGATAGCGGCCGGGCAGGTGCCAGATGTGCTCAGGAACGTGCGCCTGCTGACACTGGACATGGGCTTGCTGCAAGCCGGGGCCAGTATCAAGGGCGAGTTTGAGCGACGCTTGAAAGGCTTGATCGACGAGGTGAGTGCATCGCTGCAACCGGTGATCCTGTTTATCGACGAGGCCCACACCCTGGTAGGTGCCGGCGGCCAGGCCGGTGGTTCCGATGCAGCCAACCTGCTCAAGCCGGCGCTGGCGCGGGGTGAGTTGCGCACCATCGCCGCCACGACTTGGTCGGAGTACAAGAAATACTTCGAGAAAGACCCGGCATTGGCGCGACGTTTCCAGCCGGTGCAGGTGCACGAGCCGAGGGTTGCGGATGCGGTGACGATTCTGCGTGGATTGGTCCCGGTGTACGAGGCCAGTCACGGCGTCTACGTACGGGATGATGCCGTGGTCGCCGCCGCGCAGTTGAGTGCTCGCTACCTCACCGGCCGCCAGTTGCCTGACAAGGCAGTGGACGTGCTGGACACCGCATGTGCCCGTGTGCGCATCAGCCTGGTCACGGCGCCAGAGGAACTGCAGCGGTTGCGTGCCGAACTGGCGGAGGGTACGCGTCAGCAACTCGCCGTGCGCCGGGACGCTGATGCGGGACTGGCCATCGATGAACTGGCGTTGCAGCAACTGACCCTGCGTCTGGAGGCCGCAGAGGTCGCACAGTTACAGCTTGAGCAGCGCTGGAGCCATCAGCGCGACCTGGCCGAGAAGGTGCTCTCGTTGCGCCAGCAACTGGCCGAGGCCCGCAGCCGGGGCGACCGGATTGAAACCCTTGAACGGGACCTTGCTGAAACCCATCACGGGTTGCAGGCCCTACCGCACGAGCAACGGCTGGTCAGCTTCGAAGTGTGCCCGCGATTGGTGGCCCAGGTAATCAGCGCCTGGACCGGCATCCCGCTGGAGCAGCTTGCCCGCGAACACAGCGCGAAGGTCATGAGCGTTGCCAGGGATCTGCGCGGCCGTATTCTCGGCCAGGAATGTGCCGTGCAGGTTCTGGATCGTTGCCTGCGCGCTGTCGCGGCCGGCGTGAACCGGCCTGATGCTCCCGTAGGAGTATTCCTGTTGGTGGGCCCCAGTGGCGTTGGCAAGACCGAGACCGCACACGCCTTGGCCGACCTGCTGTACGGCGGCGAGCGTTTTCTTACCACGGTCAATATGTCGGAGTACCAGGAGAAACATTCCCTGTCCCGGTTGATCGGTGCTCCACCGGGTTACGTCGGCTATGGGGAGGGCGGGGTGCTGACGGAGGCCGTGCGACAAAAGCCCTATTCAGTGGTGCTGCTCGACGAGGTGGAGAAGGCCGATCCAGATGTGTTGAACCTGTTTTACCAGGTGTTCGACAAAGGTGTGGCCAATGACGGTGAAGGGCGTGAAATCGATTTTCGCAACACCCTGATCCTGATGACTTCCAACCTGGGCAGCGACCGTATCACTGAGTTGTGTGCCGATGGGCAAAGACCGGATGTCGAGGTGCTGCATGCTGCTCTCCGGCCGGCCCTGACCGCTCATTTCAAACCGGCGCTGCTGGCTCGCATGCGTGTGGTTCCGTATTACCCGGTTGCGGGTGCCGTGCTGCATGAATTGATTGAAAACAAGCTGCAGCGCCTGGGCCAGCGCCTGCTTCAACGCAAGCTGACATTCAGTCACGCAGGGGAACTGGTCGGCCATATGGCCGAGCGCTGTAGCCACAGTGAGAGTGGCGCGAGGTTTGTCGATCAATGGATCGAGGCGAACCTGTTGCCACAGGTGGTGGACCGGCTGCTGGAGGCGATGGCCGTTGGCAAATCCCTGCAGTCCGTTCACGCGAGGCTGGGCACCAACGGCACTGTTCACTGTGAGTTCAACTGATGAAGAACGAACTGTTTGCCCGGTTGCCAAACCCGCTGGACTACGCCGGTGCCTTGCTGGGGTGGTTCATCCGGCTGGGTGCCCATAGCAACGAATCGACACTGGCCGAGGACTTCGCAGCAGGCGCCGCGCAGTTGAGCGCGTGCGAGCTAAGCCAGTTGTACCTGTTTGACCAGGCCACCGGCCGCCTCGACCTGGCTGCCCAGCACTTGCCGGGTGTACTGCCGCCCGGTGACGTTGCGAACCCGGGAACCGACTTCAAGCACGAGCAACTGCTGCAGTACGTTCTGGGACAGAACCGTGTACTGAACCTCACTGAGCTGGTCAGCAGTGTGTATGACACGGCGTTTCTGCCAGCGCTCGAGTTGCCCTGGCAATCACTGCTGTGCGTGCCATTGCCGGGGCCACGCCAGCAGGTGTCCGGGGTGTTGTTGTGTGCCAGTCAGCGAGGGACGGAGCTGGCTGGCTACGGGGCTTCCCTTGGGCAGTTGGGCAGCTTTGCCTTGAACCAGTTGGCCATGTTGCGACGAATGCGCCGGGTTCCCGGTGCCTTGAAGGTGGTTCGCAGCACGCCGGGAGCCAGTGCTTACGGCTTGATCGGTAACAGCACGGCGATGGATGAAACGTGCCGCCTGATCGGCAAGGTGGTGCACAGCCCCTACACCGTATTGTTGCGGGGAGAGACCGGCACTGGAAAAGAAGTGGTCGCACGGGCGATTCACGCAGCCGGGTCGCGCAGCAGCAAGGCCTTTGTGGTGCAAAACTGCGCCGCGTTTCCCGAAGGCCTGCTGGAAAGCGAATTGTTCGGCTACCGCAAAGGAGCTTTCACGGGCGCTGACAGAGACTACGTCGGCCTGTTTGACACCGCCCACGGCGGCACGCTGCTGCTGGACGAAATCGGTGATATGCCGCTGCCACTGCAGGCCAAGTTGTTGCGGGTGCTGCAGGAGGGCGAGATTCGGCCGTTGGGTGCCAATACGGCCCACAAGGTCGATGTGCGGATCCTCGCGGCGACCCATCGGGACCTCACGAGCATGGTGGCCGACGGGAGTTTTCGCGAGGACCTTTATTACCGGTTGGCGCAGTTCCCCATTGAGCTGCCGGCGCTGCGCCAGCGCGACGGTGATGTGTTGCAGCTGGCCCGGCATTTCGCCGACAAGGCCTGCTCAATGCTCGGGCGGGCGTCGCTGGGCTGGTCGAGTGCGGCGCTGGATCAACTGTCCAGCCACAGCTTCCCCGGCAATGTTCGCGAGCTCAAATGCATGGTGGAGCGGGCGGTGCTGCTGTGCGACGACGACGTCATCCTGCCTGCGCACCTGTCGTTGTCGTCCGGCCTGACTGCGCCAGCGGTTGACGCGACGCTGCGCCAGCGGATGGAGCGGGTCGAGCGGGTTGTGCTCATCGACTGCCTGCGCAAGAACCGCGGCAATCGAACCCGCACTGCCCGCGAGCTGGGCCTTGCCCGGCGGACGCTGCTGTACCGCCTTGCACGCCTGGACATTCCCTTTGGCGACGCCAAGGGAGAGTGCTGAATGGCGCGTTCCTCAAATTCTGCGAAGGTCCCGCCGACCTTCCGCACCTACCTCAACGGGAGATACCTGATGCCTGTTTGTCAGTGGCAAGCGCTGATGCTTGTGTTGTTTGTGCTGGGTGGCTGTAACACCAATCACGTCTTTGATGACGGCGACTACCGCCCGCTGGGTGATCCGCAGTCCATCAGTCGTGGCCAGTGAGCCCCCGGGAGCCCTATATGCAACTCGTGTTAGAGGTGTGCCCTGCGGGGCAGGCAGCGTCAGCGCCGGCCCTGCGCAAAACGCTCAACGGTGTCGGCGGCGTCATCGGCCGGGGAGCCAGTTGTGACTGGCGCCTTCCTGACACCAGCCGTCAGGTCTCCAGTCGTCATGCGGTGATCAGTTATCGTGATGGCCGGTACTTCCTCACGGACACCAGCAGCAATGGAACCCGCCTGGCAGGCAGTGGCGAGCGTCTGCGGGAGGGCCAGGAGCATCCGATAGATGACGGCGCGATATTTCAGTTAGGGCCGCTGGAAATCCGTGCACGGTTGGTCAGCCCTGCGATGGTTTCGGGCCAGGATGGATTGCACACGCTGATTCCCGATGGCGCATTTTTTGACCTGGATCCGATGCGGGCATTGGCCCGCGAACTGCAGCGCGAGGACGAGTCGCCAGAGTTGGCCGCCCTGGGCATGCCCCCCCATGAAGCAATGCAGCGGACGGACCACGGGCCGCCGGACAGGGATCATTTGAAGGTTCCCGGGCTCGTCCAGCCCGTGCGCAAGGCTGCCTCGGGGCCCGAGCCGGCGCTTTCAAACCAAGGTTCAGAGCCATTCTGGTCGGCGTTTGCCCAGGCCCTGGGTATCGACCTGGATACCCTTGACGGGCCGGGAAGAGAGGTACTGGCAATCAAGGCGGCCGGGTTGCTCAGGCAAATGACTGAAGGATTGCAACAGAGCCTGAGCACCCGCAACGAGCTCAAGCATGAGCTGAAGCTGGCACTCACCCACACGGCGCTCCAGAGTCCCGATCCGCTTCACGACAGTGCTGATGCCGGTGCGGCCCTGGGGTTGCTGCTGGGCGTCGGGCAGTTGGGGCAGATGCCCGCCGAGAGGGTGGTCACGCGGGCCTACCGCGACCTGCAGGCGCACCAGGTGGCGTTGCTGGCGGCCTGCCGCGCAGCAGTGCGTGGAGCCCTGGCAGCCTTTGCACCGGGTCATTTGCTCCTGTGCTTCGAGCGCCAGGCGAAGCCCCCGCTGATTCCCCGGGGTGGCGCCCACTGGCGGGCGTATCAGCGTCACTACCAGGCGCTGATTGAGGACGAACATCTGAGCGAACGTTTGTTGGGTACTGATTTCACCAAGGCCTACGAGGAGCAGATTCGTCTGATCTCCACCCTTCACCGTTATCCAGGATGACCTTCATGTCCCGAGTCACCGTTGCATTGTTGTACACCCTGATCGGTTTACTGGGTGGTTGCTCCCTGTCGCCCTTTTCGACACTGACCAAGCTGGACCTGACGCTGACCGCCAGCGAGCGAGTCAACCCGGATATTCACGGCCGACCGTCGCCGATCGTGGTGCGCCTGATGGAGCTTCGACACCCCGTGGCCTTTGAGAATGCAGACTTTTTCAGCCTTTACGGCCATGGGGCGCAGACCCTGCCCAAAGACCTGGTGAACCTTGAAGAGTTGGAGTTGCGCCCCGGGGATCAAACCACCCTCAAACTCAGCCTTGAGCCGGGCAGTCGTTATGTTGGTGTGCTGGCGGCCTATCGTGATTTGCCCCACGCGCAATGGCGCTACGTGTTGCCGGTGACGGTGCAGCAATTGACGCGCGCCGAACTGGTCCTTGATCAGGCCGGTATCCGGCTGGTGAATCCACACTCAGCCAAGGCGGTCGACTGACATGCACAGCCAAAAAGTCATCTGGCAGGAAGGCATGTTGCTGCGGCCTCAACATTTTCAGCAAAACGACCGTTACCACGATCAGCAACTCAAGCGCCGCACCCAGTTGTTGTGCCGCCACGCCTGGGGCTTCCTGACCCTGGAAATTGATGTGCAATACCTGAATATGGGCAAGGTCGTTATCAGCCAGGCCAGCGGGATATTGCCCGATGGCAGCCTTTTCGAACTGGGCGGGGCCATGGAATCGCTGGTACTGGAGGTTCCGGCAAATGCCGGGAAGCAGGCCGTATACCTGGCCTTGCCGCTGGCTACCGGCAACTGCGTGGAAGCCCGTCGACCCGAGCAGGTCGATGTAGTAGCGCGTTACAAGACCCTGGCGGTAGACGTCAGTGACTCCAACGCCGGGGAGGATTCTCGTCGTCAGGTCAATTGCGGGCAGCTGGATTTTCGCCTGCTGCTGGGGGAGCAGCACAGTGATCAGCATTACGTGAAGCTCAAGGTTGCCCAAGTGCTCGGTTGTACCGAGGAGGGCGTCAGCCTGGACGCGGATTTCATCCCGACCTTCATTCACCTGCAGGGCTCGCGGTACCTGCTGTCCTGCCTCAAGGAGGTGATCAGCCTGCTCGCTTACCGGGGGGATGCCATCGCCGAGCGGATCCGCACCAACGGCGCCGCAGCCGGTGCGCAGGTCGGTGACTTCCTGATGCTGCAACTGATCAATCGCAGCGAACTGGTCTTGCGTCACTACCTGGGCCTGAGCCAGGTCAGTCCGGAAACCCTGTACCGAACACTGCTGTCGATCCTGGGTGAGCTGGCGACGTTTGCCAGCGACAGCAAGCGTGCGCACTTCGAGGGGTGTTACCGGCACAGCGAACAGGGTGCCAGCTTCCGTGAATTGATGGAGCCGATTCGCAGCCTGCTGTCGATGGTGCTTGAGCAGCACGCCGTCGAGCTTGTGCTACAGCCTCGCCAGTATGGGGTACTGGTGTGCCCGGTCAGGGATCTCAACCTGTTGGGGGCGGCGACCTTCATTCTGGCCGCCAGCGCCCAGTGTGACTCCGAGGAGCTGCGCCACCGGCTTCCGGCGCATCTCAAGGTCGGCCCTGTGGAGCGGATTCGCGAGTTGGTCAACCTGCAGTTGGCGGGCATCAAGGTCAAGCCGCTGCCGGTGGCTCCCCGGCAGATTCCGTTTCATGCCGCAAACACCTATTTCATGCTCGAATTCGGTACCCGTGACATTGAGCAGTTGAAGCAATCGGGAGGGTTTGCCTTCCACGTCAGCGGCGAATTTGCCGAGCTGGATCTGAAATTCTGGGCCATCAGGAACTGAGACCATGGACAGGGAATACCCGCACGACGAGAAAACCATCCTGCTCGATCGACAGGGGCGCACGCCGGCGCAGGGGCCGGTCACTGACTTCGCATCGCCACCGCGTTTCGAACAACTGGAAGACCGGATGATTTACGCCGCCCGAATGCAGGGCGCGGAGCATTTCAACGTTGGCTTGAACAGTTTGGTTGCGCCTGCCTGGGCGCTGCTGTCCGAGGTGGTGCAGCTCAAGCGCAGCACCTCCCAGGAAAGCCTGCGCGGGCTCAACGAACGGCTGTCATCCGCTGTCACGCTTTTCGAGACCCGGGCCCGGCACGACGGCGCGCAGGTCAGCGAGGTCATGGCAGCGCGATATGTACTGTGCAGTGTGATCGACGAAGCGGTAGTCACCACCTCATGGGGCAGCCAGAGCGATTGGTCGAAGATGAGCCTGCTGAGCAGCTTTCACAATGAAACCTTCGGCGGCGAGAAGTTTTTCCAGCTGCTTGAGCGAATGTCGCGGGACCCTTTCAAGCACTTGGCGATGCTGGAGCTGATGTACCTGTGCCTGTCACTGGGGTTCGAGGGCAAGTACCGGTTCATGGAGCGTGGGTTGTTGCAGCTTGAGCAGGTTCGGGATGCGCTGTATCGGCAGATCCGGCATGTGCGGGGCGATTCCCCGCCTGCGTGCGCGCCGCCGCCCAGCCGGGGGGCGCAGCGCCAGAGACGGCTGAGGGTTGTGCCGGCGACCTGGATCGCAGTGTGTGTCGTGGCCAGCCTGCTGGCCTTGTATTCGGGGTTTGCCTGGGTGTTGGGAGAGCAGCGCGAGACGGTGCTGCAACGGTATCAATTATCGGCGCCGGACATTACCCGGGCGCCCCTCTAACGCAGGGAGCAACTCATGAACGCATTCTTCAGGAGCGCGGGCACCGTGCTGGCCAGGATTTGGGTCTGGAGCCTGTTGCTGGTGCTCGCGATCGCGATGATCGTGTGGTTCCTAGGGCCATTACTGGCTGTTGATGACTATCGGTTCTGGCAGGGAACTGCGGCGCGCCTGCTGACGATCAGCGGGCTGTTTTTGTTGTGGGGCCTGGCGATGGTGTATGCCAATTGGCGCAGAATGACCCGGCTACAAACCGTCGACAGTGTTGAGCAGCGCCCGGGTAAAGGGCAGATCGAAAACGAGCAGCGCCAACTGCGCGGTCGTTTCAAGGACGCCCTGTACACCCTGAAAAACTCGAGCATTTATGGCGACCGCAGCCCGCGTTGGCGCAACGCGCTGCCGTGGTATCTGCTGATCGGCAAGGAGGGCAGCGGCAAGTCCCGGTTGTTGGCCGCCAGTGGGTTGCAATTGCTCCAGGATCGTGGCGAGCCGATGGCGACGACGGGCTACTGTGATTGGCATTTCGCCGAAGACGGCCTGTTGCTCGACACGGCGGGCCGCTACCTTACCCAGCCCGACGGCGGTGTGGATGGCGCGGGTTGGTCGACGCTGTTGGGGCTGCTCAAGGCGCGTCGCCGGACACGTCCGCTCAATGGCGTGGTGGTCGCTCTCTCGATGGATACCTTGCTCCATGGCGGCGAGCGTGATCTGGAGAATGAGGCGCGGGCAGTCCAAAGCCGGCTGCAGGAAATCCGGCAGACGCTGCATGTGGACCTGCCGATTTACCTGGTGGTGACCCAGGCCGACCGTCTGCCGGGGTTTGCGGAATTCTTCGACCGTCCACTGAGTGAAGGCACTGATGCGGTGCTCGGCGAACCCATCGTTCCGGGCAAGGGCGGTATGGAAATGGGCCAGGTACGCCAGGCCTTTGAAGCACTGCTGCAGCGCCTGAGCGGTGAGCTTGTACAGCGACTGCACCAGGAGCGTAACAGCGACCTGCGGGGCCGGATGCTCGATTTCCCCCATCAGGCGGCCCGGATTGGCGAACGTCTGAGCCTGTACATCGAAGTGGCTTTCTGCGGCCCGCGTTATCAGCGCACCAACGGATTCCGTGGCTTCTACTTGACCAGTGCCGACGGTGGCCCACAGGCACTGGATCCTCGCCCACGCTTTATCCAGGGCTTGTTCAGCCTGATTCTGGCAGAAGCGGACCTGGCGGGCCTCGATAGCCTGGAACGGCGTCGAATTCGCTGGCGCCAGTGGGGGATGGGCCTGAGTGCACTGGTGGTGGTCGGGGCGGCCGGTTTGCTTTGGACCCACAGTTACTCTTCCAATCATCAACGTCTGGAGCAACTGCGGGAACTGGTGCAGCAGCCAACGACCACGCCACCTGGCCTGGACGCGACCCTGGCGGTCCTGCCCCTGCTGGACAGGCGCCTGGCATCGACGCGGGTTTTTCCTGTTCAGGGCGAAGCCCGGCTGGTTGAACGGGCGGGGTTGTATCAAGGCACGCTCAGCCATCCAGTGCTGGAGCAGGCCTATGAGCAGGCGTTGGGGCAGTTGCTGTTGCCTCAGATCAACGAGATGCTGCAGGAACAGGTGCGCGCCAGCCTGGAAGATCGCGAGCGGCTGCTGGACAACCTCCGCGCCTACCTGATGCTTAACCTGCGGGAGCGGCGAGACGTTGGCTGGTTGCGTGAGCGGGTGGCGGGGCATTGGTCTGTAAGGTTTGCCGGCGAGCCCTCTGTGCAAAGTCGTTTGAATGAACACTTCGCACGGTTGCTTGAGCAGCCGTTCGTGCAGTCGCTCGATAACGAACTGGTGGCACAGGCACGGCACGTGTTGCGAGGGGAGTCATTGGTCGATGTGGTGTACCGCGTGCTGCGGGAGCAAGCCCGCGCTCTTGAGCCTTACCGCCTTGCACAGGGGCTGGTGTTTGACGGGGTCGACCGTCCCATTCCGGGTTTTTATACCCGCAACTACCTGCGGCATTTCGAAGAGCAGGGCGCGCGCCTGGTGAACACTATCGTGCAGGACAACTGGGTGCTGGGGGAGGGTGCGGACCTGAGTGCCATGGACTTGCAGCGGTTGATGGTGGAACTCGAGCAACGCTACTTCAGCGAGTATGCCAATGCCTGGAGCGAGGCGCTTGGGCGGATTAGCCTGCGGGAGACTGACAATTCCCGCCAGGGCGCCGAGCAACTTGCCAGCCTGACGTCAGCCCAGTCACCGTTGCTGCAGTTGTTACAACTGGTGCGTGATAACACGCGCTTGCCATCGGCCACGGAGCGCCTGGATGAAGTGGCTGCCAAACTGCCCGGCCCTGCGGCAGAGCGGGTACAGGTTGCCCGGACGGCAGTCGGGTTGACCCATGTATTGCCTGACACGGCACGGCGCGCCATGCAACGCCGCTTCGAACCCTTGCACCAGTTGCTCGACAGCCAGGAAAACCCCGGCACCGAGTTGACCCAGGTGTTGCAGGCACTCAACGACTTGCACCTGCAACTGGCGACCTTGAATCGTGACGGCTCGCCGGAGCCGGTGGCCTTCGAGATGGTCAAGCGCCGGATCCAGGGGCAGCAGGATGCCCTGGGTAACCTGCGGAACGTGGCTGCTCGGTTGCCGTTGCCGTTGGCGGGCTGGTTCGAAAGCCTGGCCGACGAGCATTGGCGTCGCCTGCTCGATCAGGCCTATCGCCATGTGAACCAGCGCTATCAGAGCGAGGTATATGGTTTTTACGCCAAGGCAATCAAGCAGCGTTTTCCGTTCAATGCCCATGCCAGCAGCGACGTTTCCCTCAATGATTTTCAGGAGTTCTTCAAGCCGGAAGGGGTCATGGCGCGATTTTTTGACAGCTATCTAAGGCCTTTTGTCAGCGGTGATGCCGGCCGCTACAGGCTGCGCAGCCTGGACGGGCGAAGCTTGCCGATGTCCCGGGCGTTGCTCGATCAGCAAGAGAAGGTGCAGGTGATCAGGCGCGGTTTCTTTGCCGATGAGCCGGGGGACCTGCAGGTTCGTTTCACGTTGGCGCCCTACAGCCTGGACTCGTCGGTGAGTCGTGCGGTCTTGCGTTTTGGCGACCAGCAAATCGAGTACCGCCATGGGCCAATCGTGCCCATGGCGATGCAATGGCCAACCGAGGTGGAAAATGGTCGCAGCAGCCTGGTGCTGGAGCGGGGCAGTGAGCGGGCGCTGGGGCTTGAAAAAAATACCGGGGCCTGGTCGCTGTTCCGCTTGTTCGACCTGATGCAGAGCGAACCTTCCGACGGGCAGGATGTGCTGATCCTCAAGGCTGACCTGGCAGGCTTGCGCGCCAACTACCTGCTGACCAGCCGGCGGACGCCCAACCCGTTTCAGATGGCGCAGTGGCGTACCTTCCGCCTGCCGGAGCAGTTGTGAACCAACCCCTCGAACGCTGGCACAGCGCTGGCCGTACAGACCGTGGAAAGGTCCGGTTGCGCAACGAGGACGCCTTTCTCGATTGCCCCTGGAAGGGTTACTGGGCTGTGGCAGACGGAATGGGCGGGCACCAGGCGGGGGATGTTGCCAGCCAGTTGGTGGTCGACAGCCTGGCGTCGTTGCCTGGCCAGGGTAGCCTGGACGAGCGGGTCGAGGCGACGCGCCGCTGCCTGCAATGGCTCAACCGGCGGCTGGGGGAGGAGCTGACGCTGACCACCCACGGCGCCGAGGCCATCATGGGGAGCACGGTCGTGGCATTGCTGCTCCAGGGCGACCGTGCCGCGTGTGTCTGGGCCGGTGACAGCCGTTGTTACCTGTGGCGCGGGCAGATGTTGTACCAGCTGTCACGGGACCATTCGTTGTTCGAGCAACTGATTGACCAGCAGGTAAACCCGGAACAGGCCAGGGCCCATCCTGATGCACGGGCCTTGACCCGGGCCATCGGTTCACGGGCTCCTTTGAGCCCCCAGGTACTGGAGCTGGAGACGTTGGCGGGGGATGTCTTTCTGTTGTGCAGCGATGGCCTGTACCAGGCGCTTAGCCATAGCGAATTGGGCCAGGCGTTGAGCCTGGGTAACCCGCAGCGGATTCTGGACCAACTGTTCGCAGGCGTATTGCGGGGAACCGCCGGTGACAACCTGACGGCTGTGGTGGTGCAGTCATGAGTGAGGTGACTCACTTTGCCTTTGCCAGGGCACAGGCAAACCTGCAGCGTGGAAGCACACCCGAGTTGCTGGCCGGGCGATACCTGATCGAACGTGTGCTGGGCGCTGGCGGCATGGGCGTGGTCTATCGCGCTCGGGACCTGCTGCATGAACAGTTTGGCGAGTCACGTTCCAGTGTGGCGATCAAGGTACTGGGCGAAGCCATCCGCGAGTCTGCGGATGCCCACGTGCTGCTGTACAGCGAGTTCGCCCTGACGCGCAGCCTGCGGCATGAGCAAGTGGCGCGGGTGTTTTCGTTTGAGGTGGACGCTCCCTCCCATCTGGCGTTCTTCACCATGGAGCTGCTCCAGGGCATGACCCTGGACCGGTTGCTGCTGGAGTGCCCGAGCGGCTTACCCTGGCGAGAGTTGCAAGGCATCGCCGTGCAACTGCTCGATGCATTGCGACATTGTCATCAGCAGGGGGTGCTGCACGGGGATGTGAAACCCGGCAATGTCATGGTGGAAGAGGCAGGATTGCGGCTGTTTGATTTTGGCCTGGGCCAGGCTTCAGCGGGTCCGCCGGGCTTGAGTCGCAGCCGTTTCAACGCCTGGACGCCCACGTATGCCGCACCGGAGTTGCTGGCCGGCGGGGCACTGTCGCCCAGTACCGATCTTTACGCAGTGGCCTGTGTGCTTTACGAGTTGGCACACGGACGGCACCCGTCCGGTGAGCGGCCGCCTCGGCCCCCGCAGTTGCCTCGCCATTGCTGGCCTGCCTTACGCACGGCTTTGGCGGCAGACCCTGAACGCCGGACCATCACCCTTGATGAATTACAGGCAGTGATCGGCGATACCCGCCAGGGGTTGAGCCGCTGGTTCTAACCAGGCAAATCAGGGGGGCAGCGTTTGCATTCGCGCAGACCCTCCAGCTCATCGCCCTCTCTGACAGACCGTTCCTAGCGTTTTTTAGGACCGGTCCTGCATCCATTTTTTTTCCGCTTTGTTAGCGTGCGCTCCAGTTCAAAAATCACATTCGTCATGCGCGTTATGAAGTCAATGGTGTGTTTTTTGGATTGCCCTGTCTGTGCACCAACGCCCGTCCTACCTTGGCTAAAAAGGAACATTGGATGTTCAACACTTCCCAGCGGCAGATGGCCGCTCAATTGACCAAGCATAAATCCAACGCCCTGGGGCTTACGAATTTCTCTGGCTGATCCCTTTGCAACCCAAGAGTGAATCACACCATGGCCAACTTGTTCTCTCAGCTATTTAACCTCTTCAGCCCAGACCGGCCGGCACCGATTTATGTGCCGGATGCGCTGCCATTGCCAGCGCCGAAGGCAC
>NZ_JANUEW010000053.1:0-31804 GCF_024807515.1 Pseudomonas sp. BIGb0558
TAAACCGGCAGGACGCCGGTTTAGCCGCGACGGGGCAGGGACGCCCCGTCGCGGCGGCCCGCTTCGTGCTACCGGAGAGAGGGCACACCGAGCCTTAGCGAGGTGCCGAGTGGTGGGGCAAGAGCGTTTTGCTTACTTTTGCGCTTTTCAAAAGTGACCCGCTGTAAGAGCGGAACCCATAGCAGCCCTGACCGCAGCAACGGATATGCCCCCCAATCTAAAACCTACTTCTTTTTCTTAGGAACCCGCACCAACCGCGTATCCGAATAAATGTCATGCCAGCCACGCTTGTGCTTATCAAACAGCGCCCAGATAAACCCCAGCCCAACGCACAACCACGAAGCAATCGACACCACAAACCGCAACAACGCCTGCCACAGGCTGATGCGCGACCCATCAGCATTCTGCACCCGCACGCCCCACACCTGCATGCCCAGGGTCTGCCCCGAATGGGTCCAGAACTTGGCAAAAAAACCAAACAACACAAAAAACAAAATCGTCGACAACAGCGGATCACCATCCAGCGCGCCGGATTCAGAAAGCGCCCGCAGCTTGGCCTCACCGACAAACCCCATCCACACCAGCTTGTAGATGAAGGCCGTGACGATCAGCAGGGCAGTACACAACAGGAAGTCATAGAACATCGCTGCCAGACGACGGCCCAGGCCTACGGCGGGAAACTCGCCTTGGGGGCTCAGCAGGTGTTTCGACATGGCATGGCTCTCTTGAGAAAAAAGCCATTTTACGGAGCTTTTACCCGTACGGCGCCCATAAAAAAGCCCCTGATGTCATATCAGAGGCTTTTTGTCGCAGAAGAGATCAGCCCTCTGCTTGTACTTCGTCGGCTTGCATGCCTTTTTGGCCCTGCACCGCGATGAAGGTCACTTTCTGGCCTTCTTTCAGGCTCTTGAAGCCGTTGCCCTGAATAGCGCGGAAGTGGACGAACAGATCCGGACCGCTTTCTGGAGTGATAAAACCAAACCCTTTCTCGTCGTTAAACCACTTGACGGTACCGCTCTGACGTTCAGCCATTTTCTTATTTCCTTGACGCAAAAAATTAATGACAGCCCCTTTCACACGAAAGAGTACTGGGCTGGGTTGCAGGAAAGTAAGAGACGTCGAACGGGTTGTAGCACAACTACTTCAGCTACTGCCCAGGTCCAGGTTCCAAGCGACCCATGCAAACACAGTGGTCAAACTCTACGCCAACTAAGGCAGAAAAAACAAGCCCCGGGAAAAGCCCAGCGTTTGCTCGGCTTTGTGACACTTCGGTCAACAATGGAGGGCTTGTTTATTCGATAGAGTTGGTCACTTGTTATAGGTGACTGAACATAACATTGACTATCGTCAATGCACTTTTATGTGGCGGTTGCGTTACAAATTAGTGCGCTTTAACGCAACCGCGTTACTTATAGGAACAGTCAATCAACCACGGTAGTAACGCTGTGGCACAAATGGCATTTTACTTACACGCAGTGGCACCTTTTTCCCACGTACCAACGCCCACACTTCGGTATCCAGTGCGATGAACGCGCTGTCCAGGTAACCCATGGCCAGCGGGCCGCCCAGGCTCGGGCCAAAACCGCCGCTGCAGACGCTGCCGATCACGGTGCCGTGCTCGTCGACGATTTCTGCGCCTTCACGCACCGGTGTGCGCTCCTGCGGCAACAGGCCCACGCGTTTGCGGATCACACCGGTCTGCTGCTGGGTAAAGATCGCGTCGGCACCCGGGAAGCCGCCGGCACGTGCGCCCTCAGCCCGACGGGCCTTGGAGATCGCCCACAACAGGCTGGCTTCAATCGGCGTGGTTTCGGTGTTCATGTCATGGCCATAGAGGCACAGGCCGGCTTCCAGGCGCAGGGAGTCGCGGGCGCCCAGGCCGATGGCCTGTACTTCGGTTTCGGCCAGCAGGCTGCGGGCCAGGGCCTCGGCACTGGCGGCCGGCACCGAGATTTCGAAACCGTCTTCGCCGGTGTAGCCCGAGCGGCTGACGTAGCAGTCCACGCCCAGCAGGCGGGTCGGTGCGAATTGCATGAAGGTCATGTGCTTGACCTCCGGTGCCAGGCGCGCCAGTACGCTGACGGCAGCCGGACCCTGCAGGGCCAGCAGGGCGCGGTCCTCAAACAACGGCTCGATGGTGCACTGGTCACCGATGTGCTGGCGCAGGTGGGCCAGGTCCTGGTCCTTGCAGGCAGCGTTCACCACCAGGAACAGTTCGTCATTACCCAGGTTGGCGACCATCAGGTCATCCAGGATCCCGCCTTGCTCATTGGTGAACATTGCATAGCGCTGCATGCCCACCGGCAGGTCGATGATGTCTACAGGCACCAGGCTTTCCAAGGCCTTGGCGGCACCGGCGCCGGTCAGGCGGATCTGGCCCATGTGGGACACATCGAACAACCCGGCCTGTTCACGGGTGTGCAGGTGTTCCTTCATCACGCCCAGCGGGTATTGCACCGGCATGTCGTAGCCGGCGAAGGGCACCATGCGTGCGCCCAACTCGATGTGCAGAGCGTGCAACGGGGTTTTCAACAGGGTTTCGGTGGACATATTCAGCTCCTGAAAAACGTGCGGACGCGCTTGTGGGCGTCAGCACTCGATAATGTTGACCGCCAAACCGCCACGGGCGGTTTCTTTGTATTTGCTTTTCATGTCGGCGCCGGTCTGGCGCATGGTGCGGATGACTTTGTCGAGGGACACGAAGTGTTGCCCGTCGCCGCGCAGGGCCATGCGCACCGCATTGATGGCCTTGACCGAGCCCATGGCGTTGCGCTCGATGCAGGGCACCTGCACCAGCCCGCCAATCGGGTCGCATGTCAGACCGAGGTTATGTTCCATGCCGATTTCTGCGGCGTTTTCCACCTGGGAAACCGTGCCGCCCAGCACTTCACACAAAGCGCCGGCCGCCATGGAGCAGGCCACGCCGACTTCGCCCTGGCAGCCGACTTCGGCGCCGGAGATCGAGGCGTTTTCCTTGTACAGAATGCCGATGGCCGCGGCGGTGAGCAGGAAACGCACCACGCCGTCTTCGCTGGCACCCGGGATAAAGCGCATGTAGTAATGCAACACCGCCGGCACAATCCCGGCCGCACCGTTGGTGGGCGCCGTTACGACGCGCCCGCCATTGGCGTTTTCTTCGTTGACCGCCAGGGCGTACAGGTTGACCCAGTCCAGCACCGACAACGGGTCGCGCAGCGCCGATTCCGGGTTCTTGCACAGTTGGCGGTGCAGCGCGGCGGCGCGGCGCTTGACCTTCAGGCCGCCGGGCAAAATCCCCTCGTTGCGACAGCCCGCGTCCACGCAATCCTGCATCACCTGCCAGATCTTCAGCAGGCCTGCGCGGGTTTCTGCTTCCGGGCGCCAGGCGCTTTCGTTGGTCAGCATCACCTGGCTGATGGACAGCCCATAAGTGGCGCAATGGCCAAGCAAGTCCTTGGCACTTTTGAAGGGAAAGGTCAGGGGCGTGGCGTCTTCGACAATCCGGTCGTGGCCGGCGGCGTCTTCATCCACCACAAATCCGCCGCCCACCGAGTAGTACTCGCGGCTGCGGATCTGCAAACCGGCGGCGTCGAACGCGCGGAAGATCATGCCGTTGGGATGATAGGGCAGGGGTTTGCGAATCATCGCCAGGTGTTCTTTCTCGTTGAACGCAATGCTGTGTTCACCGAGCAGGTTCAAGCGGGCGTTGCCGCGAATTTCCAGCAAACGGGCGGCGACGGTTTCAGTGTTCACGGTGTCCGGGTGTTCGCCTTCCAGGCCCAGTAACACGGCCTTGTCGCTGCCGTGGCCTTTGCCAGTGGCGCCCAGCGAACCATAGAGTTCCACCTTGATGCCATTGGTGGCGCTCAGCAGGTTGTCACGCTTTAGCCCCTCAACAAATCGGGCAGCAGCGCGCATCGGGCCGACGGTGTGAGAGCTGGAGGGGCCGATGCCAATCTTGAACAGGTCGAACACGCTAAGGGACATGGTTGTTCTCCGGTTTCTTAT
The DNA here is from genome assembly GCF_024807515.1 of Pseudomonas sp. BIGb0558. NCBI lineage: Bacteria > Pseudomonadati > Pseudomonadota > Gammaproteobacteria > Pseudomonadales > Pseudomonadaceae > Pseudomonas > Pseudomonas sp. BIGb0558. Next base: position 3,988 of record NZ_JANUEW010000053.1, read on the forward strand.
TATTTTGGAAGACTCGCTCGCTCAGTGTAGAAACCGGGCTTGTGTGGGAGCTGGCTTGCCTGCGATAGCATCACCCTGGTCTACCTGATAGACCGAGGTGCCCGCATCGCAGGCAAGCCAGCTCCCACAAAGGCCAGCTCCTACATTTGACCGAGTTCAGTCAGTCAGATCACGCGTAGCTTTCGATCGACGGGCACGCGCACACCAGGTTGCGGTCGCCAAACACGTTGTCGACCCGGCCAACCGGCGGCCAGTACTTGGCTTCGATCAGCGACGCAACCGGGTACACCGCTTGCTCGCGGCTATAGGGGTGGCTCCATTCGCCCACCAGTTCCGCCGCGGTGTGCGGTGCGTTCTTCAGCGGGTTGTCGTCCTTGTCCAGCGTGCCGTTTTCCACTGCGCGAATCTCTTCGCGGATGGCGATCATCGCGTCGCAGAAGCGGTCCAGTTCTTCCTTGGATTCGCTTTCGGTCGGCTCGATCATCAGGGTGCCGGCCACCGGGAACGACATGGTCGGGGCATGGAAACCAAAGTCGATCAGGCGCTTGGCCACGTCATCCACGCTGATGCCGCTGCTGTCTTTCAGCGGGCGCAGGTCGAGGATGCATTCGTGGGCCACCAGGCCATTGCTGCCGGTGTACAGCACGGGGTAGTGCTCTTCCAGGCGACGGGAAATGTAGTTGGCATTCAGGATCGCCAGCTGCGAAGCGCGCTTGAGGCCCGCGCCGCCCATCATGCTGATGTACATCCAGGTGATCGGCAGGATGCTTGCGCTGCCGAACGGGGCGGCGCAGACCGCGCCTTCCTTGCGTTCCATCGCGGCATGGCCGGGCAGGAACGGCGTGAGGTGGGATTTGACGCCAATCGGGCCGACGCCCGGGCCGCCACCGCCGTGCGGGATGCAGAAGGTCTTGTGCAGGTTCAGGTGGGACACGTCGCCGCCGAACTTGCCCGGGGCACAGAGGCCGACCATCGCGTTCATGTTGGCGCCGTCGATGTACACCTGGCCGCCGTTGTCGTGAATGATCCCGCAGATTTCGCGGATGCCTTCTTCGAACACGCCGTGGGTGGACGGGTAGGTGATCATCAGTGCCGCGAGGTGTTCGCGGTGCTCGATAGCCTTGGCGCGCAGGTCTTCGATGTCGACGTTACCGCGGGCATCGCACGCGGTGACTACAACACGCATGCCGGCCATGTTGGCGGTGGCCGGGTTGGTACCGTGGGCCGACGACGGGATCAGGCAGATGTCGCGGCGTTCTTCGCCACGGCTCTGGTGATAGGCGCGGATGGCCAGCAGGCCCGCGTACTCGCCCTGGGAACCGGCGTTCGGTTGCAGGGAGATCGCGTCGTAACCGGTGGCCGCGCAGAGCATGGCTTCCAGTTCGGTGGTCAGTTGCTGGTAGCCGGCGCTTTGCGAGGCTGGGGCGAACGGGTGCAAGGCACCGAACTCGGCCCAGGTCACCGGGATCATTTCGCTGGCGGCGTTGAGCTTCATGGTGCACGAACCCAGCGGGATCATGGTGCGATCCAGGGCCAGGTCCTTGTCGGCCAGCTTGCGCAGGTAGCGCATCAGCTCGGTTTCGGAGTGATAACGGTTGAACACCGGGTGGCTGAGGATCGGCGACTGGCGCAGCAGCGCGGCGGGCAGGGTGCTTTCAACGCTGGCAGCCAGTGCGGTGAAGTCCGGTAGGGCCTTGCCACCGGCGAACACGCTCCACAGGGTTTCGATGTCGGCTTGGGAGGTGGTTTCGTCCACCGACAGGCCAAGACGCTCGCCATCGACCACACGCAGGTTGATGCGCTGGGCGCGGGCCTTGTCGTGCAGGGCGGCAGTTTGTGCGCCGGTGTTGATGGTCAGGGTGTCGAAGAAGCTGGCTTGTTCAACCGCCAGGCCCAACGCGCTCAAGCCTTTGGCGAAGATCGCGGTCAGGTGATGAATGCGGTTGGCAATCTGGGTCAGGCCTTTGGGGCCGTGGTACACGGCATACATGCTGGCAATGTTGGCCAACAGCACTTGGGCGGTGCAGATGTTGCTGGTGGCTTTCTCGCGGCGGATATGTTGCTCGCGGGTCTGCATCGCCAGGCGCAGGGCCGGCTTGCCGAAACGGTCGACCGACACACCGACCAGACGGCCCGGCATGTCGCGCTTGAACGCGTCCTTAGTGGAGAAGTACGCCGCGTGCGGGCCACCGAAGCCCAGCGGCACGCCGAAGCGTTGCGCGCTGCCGATGGCCACGTCGGCGCCGAACTCGCCCGGCGGGGTCAGCAGGGTCAGGGCCAGCAGGTCGGCGGCCACGGCCACCAGGGCGTTGGCGGCGTGGAAGCGCTCGGTCAGCTCAAAGTAGTCGAACACGTCACCGTTGCTGGCCGGGTATTGCAGCAGGGCGCCGAAGAAGGCGTTGACGTCGGTCAGTTCGCGCTCGTCGCCCACTACCACGTCGATGCCCAGGGGCTCGGCACGGGTGCGCAGCACGTCGAGGGTTTGCGGATGGCTGTGGACCGAGGCGAAGAACGCGTTGCTGCCTTTGTTCTTGCTCAGGCGTTTGCAGAAGGTCATGGCTTCGGCAGCGGCGGTGGCTTCGTCCAGCAAGGATGCGTTGGCGATCGGCAGGCCGGTAAGGTCGCTGATCAGCGTCTGGAAGTTCAGCAGCGACTCCAGGCGGCCTTGGGAAATCTCAGGCTGGTAAGGCGTGTAGGCGGTGTACCAGGCCGGGTTTTCCAACAGGTTGCGCAGGATCGGCGACGGCGTGTGGCAGTTGTAGTAGCCCTGGCCGATGTAGGTCTTGAACAGCTCGTTCCTGGCGGCAATCGCCTTGATCGAAGCCAGTGCGTCGGCCTCGCTCAGGCCATCGCTCAGGCCCAGCACGGCGGTGCCCTTGATGCTTTCCGGGATCACGCTGGCGCTCAGGGCTTCCAGGGAGTCAAAGCCCAGGGTGGCGAGCATCTGTTGCTCGTCTTCCTGGCGCGGGCCGATGTGGCGGGCGATGAATTCGTTGGCGGTGGTCAGATTAGTCATGGCGCGCTCCTCAGGCTTCAGCGTTGGCTTTGATCAGGCGGTCGTACGCATCCTGATCCAACAGCTTAGCTACTGCATCGGCATCAGCCGGTTTAAAGCGGAAGAACCAGCCTTCGCCCATCGGGTCTTCGTTGACCAACTCGGGGCTGCCGTCCAGCTTGTCGTTCACTTCGAGGACTTCGCCGTCCAGGGGCATGTACACACCGCTGGCGGCCTTGACCGATTCAACGGTGGAGGCTTCTGCACCTTTGTCGTAGGACTGCAGCTCAGGCAGTTGCACGAAAACCACATCACCCAGCGCGTTCTGCGCGAAAGCGGTAATGCCCACGGTCACGCTGCCGTCGGCTTCGGCGCGCAGCCATTCGTGATCTTCAGTAAAGCGCAACTCGCTCATGGAAACTCCTCAGGGCCAGATTCGTCTGGTGGACGGGATTGGAATAATGGGGAGTTGCTTAGCAAAAACGCGGCCAACGTTTTTTTATCTTTATAAATCAATTGGTTATTGATTTTTTGGGGTGGTGTAGAAAATACAGCTGTAGCGATATCGCTACAGGTTGGAGGGCGAAAAAAAGCCTATGAGGATCAAAGCCTTGCATGGCGACGGTTGAAAGGGGGGTGTATCGATATCGTTCCGCTGTAGCGCTTTCAGTACAGGTGCAGGTCGCTTTTGAGGTCGGACCTGGAATGCAATCAATGTGGGAGCCGGGCTTGCCCGCGATGCTGGCACCTCGGTGTGTCAGTCACACTGCGTTGATGCTATCGCAGGCAAGCCAGCTCCCACAAAAGCTGGCTCCCCACCGGGTTGACCGAGTTGCTTCAGGGTTTTGTGGGGATGCCGTATTTGCGCAGCCGGTGGGCGATGGCGGTGTGGGAAGTTTGCAGGCGGCTGGCCAGTTGGCGGGTGGACGGGTAGCTGACGTACAGCTTCTCCAGCAAGGTGCGTTCGAAGTCTTCCACGGCCTGTTCCAGGCTGTCGATTTCCCCATCGCTCTGGCGCGCCACCGAGGTGCCGGCGATGTCCAGGTCGCCGATGTCCACCAGGCTGCTCTCGCAAATGGCCGCGGCGCGGAAGATCACGTTCTGCAATTGGCGCACGTTGCCCGGCCAGCGGTTGCCCAGCAGGGCAGGGTAGGTACCGGGCGCCAGGCGGCAGACCGGGCGCTGGATCTGTGCGCAGGCCTGCTGCATGAAGTAGCGGGCCAGCAGCAGGATGTCCTGGCCGCGTTCGCGCAGGGGCGGCACTTCGACGTTGAGCACGTTGAGGCGGTAGAACAGGTCTTCGCGGAAGGTGCCTTCGCTGACCATCTTTTCCAGGTCGCGGTGGGTGGCGCTGAGGATCCGCACATTGACCTTCACCTCACGGTCGCCGCCCACCCGGCGGAAGCTGCCGTCGTTGAGAAACCGCAGCAGCTTGGCCTGCAAGTACGGCGACATCTCGCCGATCTCGTCGAGGAACACCGTGCCCTGGTTCGCCAGTTCCATCAGCCCCGGCTTGCCGCCGCGCTGCGCCCCGGTGAAGGCGCCGGGGGCGTAGCCGAACAGTTCGCTCTCGGCCAGGTTCTCCGGCAATGCCGCGCAATTCAGGGCCAGGAATGGCGCACTGTGGCGGGCGCTGATGGCGTGACAGGCGCGGGCAACCAGTTCCTTGCCGGTGCCGGTCTCGCCCTGGATCAACAACGGTGCATCCAGCGCCGCCACCCGTTGCGCCCGCGCCTTGAGGGTGCGAATCGCGGGGGACTCGCCCAGCAGCGCGTCGAACCCTTCGGCATGGTCGTGGTGCAGCGCCGACAGTTGCTCGCCGATACGGTTGGGTTGGTACAGGGTCAGCAGGGCGCCGGCGTCGGTGATCGGCGTGGCGTCCAGCAGCAGGGTTTGGCCGTTGACGCTGATTTCCCGCAGGGCCAGGCGAAAGCCGTGTTCCAGCAAGGTGGCCAGCAACGTTGGGTCATCGAACAGTTCGTTGATGCTTTCGCCTGCGGGCTCGCGGCCGTACAGCGCGATCAAGGCCGGGTTGGCCAGCAGGATCTTGCCGGCGCTGTCGAGGGCCAATACCGGGTCGGTCATGGCGGCCAACAGGGCGTCGAGTTGCAGGTGCTGGCGCTGGCCGGGGAGGATGTCGACCACGGTCACGGCTTGCACGCCGCGCACGCTGAACAGTGCGTCGCGCAGTTCTTCCAGCACCTCGGCGCTCAGCGTCGGGGCGTCGATGTAGACGTTGGGCGGCACCATTTCCACCGCATCCAGGTTGAGATTGCGCCCACCGAGCAAGGCCAGGACTTCCTGGGTGATGCCGACGCGGTCGATGAAGCTGACGTGGATACGCATGGGGCGGTTAGCGGTTCTGGCGGGCGAGAGGGGGCAAGTATGCCTGACAGGGGGTGGAGATCAAAAATGTGGGAGCTGGCTTGCCTGCGATAGCGGTGGATCAGTCATTGAAAATATTAACTGTCAGTCCGCTATCGCAGGCAAGCCAGCTCCCACAGGGGATCGCCGGTGTTAATGAAATCGGGTTATTCCAGGTGTTCAGGTTTGATCGGATCCCCCGGCTTCACATCCAGCTGATGCCGCACATCTTCAAACATCAGGTCGTACTGCTTGTGCATCTGCCCATTGAGCACGGCAATCTTCGGCATGCCGTATTTCTGCGCGATGTTCATCGCCTGCCGGGCGAAGTCGAACGACTGGTCCTTGGGCAGGAAAAACTCTTCCTTGAGGTCCTTGCCCTGCACCGAACCGTGCATCTTGAAGAGCATTCCCTTGCCTTCCTTTGGGTCCTGGCTGACTTCGTAGTCGATGCACAGGTTGTAGCTGTAGTCATCCTTGTTCAGCGCGTGACGTTCGATGTGCAAGTGACCAGGTTCAAAGGTAGCCATAGGCGTTTCTCCTCTACTTCACAGGTAGGTGATGCCAGGTTTTGCGGTACTGATGCGGGTGCCGGCGCTGCCCTGGACGATCGCTTCGATGTCCGAGAGTGAACCGATCACTGCGGTTTTGCCAGTCTGGCGGGCGAACTCGCATGCCGCCTGAACCTTGGGCCCCATGGAGCCGGCGGCGAAGCCGAGCTTTTCCATTTCGTCCGGGTGCGCCTGGCCGATGGCTTTCTGAGTGGGTTTGCCGAAGTCGATAAACGCGGCATTGACGTCGGTGGCGATCACCAGCAAATCGGCGTCCAGTTGCCCGGCCAGCAGGGAGGAACACAGGTCTTTGTCGATCACGGCTTCAATGCCCTTGAGCTTGCCGTCTTCGCCATACAGGGTCGGAATCCCGCCGCCGCCGGCGCAGATCACGATGCTGCCTTTTTCCAGCAGCCACTGGATCGGGCGGATTTCAAAGATTCGTTTCGGCCGTGGGCTGGCGACCACGCGGCGGTATTTGTCGCCATCCGGGGCAATCGCCCAGCCTTTTTCGGCGGCGAGTTTTTCTGCTTCGGCTTTGGAATAGACCGGGCCGATCGGCTTGGTCGGGTTCTGGAAGGCCGGGTCCTTGGCGTCGACTTCGACCTGGGTCAACAGCGTGGCGAACGGCACTTCGAAGTCCAGCAGGTTGCCCAGTTCCTGTTCGATGATGTAGCCGATCATGCCTTCGGTTTCGGCGCCCAGCACATCCAGCGGATACGGCGAGACCTGGGTGTAGGCCGCGGCTTGCAGCGACAACAGGCCCACTTGCGGGCCATTGCCGTGGGCAATCACCAGCTCGTTGCCTTTATGGATCTTGGCGATCTGTTCGGTGGCGATGCGGATATTGGCCCGTTGATTGTCTGCGGTCATGGGTTCACCACGACGCAGAAGGGCGTTGCCGCCCAGGGCTACGACGATACGCATAATGCAATCCTTCTAAAATTCGGCCTTGTGAACGCAGGGCAAACTGTGGGAGCGGGCTTGTGTGGGAGCCGGGCTTGCCCGCGATGGCATCACCTCGGTACATCTGAAATATCGAGGCGTCTGCATCGCAGGCAAGCCAGCTCCCACAAAAGCACTCCCACATTGAGTGTGTTCCGACAGTAAGAGCGGTGTTGGTTTAGATATCCGCCAACGCCGAGACCAGAATCGCCTTGATGGTGTGCATGCGGTTTTCCGCCTGTTCAAAGGCAATGTTGGCCGGCGACTCAAACACTTCTTCGGTCACTTCCACGCCATTGGCCAGGTTCGGATACCGCGCGGCGATGTCTTTGCCGACCTTGGTCTCGCTGTTGTGGAATGCCGGCAGGCAGTGCATGAACTTCACCCGAGGGTTGCCCGAGGCTTTCATCATCTTGGCGTTGACCTGGTACGGCAGCAGTTGCTCGATACGCTCGTCCCACGCTTCCACCGGCTCGCCCATGGACACCCAGATATCGGTGTGGATGAAGTCGACGCCTTTCACCGCTTCTTTCGGGTCTTCGGTGATGGTGATGCGCGCGCCGCTTTCTTCAGCGAACTCCTGGCACTGCTTGATGAAGTCAGCATGCGGCCACAGGGCTTTCGGCGCGCCGATGCGCACGTCCATGCCCAGCTTGGCGCCGATCATCAGCAGCGAGTTGCCCATGTTGTAGCGGGCATCGCCCAGGTAGGCGTAGCTGATGTCATGCAGCGGCTTGTCGCTGTGTTCGCGCATGGTCAGGGTGTCGGCGATCATTTGGGTGGGGTGGAATTCAGCGGTCAGGCCGTTGAACACCGGCACGCCGGCGAACTTGGCCAGCTCCTCGACGATTTCCTGTTCAAAGCCACGGTACTCGATGGCGTCGAACATCCGCCCCAATACGCGGGCAGTGTCTTTCATGCTTTCCTTGTGGCCGATCTGCGACGACACCGGGTCGATGTAGGTGACGTGGGCACCCTGGTCGTGGGCCGCGACTTCGAAGGCGCAACGGGTGCGGGTCGAGGTTTTTTCGAAGATCAGCGCGATGTTCTTGCCCTTCAGGTGCGGACGCTCGGTGCCGGTGTATTTGGCGCGCTTGAGGTCGCGGGACAGGTCCAGCAGGTAGTGCAGTTCGCGGGTGGTGTGGTGCATCAGCGACAGCAGGCTGCGGTTGCGCATATTAAAAGCCATGGTGGATCTCCTTAGGTTTCGGTTATCCCCTTGGCCACTGCTGGATAAGCAGCGGCCAAGGCCAAAATATTAATAGTCGATTGGGTCGCGAATGATCGGGCAGGTCATGCAGTGGCCGCCGCCACGGCCCCGGCCGAGTTCACCGGCGCTGATGGTGATGACTTCCACGCCGGCCTTGCGCAGCAGGGTGTTGGTGTAGGTGTTGCGGTCGTAGCCGATCACCACGCCAGGCTCCACGGCCACCACGTTGTTGCCGTCATCCCACTGCTCGCGTTCGGCGGCGAAGCTGTTGCCGCCGGTTTCCACCACGCGCAGGGCCTTGAGGTTCAGGGCGGCGGCAACGGTGTCGAGGAAGTTGGTTTTTTCGCGCTGGATGTCGATGCCGCCGGGCTTGGTCTCGTCCGGGCGCAGGGTGAAGGCGACGATCTGGTTCACCACTTCCGGGAAGATGGTGACGAGGTCGCGGTCGCAGAAGCTGAACACGGTGTCGAGGTGCATCGCCGCGCGAGACTTCGGCAGGCCGGCAACGATCACGCGCTCCACGGCTTTGTGCTTGAACAGGTTCAGCGCGAGCTGGCCGATGGCCTGGCGCGAGGAACGCTCGCCCATGCCGATCAACACCACGCCGTTACCGATCGGCATCACGTCGCCGCCTTCCAGGGTGGCGTTGCCATGTTCCTGGTCCGGGTCGCCGTACCACACCTGGAAGTCGGCGTTGGTGAACTCGGGGTGGAATTTGTAGATGGCGCTCGCCAGCAGGGTTTCCTGGCGTCGCGCCGGCCAGTACATCGGGTTCAGCGTCACGCCGCCATAGATCCAGCAGGTGGTGTCGCGGGTGAACTGGGTGTTGGGCAGCGGCGGCAGGATGAAGCTGGAGTGGCCGAGGAAGTCGCGGAACATCTCGATGGTCTTGCCACCGAAGCTGCTCGGCAGGTCATCGGCCGACACGCCACCGATCAGGAACTCGGCGACCTTGCGCGGCTCCAGGCTGCGCAGCCACGAGCTGACTTCATTGACCAAGCCCAGGCCGACCTGGTTGGCGGTGATCTTGCGTTCCAGGATCCAGTCCAGCGCTTCGGGGATGGCAACGATGTCGGTCAGCAGGTTGTGCATTTCCAGCACATCGATGTCGCGCTCGCGCATCTTGGTCACAAAATCGAAGTGGTCGCGCTTGGCCTGGGCCACCCACAACACGTCATCGAACAGCAGTTCATCGCAGTTGTTGGGGGTCAGCCGCTGGTGGGCCAAACCTGGGGAGCACACCATGACTTTGCGCAGTTTGCCGGCTTCGGAATGTACGCCGTACTTCACTTTTTCCGTGGTCATTACAGATCCTCCAGTGAACAATAATTACAGGGTCAGGAAACCGTCGTAGAGCCCATAGGCCGCCACCAGGGCGCCAATGACCACTGCGGCGAAAATCAGTTTCTCGACATTGGTGAAAATCGGTTTGCCCAGCTCGTGCTTGGCCTTGGCGAACAGGATTGCGCCGGGGGCGTAGAGCAGGGCGGACAGCAGCAGGTACTTGGTGCCGCCGGCATAGAGCAGCCAGACCGCGTAGATCAGTGCGACCGCACCGATAAACAGGTCTTTCTTGCGCTCGCGCAGGGCGTTTTCGTAGGTCTCACCGCGCACCGCCAACAGCAGCGCATAGGCCGCCGACCACAGGTAAGGCACCAGGATCATCGAGGTGGCGAGGTAGATCAGCGACAGGTAAGTGCTGGCCGAGAACAGCGTGATCACCAGGAAAACCTGGACCATGGCGTTGGTCAGCCACAGGGCGTTGACCGGCACGTGGTTGGCGTTTTCCTTACGCAGGAACTCCGGCATGGTGTGGTCCTTGGCGGCGGCGAACATGATCTCCGCACACAGCAGCACCCACGACAGCAACGCCCCCAGCAAAGAGATGATCAATCCGACGCTGATCAGCACCGCGCCCCAATGCCCCACCACATGCTCCAGCACGGCGGCCATCGACGGGTTCTGCAATTTGGCCAGTTCCGGCTGGGTCATGATCCCCAGGGACAGCACGTTCACCAGCATCAGGAACAGCAGCACCGTGATAAAACCGATCACGGTGGCCTTGCCCACGTCCGAGCGTTTTTCGGCACGGGACGAGAAGATGCTCGCGCCTTCGATGCCGATGAACACCCAGACGGTGACCAGCATCATGTTGCGCACCTGGTTCATCACGCTGCCCAGGTCCGGGTTTTTCACGCCCCAGATGTCTGCGGTGAAGATGTCCAGCTTGAACGCGAAGAGGGCGATCAACACGAACAGCACCAGCGGCACCACCTTGGCGACGGTGGTCACCAGGTTGATGAACGCCGCTTCCTTGATCCCGCGCAGTACCAGGAAGTGCACGGCCCACAACAGCACCGAGGCGCCGATCACCGCCGCCGGGGTGTTGCCTTCGCCGAAGATCGGAAAGAAGTAACCAAGGGTGCTGAACAGCAGCACGAAGTAGCCGACGTTGCCCAGCCAGGCACTGATCCAGTAACCCCAGGCGGACGAGAAACCCATGTAGTCGCCAAACCCGGCCTTGGCGTAGGCATACACCCCGCCGTCGAGGTTGGGCTTGCGATTGGCCAGGGTTTGAAACACGAAAGCGAGGGTCAACATACCGACTGCGGTAATGACCCAGCCGATCAGGACGGCGCCGACATCGGCACTTGCGGCCATGTTTTGCGGCAGTGAGAAGATCCCGCCACCAATCATTGAGCCCACGACAAGTGCAACCAGGGCACCTAATCGAAGTTTACCGGGAGATTCAGACATCGCATGACTCCAATGCAGGAGAAGAGAGACCACAGAATAAATCCGTGCGCTAATCAAACAGCTGACTCAGATCACTTCATTGGCACATTCCATTGTGAATTAATGACTTATGATGAAAGGTACGGGCGCTCAAGTGCCCCGCAGAGGCTCGTGGTAGAGCGTTTCTGCGTTTCAAACAGCAGCTTTTCTCATTAGCATGGACCTTTGAAGCTAGTCCGTATTTCCAGATATGCAAACTTTTCCAGAGCAGTGTTATTTAAATTATAAATTTGCCTTAACGCTGTTTATTGTCATGCCTTTAAGTTATGAAGCTTGCGGCTTTATTAGCTATATCTAATAAACGCGGCGTCGGCTTAGTAAATTAGTTGAGTGCACAGTTGTTGGCTCGATTGTTGTTTTTGTTCAGGAGTGTCCATGTCCCAATCCTCGGAAAAACTGCGCCTCAACGCCTTGATCGCCCTGGTTGTGGGGTCGATGATCGGCGGCGGGATTTTCTCGTTGCCGCAGAACATGGCGGCGCGGGCTGAAGTAGGCGCGGTGTTGATCGGCTGGGGCATCACCGCCGTGGGCATGCTGACTCTCGCCTTCGTGTTCCAGACCCTGGCCAACCGCAAGCCTGAGCTCGATTCTGGCGTATACGCCTACGCCAAGGCCGGGTTTGGCGACTACATGGGTTTCTCGTCCGCCTGGGGTTACTGGATCAGCGCCTGGATGGGCAACGTCGGTTACTTCGTGTTGCTATTTAGTACCCTCGGCTACTTTTTCCCGGTGTTCGGCCAGGGCAATACGCCGGTGGCGATTGGTTGCGCGTCGGTGTTGCTGTGGGCCGTGCATTTTCTGGTGATGCGCGGGATCAAGGAGGCGGCGTTCATCAACCAGATCACCACTGTGGCCAAGATCGTGCCGCTGGTGATGTTTATCGTGATCGCCGCCGTGGCGTTCAAGGCCGACATCTTTACCCGGGATATCTGGGGCCTGAGCAACCCGAACTTCGGTGGCGTGGTGGACCAGGTGCGCAACATGATGCTGGTCACGGTGTTTGTGTTTATCGGCATCGAGGGCGCCAGCGTCTACTCGGCCCGGGCCGAGAAACGCTCGGACGTGGGCCGGGCCACGGTGATCGGTTTCCTGGGCGTGCTGGCGCTGCTGGTGTTGGTCAACCTGTTGTCGCTGGGGATCATGAGCCAGCCGGAACTGGCCAACCTGCAAAACCCGTCCCTGGCGGGCGTGCTGGAGCATATTGTCGGGCCCTGGGGCGCATTGCTGATCAGCATCGGGCTGGCGGTTTCGCTGCTGGGCGCGCTGCTGTCGTGGGCCTTGCTCTGCGCCGAAATCCTCTACGCCACCGCCCACGACAAGACCATGCCCGCGTTCCTGAAAAAGGAAAACGTCAATCAGGTGCCGGTCAATGCGTTGTGGCTGACCAATGTGATGATCCAGCTGTTCCTGGTGATCACGCTGTTTTCGGCAAGCACCTACACCACCCTGATCTACCTGGCGTCGTCGATGATTCTGGTGCCCTACCTGTGGTCGGCGGCTTATGCCGTGTTGTTGAGCGGACGCGGCGAAACCTACGAAGGCGCCCATGGCGAGCGCCTGAAGGACCTGCTGGTGGGCCTGGTTGCCCTGGCTTACGCGGTGTGGCTGCTTTACGCCGGAGGTTTGAAATACCTGCTGTTGTCGGCGCTGCTGTATGCGCCCGGGGTGATTCTGTTTGCCCTGGCCAAGCGCGAGCAGGGCCAGCCCTTGTTTACCCACCTGGAAAAAGGCATTTTCGCCTGCGTGATCGCCGGGGCGAGCCTGGCGGCGTATGGGTTGTACAGCGGGGTGTTGTCGTTGTGAGGATTCAGCTGGCGTATCAGGCGCCGTATGACTGGACGGAGATGCTGGGTTTTTTGTCAGCCCGGGCCATCAGCGCGTTGGAGACCGTGGACGACGGCGTGTACTCGCGCAGTATCAGTGTCGACGGTCAGCAGGGTTGGCTCAGTGTGTCGCCGGGTGCCGGGGATTGGCTTGAGGTAACGGTGGGTTTTCCCGACCCGGCTGCGTTGCCGGAGATTGAGCGGCGGTTGCGGGACATGTTTGACCTGTCGGCCGATCCAAAGGTGATCAACCGGCAACTGGCGACGGATCCCTTGATGGCGCGGTTGGTGGCGGCGCGTCCCGGCCTGCGGGTACCGGGAACCTGGGACGGGTTGGAGTTGGCGATTCGTGCGGTGTTGGGTCAGCAGATTACCGTGGTGGCAGCGATCAAGCTGGCGGGCAAGTTGGTGGCGCAGTACGGCACGCCGTTGGTCACGCCCCATGCCGGTGTGACCCATGTGTTTCCCGCCGCCGAGGTGTTGGCGGCGGCGGACCTGGCGAGCCTGGGCATGCCGAAAAGTCGCGGGCGTACCTTGTCGGCGGTGGCCCAGGCGTTGCTGGATGACCCGCAGGTGTTCCAGCCGAAGGCAAGTTTGAAGGAGGGCGTGGCGCGGCTGGTGGCATTGCCGGGGATTGGTGACTGGACGGCGCAGTACATCGCCATGCGCCAGATGCGTGAGCAGGATGCGTTTGCTTCGGGGGATATCGGGTTGATCAATGCGTTGGCGGCGCTGGAGGGCGGGCCGGTAAGCCCGCGCCAGTTGCTGGCGCGGGCTGAGGCCTGGCGGCCGCTCAGGGCATATGCGGCGCAGCATTTGTGGACATCATTGAGCCGGGCAGATTGACGGTGACTGTAAGGGCCTCATCGCGGGCAAGCCCGGCTCCCACAGGAGATCTGAGCCAGCCCAGACAACTCGGTCAACTGTGGGAGCCGGGCTTGCCCGCGATAGCGATTTTCAGGTCACCACTGAGGGCGATGTGAACCCAATTCAACTGCGGGCAAATCCCACTGCAATGGTGTGCCGCTGATGGTCACCGGGGGCAGTAATCGATGGGCCGGGCCCCAGGCGGTTTGCTCCACCACCAGGCCTTGATCACTCGGTTCTTCGCCCCGCAATGGCGGTTGTTCCTGAACTTGTCCGGCGTCCACCAGCAGTTTCGCCGTGCGCGCCAGCGACAGCAGCGCCGAACCGCCGCGCCCGGATTTCAAGCGTTCGCTCAAGGCCTGGATCGCACCGGCCGCCATCAAATACCCGGTGGCGTGGTCCAGGGCCTGCAACGGCAGCGGCACTGGTTTGTCGGCCTTTTTCCACTGCCGGCCCGCCTCGGCAATCCCGGTGCTCATCTGCACCAGGCTGTCGAAGCCCCGGCGATTGCGCCATGGGCCGCTGCAGCCATAGGCATTGAGGCTGGCGTCGATCAGGCCGGGCGCGAGGGCTTGCAGCGCAGCTTCGCCGTAGCCCAACTGTTCCAGCGCATCGGCACGGTAGCCGTGCAGCAGAATGTCGGTGTCCTTGAGCAGGCTTTCGAAGATTTGCCGGTCATCGGCGTTTTTCAGGTCCAGGCGGGCACAGCGTTTGCCCAGGGTCATTTCCGGCACTACGCCGGGTTCGTTCCAGTCCGGGGCGTCGATGCGCAGTACGTCGGCCCCAAGCCCGGCGAGATAACGGCTGGCGGTAGGGCCGGCCAATACGCGGGTCAGGTCCAGCACCTTGATGCCCGCCAAAGGCCTTGCCACCGAGCCCCGCCAGGGTTTGTCGCTGAGGGCAGCGAAGGTCTGGCGATGCACCAGCGGTTCCTGGTTGACCGCCAAACCTTGAGGATGAGCTTGCCAGTCTTGCCACGAACGCATCTGTGCCGCGCAACCGTTCGCCTCGACAATCGCTTGTTCCAGCTCGGCAGCGTTCCATTGCGCAACCTTCGCGGCCATCGCCTCACGATCTGCGGCCTGCCCGAGTACGCGCTCGGCGGCGGCGCGATGGTGCGGTGCGTTGGTGTGCAGGCGAATCCAGCCATCGGCGCAGGCGTAGTCGCCGGCAATCGGGTCCCACAGCGGTGGTGTGGCCCAGCCATCGGGACGCAGGGACGAGGAGAACCAGAATGAGGCGAGGCGTCGATCGACGGTCACCGCGGGTAAGCGCCCGGTTTGCTGCAACAGCAACCGGGCAACCGCCTGGCCGGCTGCGCCGATGCTGGCGCTGGCCAGGTCGGTGACGGCGAAGGTCGAGGGCAGGGCGCCGGCCTCGGTGAAGGCCAGCGCGGTGACGGGTAAGTCGAGTGCTTCCTGGATGGGAGTGAGCAGATCAGTCATCAAAGGCCCTCCTTATGAGAAGGACCATCATAGAAGATCATCAGGGTTGAATGACAACCCCGGGTTCCAACGGCAACTCCACGCTGGCGATAAAGCCGCCGCCTGGATGATTGGCCAGGATCAGGCTGCCGCCATGGCGCTCTGCCGCGCGGCGGGCGATGGCCAGGCCCAGGCCGTGGCCTTGGGCGGTTTGCCCCGGGGCGCGGTAAAACGGCTCGCCCAGTTGGCTGAGGTGCTCGGCGTCGACGCCGGGGCCGTGGTCGCGCACGCTGATCACAATGCGTTCGCCCTGGCGTTTGGCGTCCATTTCAATCGGCTGGCCGGGCGGGTTGAAGCGCTGGGCATTGCGCAGCAGGTTGTCCACCGCGCGTTCGATCATGGTCGGCCAGCCCTTGAGGTGCAGACCGGCTTCGGCATCGAGCTGCACGGGTTGGTCCGGCGCGCTGAGCAGGGCGTCTTTTTGCAGGGTCCTGAGCAACGGATTGAGGTCGATGTCTTCGGCGCTGGCGTTGTCGGCGTCCACCCGGGCGAGTACCAGGATTTCGCTGATCAGTGCTTCCAGGCGGTCGCATTCACGGGTCAGGCGTGGCCAGAGTTTCTCCCGTGCCTCGGGCGTGGCCCGTTCCGCCAGGGCCAGGGCGATCCGCAGGCGGGCCAGGGGCGAGCGCAGTTCGTGGGACACGTCCCGCAGCAATTGGCGCTGGCTGCCGATCAGGCTTTGCAGGCGGGCGCCCATGCGGTTGAAGTCGGTGGCGAGCACGCCGAATTCGTCGCGACGGTTGGCCAGTCGCGCCAGGCTGTTTTGCTGGTAGGTGGTTTGGCCCAGGTCGTGCACCGCGCCGCGCAGGCGGCTGAGGGGACGGGTGATAGACAGCGTCACCAGCAGGCTGAACAGGGTCAGCACCACCAGCGCAATCGCCAGGGCACTCAGCGGCCAGAGCAGGCTGCTGCGGTGCCAGGCGTCCAGTTCCGGGTGAGGGATGCGGTAGATCAGCAGGTAGGTGTCGCCGGTTTTTTCGCTGGTGTATTCGGCGGTCAGGCGGCGCCAGGGCAGGTGGCGGTCCTGGCTGTCGTTTTGCCGGGCCTCGAGGGCGGCGGCCCGGCGCGGGAAGGTGCCGCGCACCACGGGCTCGCCGCTTTCGTTAAGCACTTGCACGTCGATGTGATACTGGCGCTTGCGCTGTTGCAACAAGTCCTGGGCGGCGTCCTCGCCCTGAGCCTCATAGAGCTGCGTCCATTCCTGCGCGAGGTTATTGAGCCCGGGGTGGCGGCTGAGAATCCAGGCGTCCTGGTTGAGCATATGCCCAAGCAGGATCGACAACCCGGCAACCAGGGCGATGGCCAGCCAGAAGCTGGCAAGGACGCGCCAGAACAATGAACGCACAAGAAATCCTCAAACAGGAAAAGCCCAGCGGCGGTGGCCACTGGGCTGGGAGTGAAGCTAGATCATTATTGCGCTTTTTGCGGCTGCTGGGCTTTCCAGGCCTGGAATTCCTTCCACTCGGCGCGGCGCTCGGCTTGTTTCTTCACGATTTCGTCGAATTTCTTCTGTTGATCGGGTTTCAGCACGGCACGGATGTCGGCCTGGGTTTTCTGTTTGCCGGCGGCCATTTCGTCTTGCATGGCTTTCTGGTCAGCAGCCGGGAGTTTATCCAGGTACTTTTTGACCAGCTCTTTGCGAGCGTGCCATTGCTGGCCCATCAATTTGCCGATCTGCTGGCGCTGTTCATGGGTCAGATCAAGCTGGCTGAAAGGGCCACCTTTGCCCCGCATGCCGTGTTCGCCGCCGTGGCCTGGGCCACCCATCATGTGGCCTTCAGGGCCGCCCATCGGGCCTGGGCCTTCTGGGGCCGCGGCCATGGCAACGGTTGGCAGGGCAGCAGCGAACATCAGAGCGATAAGGGTCTTGCGCATGGTGATTCTCCTGTCTCTATTCCGGTGAGTCCGGATGTGAGTAGATTACGGAGATCAAGGTCAGCGGCAGTCAGGGTAGGGTAAAGCTTGGGTAAAGAGGATTTTGGGCGGGGCTGACAAAACTATCCCGGCAGGGGAGATCATGTGTGGGAGCTGTCGAGCCTTGGCGAGGCTGCGATGCAGGCACCGCGGTCTATCCGTTGCACCGAGGTGATGCCATCGCAGCCTCGCCAAGGCTCGACAGCTCCCACAGGGGACAGGTGTTGTGCTTAGAGGCTGTAGTAATAGCCGCGGCTACGCAGCGCCACGATCCGTGGCCGGCCATCGGGGTGCGGGCCGATCTTCTTGCGCAGGTTGCTGACGTGCATGTCCAGGCTGCGGTCATACAGGGTCAGCTTGCGGCCCAGGGCGATTTGCGCCAGTTCCTGCTTGTCCAGCGGTTCGCCCGGCTGGCGCAGCAAGGCTTCCAGCAGGCGGCTCTCGGACACGGTCAGGGCAAATTCCTGTTCATCGATAGTGACCACGCCACGCACCGGGCTGAAGCACAGGTCGCCCAGCTCCAGTTGGGTAGACACGGCGGCCGGGTGACTGCGGCGCAGCACGGCGCGCAAGCGGGCAGTCAGTTCGCGAGGGTCACAGGGTTTGGCCAGGTAGTCGTCGGCGCCCAGTTCCAGGCCGAGGATCCGGTCCAGGGGTTCACCCCGGGCCGAGAGCATCAGCACCGGTAGCTCCGGGTGGTCGCTGCGCAATTGCTTGAGCAGCTCCAGGCCGCTGCCATCGGGCAGCATCACGTCGAGCACCACCGCCGCCGGGGCGGCTTCGGCCAAAGCCTTGCGTGCGCTCAAACCGTCATGGCAGGCGCGCACCTGGAAACCTTCCTGGCTCAGCCAACTGGTCAGCAGCTCACAGAGCTCCTGGTCATCATCTATCAGTAACAGCTCGCTCATGACTCACTCAATTTAGCCATTGTCGACGGCGCCGGTGCCCGCCACTGGCGAAGATCCCGCACAACAGGGCGATCAGCGCGACTGCCCCGCCGGTCACAAACCATTGCTGTTGTTCGGTAAGCCAGCGTGGCAAGGCACTGCCCTGTGCTTCTTTGAGTTGCTGGGCCAGGCGTTGGTTCTCCTGGCGCAGTTTACTCAGTTGGGTACTTTCCCGGGTGGCGTCAGCACTTTGCAATTGCTTGCTCAGTTCTTCCCGCTGCCGTTCGCTTTCTTTCAAACGTTGCTGCAAATCGGTGATCTGGCTGCCGGCACTCAAGGACAGGGGCGTGGAACTGCCGGTGTTCGAGGTTTCTTCAGCGTGGGCCGTAGCCCCGATCATTAACACTGCCAACAGACACAACTGACGTAAGCGCATCGGAACTCCTGATTCCACACGAATATTCAGAACGTTGTCGGCAGGTTACCGGGAATAATGAGCGTTTAGGAGTGCGCTGAAGCCAATTGGTTCAGCGCGCAACGAATCAAGGCAGGACTTGCTTGAACGGTTTGACCAGCACCTGGGCGTACACGCCTGCCGCCACGTACGGGTCGGCGTCGGCCCAGGCTTGTGCCGCCGCGAGGGATGCGAACTCGACAACCACCAGGCTACCGGTGAAACCGGCGTCTCCCGGGTCGTTGCTGTCGACCGCAGGATGCGGGCCGGCCAATACCAGGCGGCCTTCGGCCTGCAGCTGTTTCAGGCGCTCGAGGTGGGCCGGGCGCACCGACAGGCGTTTTTCCAGGGAATTGGCGACGTCGGTGGAAATGATGGCGTAGAGCATGTCAGTCCTCGGTTTTCGGCGTGGTGGGGTCGGTGTCATGCAGGTGGCGCGACAGGTAAATACCCTGGCCGACCAGGAACAGCACGGTCATGCCCAGGCTGCCGAACACCTTGAAATCCACCCAGTAGCTCTGGAAGGTAAAGGCCACGAACAGGTTGGCGGCGCCGCAGAACAGGAAAAACACGACCCAGGCGATGTTCAGGCGGGTCCAGACTGGCTCCGGCAAAGTCAGCGCATGGCCCATGATCCGCTTGATCAGCAGGCGGTCACCGATGAAGTGGCTGCCGATAAAGGCCAGGGCGAACAGCCAGTTGACCACCGGGGCTTTCCATTTAAGGAAGGTTTCGCTGTGGAAGGCCAGGGTCAGGCTGCCGAACACGAGGCAGGCGATCAGGGTCAGCCATTGGCTTTTTTCCAGCTTGCGCTGGGAGATGAAGAGAGCGCCGTAGACCACCACGGAGCTGATGATCAGCACCGCCGTGGCGCTATAGATGCCACCGACTGTCAGCTCGTGGCCGGCAATATCGATGACGCGAGGGTCGATTTTGTAAACGATGAAAAACAGCAACAGCGGGATGAAGTCGATGAATTGTTTCACAGTAAGAGCCAGAAGCTGGATGTGGCGGCATAATAACAAACATCCTTGGTAGCGAAAGCGCCAGCTGACTTGAGGTTACACACTCCCGTGAATGTTGATTTGCACTGCCATAGCACAGCCTCCGACGGCGCCCTGGCGCCCGCGGTCCTGGTTGCGCGTGCGTTTGAAAAAGGCGTGCGAGTCCTGTCGTTGACCGACCACGACACCCTCGAAGGCCTGGCAGAAGCCCGTGAAACGGCGAATGCGCTGGGTATGCAACTGGTCAACGGGGTTGAATTGTCCTGCACCTGGGGCGGCGCAACCATTCATGTATTGGGCTACGGTTTCGACGTCAACGCGCCGCCGTTGGTTGCGGCCATCGCCCAATTGCACGATGGCCGCTGGCTGCGGTCCGAAGAAATAAGCCGCAAGCTGGCCTTGAAGGGCATGCCCAACGGCTTGGAGGGCGCCCGCGCCATCCAGCAGGAACTGGGCGACAGCGGCAACGCCCCGGCCCGTCCGCACTTTGCCGACTGGATGGTGCGTGAAGGGTTTGTAAAGGATCGCGCCGAAGCATTCCGCAAATGGCTGGGCGCCGGCAAGCTGGGAGACGTCAAGCAACACTGGCCGACCCTGGAAGACACCGTTGGCACGTTGCGGGCAGCGGGCGCGTGGGTCAGCCTGGCACATCCCTGGCATTACGATTTCACCCGCAGCAAGCGCCGCAAGCTGATTGGCGACTATATTCAAGCGGGCGGCCACGCAATCGAAGTGGTCAACGGGCATCAACCCGCCGAACAGGTGGGCAGCCTGGCGATTCTTGCCCGCGAATTTGGTCTGCTGGTCAGCGCCGGCAGTGATTTTCATGGCCCTGGCGGCTGGTCCGAGATTGGCGAATACCGCGCAGTCCCGGAAGATTTGCCGCCCCTTTGGTGTCGCTTCAAACATGACCCCATTATTGCCACCGTCTGAACAGGTAGAACACGTGAGTCAATTCTTCCAGATTCATCCGGAAAACCCGCAGGCGCGGCTGATCAAACAGGCCGTGGAGATCATCCGCGCCGGTGGCGTGGTGATCTATCCCACGGATTCTTCCTACGCGATCGGTTGCCAGATCGGCGACAAGAATGCGGTGGAGCGCGTAAGACGCCTGCGTGACCTGGACAAGAACCACAACTTCGCGCTGATTTGCAGCGACCTGTCCCAACTGGGGCTGTTCGCCAAGGTCGACACCGGCACCTTCCGCCTGCTCAAGGCCCACACGCCGGGACCCTACACCTTCATTCTCAACGCCACCCGCGAAGTGCCGCGTCTGCTGTTGCACCCGAAGAAGCGCACCATCGGCCTGCGGGTGCCGGAACACCCGATCGCCCTGGCGTTGCTGGCCGAACTTGGTGAGCCACTGATGAGCGTGTCGCTGATCCTGCCGGGTGAAGAAGAGCCGCTGTACGACCCTTACGAAATGCGCCGCCTGCTGGAAAAACACGTCGACCTGATCATCGACGGCGGCTATGGCGGCAACAAGGCCTCCACCGTGATCAACCTGGCCGACGGTGAACCGGAAGTGGTGCGCGTGGGTTGCGGCGACCCGGCACCGTTCATGGTCGAGGCCTGAATGTCGGCCGTGGAAACCGTCGACAGCCAGGCGGGCGCCCAGCAGGAACTGCCATTTGCCATGGTCTACGGCCAGGCCGTCATGGAAATGCCGCTGGACCTGTACATCCCGCCGGACGCCCTGGAAGTCTTCCTCGAAGCCTTCGAAGGCCCGCTGGACTTGCTGCTGTACCTGATCCGCAAGCAGAACATCAACATCCTCGACATCCCGGTGGCGGAAATCACCCGCCAGTACATGGGTTATGTCGAGTTGATGCAGACGGTGCGCCTGGAGCTGGCCGCCGAATACCTGGTGATGGCCGCGATGCTCGCGGAGATCAAATCGCGCATGCTGCTGCCGCGCTCGGAAACCATCGAGGCGGAAGAGGACGACCCGCGCGCCGAACTGATCCGTCGCCTGCAGGAATACGAGCGCTTCAAGGCCGCGGCCGAAGGCATCGACGGCCTGAGCCGGGTGGGCCGCGACGTGGTGGTGCCCAAGCTCGACGCCCCGGAAGCCCGGGCGCGCAAGCTGTTGCCGGATGTGAGCCTGGAAGAATTGCTGATGTCCATGGCCGAGGTGCTGCGCCGTGGCGACATGTTTGAAAGCCACCAGGTCAGCCGCGAGGCGCTGTCCACCCGTGAGCGCATGAGTGATGTGCTCGACCGCCTCAAGGGCGGCGGTTTTGTGCCTTTTGCCGAACTGTTTACCAAAGAAGAAGGGCGCCTGGGGGTGGTGGTGACCTTTATGGCGATCCTTGAACTGGTCAAGGAATCCTTGGTCGAGCTGGTCCAGAATGAGCCTTTTGCGGCTATCCACGTGCGGGCGCGAGCCGAATAAAGAGCTGAATCGATGAATCTGACTGAACCCCGCGAACTGGCCCCGCTGCTGGAGGCCTTTCTCCTGGCCTCGGGCAAGCCGCAATCTTTGGAACGCCTGTTCGAACTGTTTGAAGAAGCCGAACGCCCTGAGCCGCCGGTGTTCAAGAAGGCCCTGGAGATTCTGCGCAAGTCCTGCGACGGCCGTGCCTTCGAGCTGCGGGAAGTGGCATCCGGGTATCGCCTGCAAATCCGCGAGAAGTTCTCCCCGTGGGTCGGCCGCCTGTGGGAAGAACGCCCGCAGCGCTATTCCCGGGCGATGCTGGAGACCATGGCACTGATCGCCTATCGCCAGCCGATCACCCGGGGCGAAATTGAAGACGTGCGGGGCGTGGCGGTCAACAGCCATATCGTCAAGACGCTGCTGGAGCGCGAGTGGATCAGGATCGTTGGCTATCGGGACGTGCCCGGCAAGCCGGCGATGTTCGCCACCACCAAGGTGTTCCTTGACCACTTCAACCTGAAAAACCTCGACGATTTGCCGCCGTTGGCTGAGTTGCGGGAGATGGAGCCGGACCCGGTTCTGGACTTCGACGACGCCCCGGTGCCCGCCGGGTTGCAGGAGCTTGCCGACGCCAGCGCCGAGCCGGAAGAGCCGAAGGACGAAACCAGCTTCCATACGCTGCTGCTGGAACTGGACGACATGGAGCAGGGCATCAAGACCGACTTCGACGATTTGCTGCGTGATGGCGCGGTCAGCGATGGGGAGCCGGCGCCCGTGCTGCAACTGAACGATGAGGTTGAGGCGCCAGTCGAAGTTGAGCCTGAGCCTGAACCCGAAGAAGACATTCTCGGCGTAGCAGAAGCCCGCGCCAAACTGCTGGCCGCTGTTGCAGCCCTTGAACAACCGCCCCTTAGCGACGAAGAGGACGAAGCCCGGGCCCTGGCCGAAGCCATCGAAAACGAACGCCGCCAATTCGAAGACTGACGCCGCTTCAAAATGTGGGAGCTGGCTTGCCTGCGATGCAGGCGATCCGGTCTTTCTGCTACACCGAGGTGATGCCATCGCAGGCAAGCCAGCTCCCACAGAAAACCAGTGCCTGGGAGGATTTCAATGAGCTCCACCAAAGACCCCTGCATCAGCATCTGCAAGTTCACTGACGATATCTGCGTGGGTTGCGGGCGCAGCAAGCGTGAGATCCGCGCCTGGAAGAAACTCGACAAGGTCGATAAGCGCACGGTGCTGGCCGAAGCCGAGCTGCGCCTTCTTGCACTGGGTGCCACCGGTCGGCGGAAAGGCAAATGAACCTGCAGTTATCGGCTAGTCTCTGATGCGCAACGCGCGCCATGAGCGTATGATTCGCGACCCTTTGGCGATGCGTTCGCCAAACGCCCAGCTTTTACTATCTTCAGGCCAAGCCTGAATCGACACACCGGGAGGTGCTTAAGATGAGTGACCAAGACCAGAACGACAGCCAGGAAATCGGCCCCGCAGGCGAAAAACTGCAGAAAGTCCTCGCCCGTATCGGCGTAGGCTCGCGCCGCGACGTAGAAGCCTGGATCACCCAGAAGCGCATCAAGGTCAATGGCGTTGAAGCCACCCTTGGCCAGCGCGTCGACCTGCACGATGCCATCACCATTGATGGCAAGGTCATCAAGCGTGAAGAGGCCGCCGAATCGGTGCGCCGCGTCATCATGTACAACAAGCCCGATGGCGAAATCTGCACCCGTGACGACCCGGAAGGCCGTCCCACTGTATTCGACAAGATGCCGCGCCCTAAAGAAGGCCGCTGGATCAACATCGGTCGTCTCGACATCAACACCACCGGCTTGCTGATGTTCACCACCGACGGTGAGCTGGCCAACCGCCTGATGCACCCTTCCTACGAGATGGACCGTGAATACGCGGTACGTGTGCGTGGCGAAGTCGATGACGAAATGATCGAGCGCCTTAAAGCCGGCGTCGTGCTGGAAGACGGCCCGGCCAAGTTCACCGACATCAAGCAGGCGCCGGGCGGCGAAGGCTTCAACCATTGGTACCACTGCGTGGTGATGGAAGGCCGTAACCGTGAAGTGCGTCGCCTGTGGGAATCCCAGGGCCTGGTGGTCAGCCGCCTGAAGCGCGTGCGTTTCGGCCCGGTGTTCCTCAACTCCGACCTGCCGATGGGCCGCTGGCGCGAAATGAGCCAGTACGAAGTCGACATCCTGAGTGCTGAAGTCGGCCTGACCCCGGTGGCCATGCCGCAGATGAACGCCAAGAGCAAAGACAAGCTTGAGCGTATGCAGCGTAAATCGTCGCGCCCTGTAGCGCGTACCGACCGTGTTGCCCGCACCCTGCGCCCGGCGCTGGATGCACCGGCCACTGGTGGTCGCATCTCCCGCGAGCCGCACATCGAAGGCGAGCGTCGTCCTTCGGCACCGGCTCGTCAGGATGGCGAACGTGCTCCGCGCGCGCCGCGTCCAGCCGGTCGTGGTGATGCACCTGCAGGCGGTCGCGGTAACCGTGGCGAGTCCGGCCGTGGTGCTCCGGCTAGCGGCCGTGCCGACGACAACGCCAGCACCAAGCGCCCCGCCAAGCCAGCGCCGAAAAAGCGCCCGGGCCTGAAACTGGTCGATGACGCGCCATCGGGCAAGCGTCGTGGTGCACCGGCCGGTTCCGGCCAGCGTCCAGGTTTTGGTCGCAAGAAGCCGCAGTGATTCGTTAAGCGCTGCATAAAAAAACGCCAACCTCAGGGTTGGCGTTTTTTTTTTGGTCTGGATTTGGAGTGCACTCTACAAAGCAAACCTGCTTTCCTGTGGGAGCTGGCTTGCCTGCGATGGCATCGCCTCGGTATTGCCGGTGGACCGAGTTGCCCGCATCGCAGGCAAGCCAGCTCCCACATTTGATCTCCATTTGTTTTGACGGCCGTGTCAGAACATGAAGGCCCCATCAAATACCGGCTTGTCATCCAGCGCCAACACGCCGCTGGCGAAGATCAGGTCCAGATGATGGCTGCCTTTCTGCCCGCCACCCAGGCCCAGGTGCAGCCCGCAGTGGCGCTCTTCAAAGCCGGCATTGCGCGCATACAAATCCTTCACGCCTTCATTGGTGCCGATGCCCAGCTCCTCCACCCGGCGGTTGGACGGGTTGGCATTCAGGTATTTGTTGAAGTCGTCCGCCAGCCCCGGTACTTCGCTGGCCACGGTGCATATGGTCGAGTTCTCGATCCACAGCTCCAGCGGGGATTGCAGCACGCCGTATTTACGCGCAAAGGGGATGGTGCTGAGGAAGGTGCCGACAAACCGCACCTGGCCGTTGATGGCCTCGCTGTGGGTGGCGATCTCGCCGGGCGCCAGGTCGTGGTTGCCGACGCCGTTGATATTGGTCCACTTCTTGATGCTGCTCATGGGCGCTTCAAGGCGCGAGCCATGCTGGTCGGTGAAGCTCAGCACGCTGGCCTGGGACATGCGCCGGATCAACGTGGCGTTGAGGTCGGCAATCCGCTGGGGGGCGACGCTGAAGGTGTCGTAGAAATAATCGCCGTAGTCCTTGAGCAGCAGGGATTTTTTCCAGTGCTCAGCCATCACGCCTTGCAGGGCGCGGATAAAGTCCGGGCCTTCGGCGCGTGGGTTGGGCAAGGTCGAGGAATCGTAGAGAAACATGTACAGGTCGCAGTCTTCGATGGCCTTGGCCAGCACTTCGCTGGGGGCCTGGTCCAGGCGTTGTACCTGGAAGTCGAAACGCGCGGCGCAGCCCTGGATGATCGATTGGGCGATGGCGTCGTAGCGTTCGGTATGGCCGAGCAGAATGGTAGGGCGGTGCAGGCCGGCGAGGGCCGGGTGATGGGCGAGGTAATACAGAAAATGTTCGACGGCGCGGGCCTTGTCCATGACGTCCTTCCTTCAAAGCCTTCGGTAGGAGCAGTGGCAGGTGCGGCGTCCCGCACCTGCCGGGGTGCCTGATCAGATTAGAAAGGCCACATCGCGGTGCCAAATGGCACGACGGCATCGGCTTGCATCATTTCAACGGCGGCCTCGTGGGTCGGCGCTTCAAACCAATCGTCGAGTTGCAGTTCGGTTTCCAGGTCGTTTTCCAGTGCTTGCATGGTGAATCTCCTAGATGACGTTGTTTGAGAACGAGCTTGCCAGCGGGCTGCGCTGGGCAAGTGGATGAACCTAGAAGAGTGTGTTTGGGAATGCAAAATTTTTATTGACACGGTTTCATTTGGATTTTTTATTCCGCTTTGATGGCTATTTGGTTTATGTCGATGAAACAGGCAGTTGGCTGTGTGTTTTTGTAGGAAGTGGCCTGTCGTCAATTTCTCTATATCTGAAAGAATTTTCCCAATGTCCCTGCTATCTGCCGCACAGCATCCTGTCGGCCCAGACAGGTTTGGCGGTGTACAATGCGCCGCGTTTTACTGTGATCCCACTCTTTCAGGGCTATCCGCCTTGTTCATTCCGCCAGGCCACAAGCCCGTCGGGTTCGATTTCGTCACAGATAAAAACAACAGGTGACGTATGACCGTAAGAAAAAACGCTGGACCGGGGTTTGATCGGCGCTGCTGTAGCCCGTTACCAAAGCAGCACCCCTCCATGAGCACCATCAAACCTTGCGTGAGACCCTTTTCATGAGTGAAGCCAACTCGCATTCAGGCGAACTGAAGCGCGGCCTGAAAAATCGCCATATTCAACTGATCGCCCTCGGTGGCGCGATTGGCACCGGGTTGTTCCTGGGTTCGGCCGGCGTGCTGAAATCCGCCGGGCCGTCGATGATCCTCGGCTATGCCATCTGCGGCTTTATCGCCTTCATGATCATGCGCCAGTTGGGCGAAATGATCGTCGAAGAGCCGGTGGCCGGGTCCTTCAGCCACTTTGCCCACAAGTACTGGGGCGGTTTCGCCGGCTTCCTGTCGGGCTGGAACTGCTGGATTTTGTACATTCTGGTGGGCATGTCGGAGCTGACGGCCGTCGGAAAATACGTGCACTACTGGTGGCCCGAGATCCCGACCTGGGTGTCGGCGGCGGCCTTTTTCGTGCTGATCAATGTGATCAACCTATCTAACGTCAAGGTCTTCGGTGAGGCCGAGTTCTGGTTTGCGATCATCAAGGTGGTCGCCATCGTCGGGATGATCGCCCTGGGCAGTTACCTGCTGGTGAGCGGCACCGGCGGGCCACAAGCTTCGGTGAGCAATCTGTGGGAACACGGTGGGTTCTTCCCCCATGGTGTCGGTGGGTTGGTGATGGCCATGGCGATCATCATGTTCTCGTTTGGCGGCCTGGAGATGCTCGGGTTTACCGCGGCTGAGGCGGACAAGCCACGCACGGTGATTCCGAAGGCGATTAACCAGGTGATCTATCGGATTCTGATTTTCTACATTGGTGCGTTGGTGGTGCTGTTGTCGTTGACGCCTTGGGACAGCTTGCTGGAAACCCTGAATGCTTCTGGTGACGCGTATAGCGGCAGTCCGTTTGTGCAGGTGTTTTCGATGCTGGGCAGTAATACGGCGGCGCACATTCTCAACTTTGTGGTGCTGACGGCGGCGTTGTCGGTCTACAACAGTGGCACTTACTGCAACAGCCGCATGCTGTTGGGCATGGCCGAGCAGGGGGATGCGCCTCGGGTGTTGGCGAAGATCGACAAGCGCGGGGTGCCGGTACGGTCGATCCTGGCGTCAGCGGCGATTACGCTGGTGGCGGTGTTGATGAATTATCTGATTCCCCAGCATGCGCTGGAGTTGCTGATGTCGCTGGTGGTGGCGACCCTGGTGATCAACTGGGCGATGATCAGCTTTTCGCATTTCAAGTTTCGCCAGCATATGGATCGGACGGGGCAGGTGCCGTTGTTCAAGGCGCTTTGGTATCCGTATGGGAATTACGTTTGCCTGGCGTTTGTGGTGTTTATCCTTGGGGTTATGTTGTTGATTCCGGGGATTCAGGTGTCGGTGTATGCGATTCCGGTTTGGGTGGTGTTTATGTGGGTTTGCTACGGCATCAAGAATAAGCGCAAGGCTCGGGGCGCGGTGG
The DNA here is from genome assembly GCF_024807515.1 of Pseudomonas sp. BIGb0558. Lineage (NCBI taxonomy): Bacteria > Pseudomonadati > Pseudomonadota > Gammaproteobacteria > Pseudomonadales > Pseudomonadaceae > Pseudomonas > Pseudomonas sp. BIGb0558. The sequence continues at coordinate 31,661 of NZ_JANUEW010000053.1, forward strand.
TGTTGAGTTGATGGTGTACATATCCGTTGCTGCGGTAACGGCTGCTTAGGGTTCCGCTCTTACAGCGGGTCACTTTTGGCAAACGCCCCAAAAGTAACCAAAAGGTCTTTGCCCCACCACTCGGTGCCTCGCTTAGGCTCGGCA
>NZ_JANUEW010000054.1:0-31473 GCF_024807515.1 Pseudomonas sp. BIGb0558
CGAGGTGCCGACAGGCGGGGCAGAGCCCTTTGCTTACTTTGGGGCTTTTCCAAAGTGAGTCGCTGTAAGAGCGAAACCATAAGCCGCCGTTACCTGAATAACGGATATACCCCCCAATCACAGCAACGACAAAGGCAACGGCAACTCATAAGACTTCTTGACCGTCCGCACCACCAACGTAGACGAATAAGTACGAATCGGAATATCCCGGTAAATATCTAAAAACCGATATATATATTCAGTGTACTCAGTGGCATCCCGAAACTTCGCCACCATCACAAAATCAAACTCCCCGGTCAGCAGATAGCAGTCCTGAATCTCCGGGTGACTCGCCAGGATATGCTGCATCTTGCGGTCAATATCGTTGCTGTCCCTATCAAGCTTGATCAAAAAGAACGCCGTCACCTGAATCCCAAGCTTTCGCTCATCCAGCACCGCCACTTTCGCCTTGATAATCCCGACACTCTCCAACCGCCTGATACGCCGGTAACAACTGGTCGAAGACAGCCCCACACTGTCACTCAACAACTCCAGACTCTGGCAGCAATCCCTTTGCAACTTCCCCAGAATCTTCAAATCCATGGCATCTGTCATTTTTTCCATATCTTCCTTGAAAAAACTGCAATGAATCCACCGTAAACACCCGCCAATTTGCACAAATCCTGCGCAGCGGCGCACTAACATCAATCCAGCTTAGCAGCCCAGCCAAATCAGGCATCGGGCAGCATGAGAGGGATCTTATGATAGTCGCGAAACCGACATGGGCCACGGATATCCACGGCCTCTTCAACGCCCCCTACTGGATCCCCCAAGACCAACGCCCCGCCGTCGTCGCCTCCTGGGTAGGCTGCATGAACGCCTACTTCGTGTTCCTCGAAGACCCCGCCTCGGTCAAGACCTGGTCCGAAACCATCTACCAGCACCTGGCCTCGCGCAGCATGCCGCTGACCCTCGACCAGCAGCAGTTCTGGCCCATCGATGCGCTGGAAACCTTCAGGCTATGGGTCAACCAGGGCTGGCGCCTCACCCCAAGCTCACCCTTCGATGAAGCCGAACGCATTCCCCCGCCCGACCTGCCCCACCCGGTCAAACGGGTGCGCCAGGACATTCGCGCCCTGAGCCTGGAACAACTGAACCTGTACCGCTCGCGCCTGGACGATGTGATGCAGGTGGCCAATGCCGACAGCGGCTCACCGTGGCAGCGCTACGCCTATATCCACACCAACTGGTGCCTGCATTACCAGGAAGCGTTTGCCCTGTGGCATCGCGCCTATCTGCTGTACCTGGAAGCCCTGATCGACTGCCCGATTCCCTACTGGGACTGGATGGCCGAAGACGCCAGTGTCGACGGCAGCCCACAGGCCGGTCTGCCCCAGGCGTTTCTCGATGAAACCTACGTGCACCCGCATACCGGTGAGGTACGGCCTAATCCGCTGCGCTACGCCGCCGCCAAGGACGGCTGCTCGAAGGTCTGTGAAAAGGCCCCGGTGACGGGGGTGGATTGCCGTTTCGTGCAACGCAACCCGCTGTTCTACACCCAGGGCGAGACGATGCGTTTCGAACGCACCCGGCTGTACGGCATGAGCCGGATTTTCCAGCAGCAGGTGGTGGACGCCCTGACGTTCACCAGCTTCAGCCAGCCCCAGGGCGTGCCGGGTTATCCGTGGGCGAATATCCCGGTGTTTGATCCGCCCCAGGAAGACTACCTGTACCCCAACCGCGCGCTGAATTTCGATGGGCTGTACGAGCAACCCCATGACAACTATCACGGCTGGATCGGCGGCGACATGGCCGACAACGCCTACACCGCGTTCGACCCGGTGTTCAGCTCCTACCACGCCAATATCGACCGGATGCTCGAGGTCTGGATCCGTGCCCACCCGGCCGCGCAATACACCACCCAGTGCCTGCTCCAGCCCTTTTCCGGCAGCGAGGCCAGCACCGTCACGTTCACCAGTGCCGACGCCTGGCGCTACACCACGTTGGGGGACATGGCCCAGGACAGTCGGCATATCGGCTACGACTACGGCGCACCCGTTGCCCCGCCCTTCGGTACCCGCCATCCTGCTGCAAAGGCGTGTTGCCAGCGCAGTTCGACGCCCGCGCAGGCCACGGAACACGCCGCAGGCCTGGGGCCGTGGGTGGTGTTCGACCACGTGCGCTGCACCCACGACACTTACCTGATCGACGTCTTCCTCAACCAGCCCGACGCCACGCCGCAGCAGGTGAGCGCCGACAATCCGCACTATGTCGGGCGCTTCAGCCGCATCGGCATGGGCCTGGTGGATGACAAGGGCCGCTGCATCACTCACGGCGTGTCTCGCGCCCTGAATGCGGCGCGCAACACCAGGGCACTGAACCTCGGCCCCACGGACACGACGCAGTTGTCCGTGGTGGTCACCCATCCCGATAGCGGCCGGGTATTGACGCCTGAAGAGTACGCGCCGCTGCCTGGCTTTATCGCCCAACTGGTGTGGGACGACCCGCGCCAAACCTTCGCCGGCCCTCCTCCGAGTGCCGGTTGCTGCTCCGCTTCCACCACCACAACACCTGGAGAACCGACATGAGCACACCCTTCAAACAGTTCACCTCGCCCGCCGGGCAAGCGCCCAAGGACTACAACAAACTGGGCCTGGAAGACCAACTGCCGCAGTTTGAAACCGACTGGAACAACGACCTCACCGGCTGGACCCAGTCCGCGATCATCGGCAACCCGTGGTCGGGCCTCAATGACGCGCCGCGTTCGGGCTATTACAATCCGCTGGTGGAGGGCTACGGCCCCACCACGCCACCGGCGATCACCTGGGCGCCCTTCCCCAACCGGCTGTGGACGTTCTTCTACAACAATGGCACCGCGGTGATTCCGCAGCTGGGCGGCAAGGCCATGACGTTGCAGCAGGTGATGGAGCTGACCGACAACGGCCAGATCACCCTCAACAACACCCCGTACACGCTCTACGATCCGAACAAGCAAGGCACCCTGCTGCAATTGCCCGTGACCCGCTGCCCGAGCATTGACTGGCAAGGCAAGTACAAGGATTTCTCGCCCTCGGGCCCACGCGGCTGGCTGGACGAATACTGCGAGTGGTCGATCGTGCGCGACCCCGGTACCCGGAACATGCGCAAGATCACCTTTACCTGCGAAAACCCGGCGTATTTCCTCGCCATGTGGCGCATCGACCCGAACGCGGTACTGGGCCTGTATCGGGACTACATCGACCCGCAGGTGCAACTCGAGGACCTGTACTTGCGCTACACCGCCGACTGCCCGACCGGCAACAAGGGCGACCCGGTGATGGACCCCACCACCGGCCAGCCAGCCTATGACACGGTGAACAAATGGAACGCCGGCACCGCCTGCGTGCCCGGCCAATATGGCGGCGCGATGCACCTGACCTCCGGCCCCAACACCCTGAGCGCCGAGGTGTACCTGGCGGCCGCGGCCACCATCCTGCGGCCGCTGAGCAGCAGCCAGAACTCCCAGGCGCTGATCTGCTGCGCGCAGTACGGGCAGAACTACCGCAACTCCGACCCGCATATCGGTTTTTCGGCCAACAGCGTGGCGGTGAATAACCGGCTGTCCCTGACCAACCCCATCGGCCTGTACCTGCAGCAACCCACCGACTTCTCGGCGTGGAAAGGTCCACAAGGCCAGGACGTCAGCCAGTACTGGAAAATTACCCGAGGCACCGCCAAATCCGCCGCCAACGGCTCCGACCAGATCCTGCAGGCGGTGTTCGAGGTGCCGGTCAGCGCCGGGTTCTCGATCAACGACATCACCATCAGCGGCCAGTCCATCGACTACGTGTGGGTGATTGCCCAGCAATTGCTGGTGGGGCTGAGCGTGACCACCACGCCCATCAGTCCGACACCGGATTCTTGCCCGTGCGTGACGGATCGGGTCAACGGTGTGCAACCCTGGCCGGTACAACTGCTGCCGCTGGATCTGTTCTACGGGCAGTCGCCCACCGACCTGCCAGCGTGGCTGGCTCCCGGTACCAGCGGGCAGTTTGCCCTGGTGGTGCAAGGCGCCGACCTCAAGACCACCGCCGAGACGGCGCGGGTGCAGTTTTCCAATCCCGGCGTCACGGCGGTGGTCACGAAGTTCCTGCCCGACGCCTCGGCCATCCCCGGGCAGACCAACTCCGGCGGCACCCAGGGCTACCTGCTGACCATCACTGTGAGCCCCACCGCCGCACCGGGGCTGGTGACGGTGCGCGCGCTCAACCCGGGCGAAGCCGATAACCCCAGCGCGACGGAGCACCCATGGGAATCCGGGTTGGCGCTGGTGCCTGGCGCCTGATCTGAACGCTCCACCGTCCTTGTGGGGAGGCAGCTTGCTGCCTCCCCACAGGTTTACCTTCATGCAAGGAGCGCGATGATGTCCAGGTTACGCTTGAGTGTTTTATCGCGGCTGGCCAGTGTGGTGCTGAGCCTGTTTGCGCTGCAGTCAGCCTATGCAACACCCCAATCCGATGCAGACGCCTGCGTGCAGCAGCAGTTGGTGTTCAACCCGGCCAGCGGCGGCTTCCTGCCGGTCAACAACTTCAACGCCACCGGCCAGAGCTTCATGAACTGCTTTGGCTGGCAGCTGTTCATTGCCCTGAACTGGCCGGTGAACCCCGGCTGGCCGACCACCGCCGCCCTGGCGGGCGAACCGGACATGAACAGCAGCCTGGCGCAGTTCGGCGTGCCGACCACCGCCGGGCAACCGATGACGGTGGCGCCGGTATGGGCCAGCTACAAGGACGCCAACGATATCTTCCTGCCGGGTGCGCCTGTGCCCTCGGGCTGGGGCGTGCAAACCCTGGTGCCGTCCAATTGCAGCACCCAGGGCAGCCTCAAGGCGATGTCGGTGGGGGCGCGCAAGTTCATGACTGCCACCTCGGAAAGCGCGATCAACGCCCGCCACGGTTTCCACTTGTCCAGCGGCACCCTGGCGACGATTCCCGACCCGATCATGGAAGCCTCCGGCGGCTGGCTGACGGATCAGGCGGGCCAACTGGTGTTCTTTGAACGCAAGGTCGGCAAGGCCGAGTTTGATTACATCGTCAGCAAAGGACTGTACGACGCCGCCAATCAGTTGAAGGTGGCGCAGAACCTCGACAACCAGAACCCAGGCGGGCTGTCCTTGCCCATTGGCGAACCGATGCGCTCACTGCCGCCGACCCCGGTGCCACAGGAACAACTCGGGGCGCTGGAGCTCAAGGCCGCGTGGCGCATTCTCACCGGCAAGCCCGAACTCTACGGACGCTACCTGACCACCGTCGCCTGGCTGAAAAACCCGGCCACCTTGCAGTGCACCCAGCAAGTGGTGGGCCTGGTGGGCCTGCATATCATCAACAAGACCCAAGCCTCGCCCAACTTCATCTGGACTACTTTCGAACAGGTGGACAACGTGCCGGAACCCAACCAGGTGCCGCCACAGCAGACACCGCCCGACAGCTTTGCCTTCAACAACCCCAACTGCGGCACCGGCCCCGAATGCAAGCCGAACGTGGCGCGTATCCAGTGCAAACAGCATCATCCCGACCGCGACTGCACCGAGCCGTACCCACGGGACCAACCGGTGCAAACCACCCGGGAACATCCGTTGCCCACTGAACTGCAAGCCCTGAACGGCGCAGTGCAGGCCAACTTCGCCCAGCAGAGCCAGGGCAAATCGGTGTTCCAGTACTACAAACTGATCAACGTGCTCTGGACCCTCACCCCCAACCCGCCCGTCCAGCCGGAACCGGGTGTCAGTGCGGCGGTGCCGCTGTCCTACGGGCCGTTTATCAGCCAGGGCAATGTGCCGGTGGCCAACACCACCCTGGAAACCTATGTGCAGGGCGATAACTGCAACGCCTGCCACCAGTACGCGACCATCGCCGGCAGCTCGACCCTGGCCTCGGACTTTTCATTCCTGTTCAACAGCGCCGACTCGGCCCAGAAGAAAAGCCTGGTCAAACGTGTGAAAGCGTTCGAAACCATCAAGGACCAACCCTGAAGACAAAAAAGGGGCGATCAATGATCGCCCCAAATACAACGAGAGGTCCTTTTCTGCACACTACAAACTGATCTGCTGGCGCTCCTCATCCGTCAACTGCGCCCGCGCCTGGTCACTCAACGGCCCGGCGCCGAGTACCTGCACCGGGCTGTTGGGGTTGTAGCCCGAGGTCTTCTGCTGATCCTGGGGCTTGCGTTCCACCGGCTCACTGCCAAAGCTCAACACTTCCACCGTGACAATCGACGCCCGGCCCTGTTTGGCCGCCGCCTGCTGGCTGCGCGCCGCGTCTTCGGCCGCCTGGGACGCCGCTGCGCCGGCCGCGCTCGCCGAGCTCATGGCCCCGGTGTTCACCGCCGCCGATACCGGCACCCCGGACGACTTGCCCTGGGTCTGGATGTTGGCGGCGTTGACCACCCGCAAGGCGGCAATGTTGATGTTGCCGGAGACACGAATCCCCGCCTCGCCCGCATCGATGGTGCCCAGTGGCGCGATCAGGTCGATGTCGCCGGCCGGTACTTCCGGGATCGGGTTCAACGTCGCGATCCCCGCACCGGTGCTCGGCACCGCTGGCGACAACGTCACGTTGCCCCAGTTGTCATAGACCCGCTTGGGCGGCGTGTACACCACGGTGGTCTTGGAACCGCGACCGGCGTTGATGTCGCCCTCGCCGGACCAGCCCAGAATCGAGCCGCCAAAGGTGGTCATGATGCGACTCTGGCCCAACAGGATGCTGCCCAGGGAGTACAGCTGAATGTTGCCCGTGCCCTGGGTTATCACACCCGCCGAGGCCGGTGGTGCCACGCCTTCGATACCGAAGGTCTGGCTGCCGCCGGGGGTGAGCATCTGGATCGAGCCGCCGAAGTTGGTGTGCACACCTGCCCCGCCAAACAGGCGGATATCGCCCTGGTAGGTAAGCGTGTTGCCCGCCACGTCCTTCTCCGGGAACAGCGCCGCAATCGCTGCCCGGCCACGGGCATAACTGCCTTGGCGTACACCGCCGACCTCGTTGTACTCGCGCCCGCCCGCCTCCAGTTCGGCAAAGTACACCTCACGGGCAAACACTCGTTGCTGCTCGGCAGGCAATTGCATGAAGTAAGCCACGGCCTGCTCGCTGTCACCGGCAAAACCGAAGCGCTCAGCCAGCCACGCCACCAGTTCGTTTTCGTAGGTCTTGGCCACTTTGCCGCCCGAGGCCGACAACGGTTCGCCCGACGCAATCTGGTTGGCCGCGTTGAGGTAAGCCGCCACAAAGCGCTGGTAATCGCCGCCGTTGGCGCCTGCACCGGCCTGCATGACGATGCTTGCACCTGGACGCAAGTCGCCGGCAATGATCGGGCCGAGACTGGTCACGCTGACCTTGTCGTCCATCACGATATTGCGCCCGGCAGTGATCTCCAGCGCGCCAGGGCCTGCAATGTTGAAGCTGCTGTAGAGAATGTCGCGCCCGGCGGAAACGATGGAGATATCGGTGGCGTTGTTGTGAACGAACAGATTGCCCGAGGCGAGCACGCCCGGAACAATCTCGCCATTGTCATTGGGGTTGGCACCGCTGCTGACGATATCGCGCCCGGCCATCATCCATACCGGCCGGCTGCCTTCGTACCAGGTCTCGCCGGCATGCGGCACGTTGATGTTGTTGTAGCCGATGATCCGGCCGCTGCTGACGCCAACCAGATCCCCGGTCAGGGCGTAGAAACGTGAAGGATCTGCGGTGTTGCTCAACGGCTCAGAGGCTGTGCCCGGGCCAAAAGCGAACAACGACATTCCCTGATTGCCGTAGGTGTTGTAGTTGCCCGTGCTGGAGGTGTTGCCGTAGTTGCTCGCGCCCAGGGTGGCGGCAATTGCCGGATTCCACGGGGTAGCCATACTGCTCGGCGCCGAACCGGATTGAGTGACACTAAAACCACCGGCGTAGATCGAGTCTTGCGCCAGAAATTGCAGTTGCCCGTTTTTGCCAGGGGCCAGCAGCAGCGGGTAGCTGTAGATAGGCGTATCACGGAACGTGGCGGCCTTGCCGTAGTAAAGGCTGCCACTGGCCGCGGTCGCCCTGACGATCGACGGATAGACCACCGCCAGGTCCGTGTAGGTCGGTGCGATAACAAAAGGCGTCAGATTGCCGCCTTCGGTATACAGGTCAATGGCGGTATTGGGGGTCCACAAGGTGAACCAACTACTGGAGCCGCCATTTACGCCGTCACGGCTGAAGGCCGAGCGGTTGTACTGCTGCGCACGCCCCGCATCTTCAACCGTCTGCACCACCAGGTCGCCCAAGGTATGCAAGCTGAACGTGGAGTCGCCCGCCACCAGCGTCAGCCCACCCTGCGGCGTACTGCGGCTGGCCCGCTCGGGCTCCAGCGCGCGAACCTCACCCGGCACCTGGGTGCCGGTGCCGTAGCGCAAGTCGATGCGCCCGATGCTGGCGGCCTGCACTTGCACGTTGCCGCGAGTATTGACCAGCACACCATCGCGATTGCCGCTGGTTTCCATAATGGCGACAGGGTTGAGCGCACCTCGCACGCGCACCCGCATGTCGCCGCCACCGGTCAGTTGCAGGCTGCCGTCGCTGCTTACCCGGCCGGTGCTGCCGACTGCCAGCACCAGGCCCTGGGTACGTTTGTTGGTGACATCCCCAACGAAATTCGGGATTTTCAACGTGCCCGCATCGCCGCCCACGTTTACATCCAGGTCACCGCCCCCCAAGGTGCCGAAACCGGTGAAGCCAATCAGGTTGTCAGCGACGATGTTGGTGTAGGTGCCAAAGTTGATCCACCACGCCGTGGGCTGGGCCTGGCCGCCGGTTGCAAACTCGCCACTGCCCTGGCGCCACAACCAGTTGCCGATATCGGCCGTGTTGCTGCCCCCATCGTAGGGGTTGGGGCGCGAAGGGGTTGAGAGGCCACCGGCATCCACGTGGCCCGTCAGGTCGCCACCGACGTTCAGCGTCAGGTTCCCGCCCGCTTGCGGGTACCAGGCGCGGTACAGGCTCTGGCTGCCCCCGTTGACGAACTGTTCGAAGTAGCTGTCGGGATCCTTGAGCACCGTGCTGCCGCCCGCCAGGGCCCGCGGCTGGTTGAACGGGTCACCCGCCTCAGTGGTGGTGGACGAGGTGCCGGCCGTGTACACACCGTACGTCGAGTTCACACTCAGGTTGCCCGCGCTCAGCAATTGCAGGTCACCGGTGCCGGTGCGAACCACGCTGAACAGCGAGTTGGATGGGGTCGGCGCGTATTCCTTGCCGCCCGAGGCCACACAGTACGACGGTGTGCTCTGGCAGAATTCCGCCACGGTCTGGCCCGTCATCTCCAGCATCCAGGCGTCATCCATCGCACTTCCGGGTTGAACAATGATGCCTTGGCCAGCGAGTTCATCGGCCGCCTGCTGGCTCCAGGCAAAGGCCGCTTTGGCCGAACAGTATTCCGGGCTATTGCCGCAGAAATCGGCAATCGAACCCAGGCCAAACTCATCAAGGATCGATTGATCGACCGGGTCACCTTCCTTGACTGTTACACCGTTATTGGCAAGGTCCTGGACCGCAAAAGCGGTCCACACCAGCACACCTTTGGGCGGCAATTCCTTGGCGAACATGCCGTAGTGACTGTCGGCCAGGCGCAGCGTGCCGCTGCTCGGGTCCGGCTTGAGCAGCCGACTGTCCGCAGCCTCGGTGTCAGCCCCCGCGACCAGGCGCAATGACCAGGATTGCGACCCTTCGGCCAGCATCGGGGAAATGGCCCAGAGTTGCCCCTGGCGCCCGGCCACTTCAGGGCGCAACTCGATCGAATCCACCCCGCCCACCAGCTTGACGTCGGTGCCGACCGGAATCAGTGCGCCACGCGCCAGGGCGATGTTGCCATCCAGGGTGACGACATTCTTGCCGCCGTCCACAGCCCCGCTCAAGCCAGGCAATGGCACGCCTTTGGGCCAGGTCATGGCTCGCAGTTGGGTGGCCTGGGTCAGCAAGGTGCCGGCTTCCAGTTGCACCCCGGCTTGCAGGGTATACGGCTGGTTCAACAGCGTACCGGCCGCCAGCAACACAGCACCCGACGCATCCAGTACTGCTGCCGCGAGCACGGTACCCGCAGGCAAGGTCAGGTCCCGGGCCAGCGTGGCCCGGGTTGGCAGGCGGGTACCGGCCACTACGGTCATGCCTTTGATCGGCAAATCGTAGTTCAGCACCGAACCGCCGATGTAGGTGGTGCCATCGGCCAGGACCACACCATTGCCTGGCACGATGATCTCGCCGCCGGCGAAGTCCCGGCCCGCCAGCAACAGCCAGCCCTTGTCATTCATGGTGTCCGGTGGCGGCGAGAAGCCGTCGTTGAGGCTGCCATAGATGTTCAGGTCGCCGCCGGCGCGCAAGGTCAGGCTGCCGGATTCGCCCGAGCCATACACCGAGGTTTTCTGAGTGTTGGGGTTGAGGCTGGCGTAGCGGTAACCGGACAGGTCGACATCGCCCTGCACCACCAGGTCGCCGTCCGGAGTCTTGCTGATGATCTCCACGCCCGGGCGCAGGTGGAACGCGTCGGCGTAAGTGGCGTTGTTCAAACCGGCCAACTTGTTGCTCAACAGGTTGGTGTTTTGCAGCGCGGCGTTGATAAAGGCTGTGCTCAATACGTGCTTGCCATCCAGATACGCCTGATCAATGACCTGATACGGCCTGCCACTTGCGGTCGGGTCGGTCATCAGCGGCGCGTCGTCGTAGGTCGCCATGCCGTTGAGGGTGATCGCACGCGCACCTTTGATCGTCAGGTTGCCTCGTGCATCAATGGCGATGTCATTGTTGTCGATGCGCGGTGCGTTCAATTCCAGGGTGCCGCGATTGCGTCCGTCATTGCCAGCCGTGCCCGAGGTGCCGTGACGCAGGTCGATGGTCGCGCCATCGGCCAGGGTCAGTTGCCCGGTGCCGGACCCCAGTACCACCATCGCCCGGTTCGGGGAGTCGATGATCTTGCCGTAACTGTCCACCCGCACTTGGCTGCCGTGGGCATCCAGCACCGCGCTGCCGTCCAGGGTCAGGCCTTTTTTGCCGGCCAGGTTGATGCTGCCCACGCGCTCACCGCTGGCGTCCACCCGCCCGCTGACGCGCAGGCTGCCGTTGTCGACCGAGACGTTGATGGTGTTGGCCTTGAGGCCGTCACCGATGGTCAGGTCGCCCTGCTTGAGCTGGAAGCTGCGCGCGCCGAACACGCCCCCCTCGTTCAGGCGCTGGTTGAGTGCGGCAAACTGCTGATCCAGCGAGCCACTGGCGCCCAGGCGCTGGGCCTGGATTTCCAGGATGCCGCCGAGATACGGCACATAGGTGCCACCCGCGTTGTAATAGCCGCTGCTGCCCCCCAGGATCTTGCCTTGCAGGTCGACTGTGCCGCCGGCCGCATTCACCGCCACCGCGCGCAATCTGCCGCCCTGGTTGTACCTGGCCGACAGGTCGATGGTCGAGCCCGCCGCCTGCCGGATATTGCCGTCGCGGCTGTCGAGCAACACATCGCCGCCGGCGCCGTATTGGGTGATGTCGTTGAACACCACCGCGCGACCGGCCACGTCGATCAACGCGTCATCGGTCAGCACCACATCGTCAGTGGCTTGCAGCGTGACCTTGCCGCTGGGCAGTACCACTGCGGTGGCCAAGCGAATGGTCTGGCCTTTGAGCGACAACTCGCCGCCATAGCCTGCGACTGCACCACGGGTGTCGGCAGCGCCTGCGAGATCAATCGTGCCGCCCGCGGTGATGCGGTTCAGCGAGCCGCCTTCACCGGTCATCAGCGGCGTCACGATGTTGAGGTTGCCGCCGCTGTAGGCAAACCCGGTGACCGGGTCATACGTGCCCTGGCGCTGATACACCGACAGGCTGCCTTTGTGGTTGGCGGTAATCCGCTCGCGGGCATTCAGGTTGACGTTGGCAAAGCCCAGTACCAGGCGATCAAAGACGGTGTTGGTATCGCGCTGGGCAAAAGGCCCATAACCGAACTCGATACGTTCGGCGTTGATATCCAGGCGCCCACTGCCATTACCGGCGCCGCCAGCAATGACCGCGCCCGGCCCGCCTGTGGCGCCTTGCCAGATCAGGTTGGCGGTGTGAATGCTCGCCACATCATCGGCATTCCCCGAACCGTAGATCGCCGGCGTCGACAGCACCAGATTGCTCAGCAACGACTTGCCGGTCACCGAGTCATAGGTATCAAGGGTGGTGGTGCCGTAGAAATTGAACGCCTGGCCGGCCGACAGTTGCAGGGTTTCCAGCGCCGGAGCTCCCGACTGGGTGTCGCCGCGCATCAAACGCTCAAGCACTTGCTGGTTGAGCGTCAGGCCTGACGGCAACACATTGCGCGCAGCGGCATCGGCCAGCCCGGCCGTGCTGCCGACGTTGATATTGCTCAGGGCCAGCGCCAGGTGGCGAGTGCCGTAGCGCACCTGGTCGTCCAGCTGCAGGTCTTTGTCGGTCGCGGCGATAATACTGCCCTCGGAATAGATCGTGGTCTGCCCCGAGCAATTGCCGCCCGGGCACGCGCCGATCCTGATACCGCCCGTAGGCTCACCGTTGAGGTTTACGTAAGGCATTACATTGAGCAGGCCGTTGGACACGGCCAGCATGCTCGGCACCCCCTTGTAGACAAAACCATCACGCGCGTCATAGATCGCCGCACCGCGCCCCAGGGTATTGATCGAGGCCCCCTGCTCAACCACGATGTCGCCACGGCCCGATACCATGATCACTTCCGGGGCCGACAGGGTTGCCCCGCTGCGCAGGATGACCCCGGCCCCCGGGGTGTTGGAACCAAACGGAAACATGATGACGTTGCCGTTGCGGCCATATTCCACTTGGGGCAAACCGCCGATCATCAGGCGTTTGGCGCCCAGATTATTCAGGCTTTGGGCGGTCAGCGTCAGGCCCTCGTAGGCTGGCAGGGGGCTGTCGGCATCAACGATCTGGGTATCCCGGCTCTCGGCAGTGTCACCGCCCAGGTTGATCACCCCCACGGTGCCGCCGTACCCGCCTTTGGCGGCCTCAAAGTTGCCAATGCCCTGGAACGAGAACGTCTCTTTGCCCCCGCCGCCGTTAAACCCCAGCTTGAGGGTCTTGGCGTCCACTTCCAGCATCGGCCGTGGCACACCGAGCCTGGCGGCATCGGCAATGGCGAACTGGGCGTAGCTGGTTTCGTTGTACTGGGAGTAGCGGCGCAAGGTGTCAGCCGAGGTCAGGATCACCTGGCTGTTGACGCTGTTGTGAATGCCGGTGTTGATGATCGACAGTTGCCCGGCCGTCGACCACGACCCGTTGCGCATCAGCGTGGTTGTGCCGTCGCTGCCCTGGGCGGCGAGCCCGTTGATCTCCACCCGGAAAGCTCCCGGCTTCAGGGCGTAGGTGGACGGCATCAAGGTGTAGGTGCCTGCCGGCAAGCCCGGCACGCCCGCACCAATGGTGATCTGCTGGCCCAACAGCGGCGTACTCGCGCCGGCCTCGCCAGCCACCGGCGCATAGCCTGATTGAACGCCCGGCACGATGGCATAGACCGGGTTGGTGCTCAGCCCCGGCAAGGTAAAACCACCGTTGGCCCCGAACTGCACCAGCGGGTTGAAGCGCGCATCGGTAGAACCGCCGCGCCCGGAAATAAAGCCGGCCCCCAGCAATTCGCCGCCACCCGACAGGTCCAGCGTGGCGTCGGGCAATACGTCCACCGACTTGCCCCCCAGAATCACTCCGACCGACAGCTCTCCACCGTTGGCAGCGCCGATCCCGCCCTGTCCGGTAAAGACCACGGTCTTGCCGTTGTAGCGATAAACCTGGCCATCCACGGTGCCGCCATACGGCAACACCAGGCCCTTGGCGCTGACCGAGGTCAGGCTGCCGGGCAGCAGTTCAACCTTGTTGCTGCCCAGGTTGCCGAGTTCGATCAACCCCAGCGGCGCACGCAACACCCCGCCCTGCCTGATGGTGTAAGCGCCCAGTTGCAGGCGCCCGAACACCGAGTCCGGTGCCACGCCGTTATCATCGCCGACCTTCTCGATCGTCAGGGTGCGAGTCGGGTCGAAGATCAGTTGATTGCCCTTGTTGCCAAGGCTGCCTACCAGCACCTGGGCCTTGATCTCGGAGCCCGGGTAGATGCGTGCGGCGCGCAGGGTCATGTCGCCCGCTGAGCTCAAGACGGTGCTGAAACCACTGGGTGTATTGCCGCCATCGCTGCCGGCGAGAAAACGCAGATCGCCGCTGCTGTTGAGCCGGACCTGATCGAAGCCCTGCTCGGCGCCAAAGGCGAAGCGGTCGCGGATGTCCAGCAAATCGCTGTTGACAGTCAACGCGCCCTGGCTGCGAAACGTCGGCGAGGTATCGCTGATGTACGCCCGGGTCCACGCTTCCATCCCGGGTTTGTCCGGCTCAAGCAAACCACTGAGGAGTACATGCGGCGCACTGAGATTAATCTGCGAAGTCGGGTTCGCGTTACGGGTCAGGCCAATACCGCCTGAATACAGCTGCAGGCTTTGCCCCATGTGCAGCGAGGCATCGCCGTCGAGATTCAACGCCCCCCGCACCAGCAAGGTCAGGTTGTCAAAACCACCGGCCTGGATCTGGTCGATGCCGAGTGCGCCGTGACCGTAGATCAACGCGTCTGCCGCCGCTTCTGCAGTGTCGGGCAAGGCGCTGGTTTGATGCTGCTGGTTGAGCACCAGTTCGCGTACCGGCAGTACCCGGTCCTTGACGTGCAGCTTCAAGTAGTACGGCGACTCCAGTGCCAGCGCCAGACGCCCGCCGGCCGCTCCGGCGCCACCGGCGTTGGCGACGAAACTGCCGTCCAGGTACAAACCGTTGTTGGAAGCAAAAGCAATGTTGCCGCCGTTGCTGGCCACCCGCGTACGGCCCTGGCCCGGCAGATCGAGCAGCGCCTGGCTGCCGGATGCATCCAGGCGTGCACCTTCACGCACCACCACAAACAGGTCGCTGGCCTTCGCTATGCCGGTGACCGGATCGATATCGCCACCGACGCTGATCTGGCCGCCATTGCGTACCTGGCCATACACCCCGCCACGATTGTCGACAGCGGTTACGGCCCGGGAGGCCACGTCAATCACCGCCTGTTCGCCGATCCAGATCGACCGGCCATGGCCGTTGCCTTCGACTTGTGTGGAGTCGGTGTTGCTCAAACCCGCGAGGCTCACCGTGCCGCCCCAGGCATTGAGCGCGCCCTCGACGGTCAATTGGCCGATGCTGCGCAGGTTGATTCCCTGGCCGGGGTCGACGCTGATGACCGCGCCTTTGCCGACGGTCAGGGCAGTGGTCGCGGCCAGCGCGCCTGAAGCGATCGTGGTACCGGCATTGAGGTTCAGGCTGGCGCCACGGCGTTGAGTCAGCACGCCTTTGACGGCGTCCTCCTGGTACAGCGGGGACGCCCAGCGTTCCAGCGCCGTGGTCGGGTCGCTGCCGCTTGGGGTAGACAGTGCCTGCTCGCCCAAGCGGTAGACCGGCATGGACACATCGACCTGGGTGCCGTCAGTGACCAACAGCCCCTCGTTGCCGGTGATGTCGTACGCCGAGAAGCCCTTGTTGAAGAAGTCCCCTGCCAGGTGCAGGGTGTCGTCGCTCGGCGCCGTGGCGTTATCGCCGATCTGCACCTTGCGCGCCTGCACGGCCAGCGTACCGCCACCGTTGACGCCGTAACCACGAATCTCGCTGCCCAGTTCAAGCGCGTTCAGAGCCGCCAGGGTCGCGCTGCCGCCTTTGCCACCGATGACCTTGCCGTCCAGGCCAATGGTGGCCCCGGAGGACACGTCCACCACACTGCCTGCCGCCAGTTGCAGGTCGCCGGTGCTGCGCAGCGACACCTTGCCGCCGTCCAGATACGCCGCGCTGGCGTTGTTGACGCCGTCCTGCGCCAGGTTGCTCCAGCGCCCGGAAGCGTCCAGCTTGACCCCTTCGGCCACATTGACCCAGGCCCGAGTACCCGCCGTTGGCAGCAGGTACACATCGCCGACGGCCATGCTGCGATCCCTGTCGGGTTGGTTAAGCAGGTTGCCCGCGTTGAGGCTGCCACCGTTCGCCGTCAGGTTGGCATTGACCGCCACCCGCGGCGTAAACAGGGTGATGTCGCCGCCATCGGCCACTTTAAGCGCGCCGTTGACGGTGATCTGTTGCGTCGCGGCGCCTTTGATCGCGCCCAGTTCGAAGCCGTTGAGCAGGTCACTGTCAAGCATCACCTTGCCCTGGCGGTCAGCGGGCAAGGCCGCGTCCAGGTCCAGGCCATCGGCGATCTTTTGCGCGCCGGGCTCGAACAGAATCTCGCCGGTCACCGGGTTCAGGTTGTAGCGCAAAGTGCCGGTGCTTTTATTGAACACCGGCGTGTAGCCGCCGATGATCAGTTGCGCGCGTTGCGCGGCAGCCTTTTGCGACTGCGCATAGCCATCCATGTTGAGCGTCGGGGTGTTGATCTGACGATCCCCCTGGAACACGTCGCTGATCAATCGGCCTTCGAGCACCGCACTGGCGGTGCCGATCACCAGCTTGCCCGCGTCGCGGCCTACGGTGTAACCCGCCTCGTAGCGTTGTTGCGCGGCAATCAGCGGGTTGTAGTAATGGTCGGTGCGGCCCCAGCGTGCGCTGGTGTCTTCAAAGCCCTTGTAGAAACCCGAGTAGAGAATGTCCCCCGGTGCCTTCGATAGTTCATAAAGGCGGCCATCCGGGCCCTTGAGCCAGCTTTGCCGGATGTAGCCATCCTGCACGTCGATCGTGCCGCCCGACAGGTTGAACTGGGCGCCCTGTTCAGTCACCACTTCCTTGCCGGTAAACGTCAGCGTGCCACCCTGGGCCATCCACTCGCTGACGGTATGCCCTTGGGTGCCGAGGTAACCGCCGACCTCCAGCAGGCCACCGGCGGTGTACCAACGATCGGTGGCGTAACCATTGGCGCCCGCAGGCACAAACACCAGTTCACGCAGGTCAACCCACACATCGTTGTTGATCAACTGGCCGCCATCACGGTTGACCGGCGCATCGCGCTGCTCGTTACCCTGGACGTTGATCTTGATGTTGTTGGATTCCATCGACACCTTGACGCCAATCGCGCCGGACACATCGATCATCGCACCGTCACGCACCAGGCTACGCTGGCCTGCCGTGACCGCCACCTGACCGCCGGTGGCCAGGGTGATCGAGCCGTCCTTGAACTCCACGGTGCCGCCGCTGACGATCTCCACCCGGGACTGATCGACACGGTCACTGACCGTGCTCAGGTTGTTGAAGCGCCCGGTGGCCATATTGACCGCGTCTGGACGGCCGTCGAGGTTGATCAGGCCGTTGTCGCGCTGGCTGTTAAGCGCGGTGTTGCCGGTGCTGTCGAGAAGGATTGCCGTGGTGCTGCCCTGCCCCAGGGTCACGCTGGCGGTGGTATCGGTGACCGAGTTGAGCAGGTGCACGGTGCCTCGGTTATCCACCGAGGTGCTGGCCAGGGCCACGCCGTTTTGCTGCACCTGGTGCCCGGTCAGGGTGATGTCGCCCGTGGAGGCCAATATCAGCCCACTGTTGCTCACCTTGCCCGCACTGCTGCCCGGCTTGAGGCTGGTGGCCACTTCGTTGCCGCGGGTGGTGGAACCCTGGTTGCCCGAGGTGCCTACGCCGCGGCGAATGTAAAAGCTGTCGCCGGCGGCCAGGGTGGTCTGGCCCTTGGCGGTGATGATCGTGCCGGCGTTCTCGACCTCAGCCCCCAACAACAAAGCGTAGCCGCCGGAGTCGGTGGAAAGCGCCGGGGAGTGGGTCTGGATCAGCGCGCCACGCTGTACCTCGACCTTGCCTGCGGCGTCGGTAAACGTTGGCTGTGAACCATTGATATCGACGTAGATCCCGCGCTGGGTGAACTGGTCATCGGTGATGTTGGCGGCGGCGGCCACCAGGTTGCGCACGTTGACCTGGCTGGTGCCGCTGAAGACCACGCCATTACGGTTCATGATCATCACCGTACCGGCGCCGGTGATCTGGCCCTGGATCTCGCTGGGGCGTGCGTTGGGATCGTTGACCCGGTTGAGCAAGGCCCAGTTGGACTGCTGCTGGAAATCCACGGTGGTGTTGCGCCCGACGTTGAAGGTTTCCCAGTTGAGGATCGCTTTGTCGGCGGTCTGCTCGATGGTCACCGTGGTCTTGCCGCCGGATTGGTTTTGGGTCGGACCTTTGGCATTGACCCAGCCTTGGGTCAGGCTGTTGTCGACCTGCAGGCCGCCTTTACCGAGGCCGTCGGGAATGGTCGAGACCTGGCCAAGCGCCGCCTGCCGGCCCGCCGCCTGGGCTGCCTGCTGGGCGGCAATCGCCGCCACGCTGTTGTTCAACGTGCTGATGGAACGCGCCAGCTGCTGGTTGACCTTCGCCTGTTGATTCAACGCCGGAATCCCCGGCACCTGCCCGGTGCCGAGACGCGCCGCCGTGGCGGCCTGGGAGGCGCCCTTGTCGGCAAACCAGCCGGAACTGAACGCCGCCGAAGCGGCATGGGCATTGCCCGCCACCATCAACAAGGCAATCGCCTGGGCCAGCGGCTTGAGGCGCAGGACTGTCTGGGCACGTGGCGCCCGAGCATTCAGGTTAACCGGTGGTTTGCAGCGGACCATCAGGAATCTTCCTTATTTGTAATCGCCCGGGGGCAAGACACGCTCATGTATGAGGGTTAGGCGGTTGGCGCGGGGCGGGACCGAACTTCTGTCATCGAAAGTTCATGTGGGCCTGTTACGCAAAAAAAATCAGCAACGGCACAGGCCGTTGCTGATCGGTGGTGCGGGGTCGTTGCAGGCTTGGGTTACAGCGGACGACCAATACCGTTGCAGATGTTCGACTTGCCGATGCTCAGGTTGCTGTCAGCATTGAGGAAGGTGTCGTTGATCGCGGTTTTCCAGGTGGTTGGCAGTGGCACGAAGCGGTTGTTGCGGATGGCCGCATCGTTGCTGCTGAACGCGCTGGTGTTGTAGTGACGGGTAAAGAACGTACGGACCTGGGAGGTCTGGTTAGCGTCGGCGTAGCACTGGCTGAACACCACGTTGGTGAAGCCCAGGATTGGGTAACCGCTGCTTGGGTAGGCGACGACGCTTGGGTCGGTAGCGCTGGTGGTAGCAGCAAACACAGGGACCCAGTTGTTTGGCAGGGTACGGTTGGCGATGGCAGGTACCGCCACAGCGCCGATGGCCGCCGACACGTTGGCTGGAGCAGGCGAAACACCGGCAACGGTTGCAACCTTGGTGGCGTCATCCAGACCGGCCAGGGTGGCTGCTGCGTAATCCGGGCTCATGTACGTGACGCGACCTTCAGCGGCATTCAGGGTGCTCATGACGCCGGCGCTGGTGTCGGTGAAAAAGCCACCGGCCGGGTTGGCTTGTTGCAACGGGTTGAGTGCGCCAGCGGGCAAGCCGCCGGAGAAGCTGCTGCCGAAGGCCTGGGTCACGGCGAAGGTGCCGCCTTCCAGGGCCGGGCTGCACTTGGCGTTCAGGAAGCGCGTGAACAGTTCAGTGGTGCCGCTGTTTTCCTTGCGGTAAATGACGGTGATCGGGCCGGTGCGGCCAGAGTCAGCAATCAGGTCCCAGGTGGTCAAGCGACCCGAGAACACACCGCACAGGTCGTTGACGCTGAGGTTGACGGTCTTGCCTGCTACACCGCTCTTGTTGAACGGAATGGCCACCGAAGTGGCCACCGAAGGCACCTGGATCAGCGGGCCCCAGGCAGTGCCATGGGCCGTCACGTAGTTGCTCAGCTCGGTTGAAGACAGCTTGGAATCGCTGCCGGCCCAGTGCACGTTCTTGCCGGTGACGGTGGCGTCCAGCTTGCTGTAGTCGTTGTTCAGGAAGGCAGCCTTGCCGTTGCCGCTGCCCACACCGATGTACGGCGCGAAACCGGCAGTCAGGACGCCGGCAGTCTGGTACAGCGGTTGTGGCAGGGTGGCGCCGCCGCCGTTGACGTCAGCCATTGCAGCCTGGGCCGAGCACAGTGCAGCGAGGGTCATGGATACCGCGAGAACGTTGCGCTTAAACATGAAGAAGCTCCTTTCGTCGTGTTTGTACGTTTGGGGTAGATGACGCTATGGCTTCGGTCCCGGGCTGTATTCCGGGGGTAACCTGGGGTGAGGCCATGGGTATGAAATTTCGCAGCATCCGATGACAGCAAAAGGAAAAAACCTCGGGAGGAACAGCTTGATTTTTAAAAAGATTCTCGGGTGTTTTGGTCACACTTTTGAACGGTTTGGGGTGAGGTGACAGCGAGGTTTCAGCGGGATTTTTGGGTACCGGGCTGGAGGCAGTACGGGCCGTGTCGAGGGGGGTGGGAAATGACAGAACGAGGAACCCGAGGTTGAGACCCGCGTGCCAGGCGCAAGAAAACAGCATCGAAGAAACGCGGTTCAAATGTGGGAGCTGGCTTGCCTGCGATGGCGGCGGGTCAGTTGGCATCCTGGGCGGCTGAAACACCGCTATCACAGGCAAGCCAGCTCCCACCTGTTTGACCGCGTTTCGTCAGCAACTAGGTGACCAGTTGGTTGATTTCGATGATCGGCAGCAACACCGCCATCACGATCACCAGCACCACGGCGCCCATCACCACGATCATCAGGGGTTCCAGCAAGGCGGTCATGCCCATCGCCCGGCGCTCGATATCCCGGGACAGGGTTTGCGCCGCACGCTCCAGCATCGGCGGCAGGGAGCCGGTCTTTTCGCCACTGGCGATCAGGTGGATCAGCACCGGCGGGAAGACTTTTTCCACCGCCAGCGCCGGGGCCAGGTTGACCCCTTCGCGAACCTTGGCGGTGGCGTCGGTGACGCACTGGCTCAGGCGGTCGTTGGACAATGTCTGGCGCGCCGCTTCCAGGGCGCGCAACAACGGCACGCCGGCGCCGCCGAGAATCGCCAGGGTCGAGGCAAACCGTGCGGTATTGAGCCCCAGCACAAAGCGCCCGATCAGCGGCAGGCGCAGCACCCGGCTGTGCCAGTTCAACCGCGCCACGGGGTTGCGCAGGTACAGGCGCCAACTCCAGAAACCGCCCACGATCCCGGCAAAACACAGCCAGCCCCAGGCACGGATAAAATCGCTGGCATTGAGCATCGCCAGCGTCAGCCCCGGCAGGTCCTGGCGCGCCTGGGAAAACGCACTGACCACCTGGGGCACCACGTAGCTGAGCAGGAAAATCACGATGCCGATGGACACCAGCCCCACCACCCCCGGATAGATAAACGCCGTGAGGATCTTGCCCCGCAGGTTGTTGCGTTCCTCGATGTAGTCGGCCAAACGCTCCATGACTTGGGCCAGGTCGCCGGACTCCTCCCCTGCCGCGATCAGCGCCCGGTAGATCGACGGAAAATCCCGTGGCCGCGCGGCCAGCGCATCGGCCAGGCGCATACCGCTGCGCACATCGGCGCGCACCGCGCTCAAGGTCTGGGCGATGTGTTTTTTCTCGGCTTGCTCCACGGTGGCGCTCAACGCGGCTTCCAGTGGCAGGCTCGCACCGAGCAGGCTCGCCAATTGCCGGGTGGCCCACGCCAGGTCGTTGTCCGAGAGCTTGGCACCGAACCGGCTGCCACCGGCTTGCGGGTGATTGTTCTCGACCTGCACCCGCAAGGCCGTCAGGCCACGGCTGCGCAGGTGGGCAAAGGCGCCGCTCTGGCTGTCGGCTTCAAGGTGGCCAGACTCCAGCTTGCCACTGGCGTCGGCAGCGTCGTAGCGGTATCGGTTCATCAGGCGTCCCGTGTTACGCGCAGGATTTCTTCGGGGGCGGTGGCGCCGCTGCGCACCCAGCGCTCGCCGTCTTCGCGCATGCTGAACATGCCGGCCCGGCGTGCGGCGGCCCTCAAGTCCTGCTCGCCGGCGCCCTGGTGGATCAGGCCACGCAGCGCATCGTCGATGCAGAACAATTCGTGGATGCCGGTACGGCCGCTGTAGCCGATCTGGTTGCACTGCGCACACCCGACAGGCCGCCAGGTGCCGGGCGCTGCCGGGTCTTCCTGCTTGCAGTGCGGGCAGAGGCGGCGCACCAGGCGCTGGGCCAATACCCCGAGCAGGGAGGACGCCAGCAGGAACGGTTCGACGCCCATGTCGATCAGGCGGTTGACGGCTGAGACGGCGTCGTTGGTGTGCAGGGTGGCGAGCACCAGGTGACCGGTGAGCGAGGCTTGCACCGCGATCTGGGCGGTCTCCAGGTCGCGGATTTCGCCGATCATGATGATGTCCGGGTCCTGGCGCAGGATCGCCCGCAGGGCCAGGGCGAAGGTCATGTCGATCTTGGCGTTGACCTGGATCTGGCTGATGCCCGGCAGGTCGTATTCCACCGGGTCTTCGACGGTGAGGATGTTGCTGGTGCTGGCGTCCAGCCGGGCCAGGGCGGCGTAGAGGCTGGTGGTCTTGCCGCTGCCGGTGGGGCCGGTGACCAGCACGATGCCGTGGGGTTGGCGGATCAGGCTGTCGAGCCTGGCGAGCACGTCGGGGTCCATGCCGAGGGTTTCCAGTTGCAGGCGCCCGGCTTGTTTGTCCAACAGGCGCATCACCACGCGTTCGCCGTGGCCGGTGGGCACGGTGGAGACGCGAATGTCGATGGGGCGGCCGGCCACGCGCAGGGCGATGCGGCCGTCCTGGGGCAGGCGTTTTTCGGCGATGTCGAGTTGGGCCATGATCTTGATGCGCGAGACCAGAGCGCCGTGGAGGGCTTTGCGCGGGGACACCACGTCACGCAGGGTGCCGTCGACGCGGTAGCGCACTACGGAATGGGTTTCGTAGGGTTCGATGTGGATGTCGCTGGCTTCGTCGCGGGCGGCCTGGGTGAGCAAGGCGTTGATCATGCGGATCACCGGGGCGCCGTCCTGGGTGTCGAGCAGGTCGGTGATTTCGGGGATGTCTTGCATGAGGCGGTCGAGGTCCACCTCGTTCTCGGCGGCACCCACGACGGCGGCGGCGCTGCCGGTGTCGGCATAGGCGTTGGCCAGGAGGCCGTCGAGTTCGTCGTCGCGCACCTGGATGAGCGGGGTTTGGCCGAACTGGCGATGGACTTCGCTGATGGACCAGCCTGGGGTTGAGGGGCAGATGGTCAGCGTGGGGCCCTGGGGTCCTGGGTGAAGGAGGATGCGTTGGGATTTGGCCCAGGCGTAAGGCAGGAGGCTCATGGGTGTGTCCCTTGGGTTGTGTACATATCCATTCCTTCGGTTATGGCTTCGATTGGTTCCGCTCTTACAGCGGGTCACTTTTGAAAAGAGCCCAAAAGTAACCAAAAGGCTCTTGCCCCACCACTCGGCACCTCGCTAATGCTCGGTGTGCCCGAACGCAGGCATTACTCCGCGGGCCGCCGCGACGGGGCGTCCCTGCCCCGTCGCGGCTAAACCGGCGTCCTGCCGGTTTACCCGCTCCGTACTACCTGCGTTCGGCCAGCGTGGTTTAACGGGGCGCCTAAGATCAAAATCAAGATCAAAAGCAAGAGCACAGCGGCCTACAGGCCGGCTTGAGTGTGGTGAAGCAAAATCAAAATCTAAAGCGGGCACGATCCCTGTAGGAGCTGGCTTGCCGGCGATGGCATCAACTGGGTGTACCTGATGCACCGAGTCGCCTGCATCGCCGGCAAGCCAGCTCCTACAGAAAAGCGGCTTTTGCCTTTGCTTCACCACACTCAGGTCGGCTTTCAGGCCGCCGTGCTCTTGATCTTGCTTTTGATCTGCGGGCCCCGTTAACCACGATGGCCGCAAGCAGGCACGGTGGAGCGGGTAAATCGGCAGGGATGCCGATTTAGCCGCGCCGGGCCATGGATGGCCCGTCGCGGCGGCCCGCGGAGACGGGTCTGATTGCGGGCATGCCGAGCCTAGGCGAGGCACCGAGTGGTGGGGCAAAGACCTTTTGGTTACTTTTGGGGCGTTTGCCAAAAGTGACCCGCTGTAAGAGCGGAACCCTAAGTAGCCGTTACCGAAGAAACGGATATGTACACCATCCCGGCCCCCAAAAAGCATCACCGCGGCACCACGCGAATCACCGCCCGAGGCCCCAAATCAGGAATCGCCTTATCCACCGAAGGCAACTGCGGCGCCTGCACATCCGGCATCGCCCAACTATGCTCCGGCTGCAACCCACCCTGGGCCCTGCGCATAAACTCATAGCGATTCAACGTAATACTGCGCCCCGCCCCACTGTCACGAATAATGTAGGGCCGCAAAAACACCATCAGATTCGTCTTCGTCACACTGCGCTTTTCATTCCTGAACAACGCCCCCAACCCCGGGATATCCGCCAACCAAGGCACCGCGTCATTGCTCTGGCTATAGCCATCCTGCAACAACCCGCCAAGCACCATGATCTGCCCGTCATCCAGCAAAATACTCGTATCAATCGCCCGCTTGTTCGTCACCGTCCCCGCGTCCACCGAAGCCCGCGTGTCGACGCTGCTGACCTCCTGGTAAATATCCAGCTTCACCGTCCCACCCTCGGAAATCTGCGGCCGCACGTTCAGCTTCAACCCCACCTCCTCGCGCTGTACCGTCTGGAACGGGTTATTACTGGTGCCCCCGCCACCCGTCACATAACTGCCGGTGACAAACGGAATCGTCTGCCCCACAAAAATACTCGCCGCCTCGTTATCCAGGGTCAGCAGGTTCGGCGTCGACAACACATTGGTCCCGCCCTTGCTCTTCAGCGCCCGGGCCAGCACCTTGAGGTCCAGCACCTTGCCGATCCCCGGAATATCCACCGTGCCGTCCACCAGCCCGATGTTCAAACCCTTGGGCAACACATCAATGCTGGTCTTGCTGGCAGGCGCTGCATTCAACCCGCTGCCCCCCAGGTTGACCACGCCAAAGCCACCCTTCCCGCCCAGGTTCCCCGCCTGCCACTGCACCCCGAATTCGCTGGCATCGTCTTCGCCCACTTCGACGATCAGGCTCTCGATCACCACCTGGGCGCGACGCTGGTCGAGCATGTCGATCACCTCCCGCAGGTTGCGATACAGCGGGTCCGGCGCCGAGATCAGCAAGGTGTTGGTGGTGGCGTCCGCCTGGATCGTCACGCCACCGGCGCTGAATGCGGTGTTCTGGTCGCTGGAGGTCGATGCGCCAGCAGTAGTCGGGTCCTGGCCGTAACCGCTGGGCAGGGCGGTGCCGCTGCCGGTGGGCGTGCCGCTGCTGTTCTGGGTGTTGCCCTGACCGCTCTGGGTGTTGCCGCCCATGGCACTCAACTTGCCCCTCGCATTGTCACTGGCACCGGTGTCGCTTTCCCCCGTCAGCAAGCCCCGCAACGACTGCGCCAGCTTGGCCGCCTGGGCGTTGCGCAGGTACACCACGTGCATGTTGCTCGGGTTGCTCTGGGCATTGTCCAGCTTGTAGATCAGGTTGCGCGCCAGCTCGGTGCGCTCCGGGCTGCCGGCGCGGATGATGATGGAGTTGGAGCGCGGGTCACCGATCACGTTGATCTTCTGGGTCTGGTCGGCGCCCTGGGTTTCCAGGAGTTCCGAGACCATGGCGGCGATGTCCACGGCGATGCCGTTCTGCACCTTCACCACGTCGGTGTCGATGGCGCTCGGGGTGTCGATGCCGTCGATGATCTGTGCCACACGCGCCAGGTTTTCCGCGTAGTCGGTAATGACGATGCTGTTGTTTCCCGGGTAGGCGTTGATCGGATTGTTGGGCGACACGATGGGACGCAGCACCGGGATCAGGTTCACCGCGTTTTCGTATTGCAGGCGGAAGGTGCGAGTCTGCATGCCCTGCCCGCCCGGGTTGGCGCCACTGTAGATCGGCCCGCCCAGCAGTTTGGCGTCCGCCTCCGGCACCACCTGGGCCACGCCGCCCACGTCAACCACGCTGAAGCCTTGCATGCGCAGCGCCGCCAGCAGCATGTCGTAGGCCTGGTGCGCCGGCACCTGGCCTTCGCTGACCAGGGTCAGGTTGCCCTTCACCCGTGGGTCCACCAGAAATTGCTGGCCGGTGGCACGGGACAAGGCGCGCACCACCGCCTGGATATCGGCGTCGACGAAGTTCAGTTGCACCGGTTGGTCACCCAACGGGTTGCGCGCCTTGGCCGGTGCGCTGGCGTGGCTGCGGGCGCTGTTGGTCACCGGGTGCTGCACACGGGGCGGCGGCAGCGGTTCACGCTGGCGGTCCAGGGTGGTTTCGCCGCTGCGCCGAGTGTCGGCCAGGGGCTGGCCGAGTTCGCTGTCCACCAGCAGCGGTTTGGAGGGTTGGGGGTTGCTGCACGCGCCCAGCGCCAACAGGAGCAAAGGGGCGACCTTGCGAAAAGGCGCAGCATTGGGCAATGACCACTTCATGAAGCTTCCTTAGCGCCAGGCGCCTGATCCATGCGAACGGTCCCGGACAAGGTGCCGGCCGAGTTTGAAGGGGTGGCATCACCTGCGCGTTGCAAGCGGGCCTCAGAGACTTCCAGGGAAAATGGCCGGGGGTTGGCCAGCAGCCAGTCGACCACGGCATCTGCCGGGGCGTGCGCAAAGGTCAGGCGCCAGCCGCCGGCTTCCTGCGCCTGCAATTGATAGCGGCCCTGCAGCCCGGCGCGGTCGAGGGACTGGTGCAAGGCGGTTTCCAGATCACCGCTGCGCGGGGCGGTGGCGACGCCCTGCAACAGCACCTGCAGCGCCTCGGCCTGGCTGCGCAGTTTCGGGGTTTCGGCCTGCCAGTAATCGATCTTCTTCAGCGGTGGCTGAATCAACAGCAACCAGATCAGCAGGCCGGCCAGCACCAGGCCGGCGCCCACCAGCAGACGTTTTTCGCGCACGGCCAGGCCGTTCCAGAACACCTGGGCCTGGCTGCGCAGGAGCTGCAAGCGCTTATTCATCTTCGGCCTCATCGTCCGCCTCAGCTTCAACCTGGCCGGTGAGCGGGCCCAGGGTCCAGCCCTGGTCGTCGCGGTTGGCGCTGAAACCGGCCTGGGCCAGCAGCGCCTGCCCGTCAGCGGCCAGGGCCGGGCTGCGGGCGTCGGGCAGCAGGCTCAGCTGCAGGTGGCCTTGTTCGTAGGTCAGGCTGTCGACGCTGCCCGCCAGGGACGGCAGGCTGCTGCCGGCCAGTGCCAGCAAGCCGGTAAAGCGCTGGCCAGGCTCGGCCGCCGCGCCACTCTGGCGGGCGGCCAATTGCTGGCGGGCTTGTTGCAGCGGGTTGAGAATCACCGGCAGTTCGGGGAAAGCCTGGCGCACCTGTTGGCTCATCTGCGCCTTGAGGCGTTGGCCTTCGTCGACCTGGCGGGCGGCGTAGAGGTTCAGGCCCAGGGTCCAGATGGCGACCGCCAGCGCCGTACAGGCCAGTGCCCTGCCCCAGCCGCCGCTGGCCGCTTGTTGCAGCCGACCATGCAAGCCCCAGCCCGGCAATGCACCGCTCCAACGGGCATCGCCGGTCACGTTCTGCACCTCGACGCCGGTGGCGAGCAGATCATCCAGCGCCTGCTGTCCCAGAGGATGCACTGCGCCCAACTGCACGCCATGACGCAGCAGCAAATAACCATCGCTGAAGGCGGCGCTCGGTTGCCCGCCGACGGGCAGCGCGTAGGGCGCCGGGTACAGGCCGCGCACTTTGATCTTCAACTGGGCCGCTATCCGGGCCAGCTGTTCAAGGCCGCTTTTGGGCAACCAGCCGACCTGCACCAGGCCAGTGCTTTCCCGTGGGCCGTGGGCCACATGCATCAATTCCACCGGGCCAAGGATCAGGGCCTGGGCCGCACAGGTCACCGCGTCGTCGACCCTGGCGGAAGGCAGTTGCGGCAGTTCAAGGCTGGTCAACAGGCTGTCACGCGGATGCAGGAAAAACTCCACCTGGGTGTTGGCCCATTGCGCGAGGCTACCCTGCCCTTGCTGGCTGACCTGCCCGGCGCGGTCCAGCCAGGCGAACTGCACCGGACTCTCGGTGTTCAGTTCATCCAGCGGCGGCAACGCAATGCGCAAACGCTTCATACGCCCACCCGCGACCAGATCACCTGGGGCTGACGGTCTTCAGGGCGATACAGCAACGCCTCCAGGGTGACCCGACGCTGCTCGCGGCGGGCCTGGCCCTGCACGCGGAACCACTCGCTGGTGATGCCTACCTGCACCGTGTCCACCGCCACCTGGGGCATGCGCAAGCGGTTGACGAAATCCCCACGATTGACGAACCAGCGCCCGCCATCACGCTCGGCCACCAGCGCCTTGGCGTGCGACAGGCTGAGCCCCGGCACCACGGCACTGAGCACCTCGGCGCTGGCGGTATTGCCGTTGACCCAGGTATTGCCGGGCAGCACGCTGACGTAGCTCGCCATGCGCCGCAGCTGGCGCGGGTCGAGGCCTTCGATTGCGCTGAGGTCGGCGAGGCTGCGCAACATCGGGTACCTGGCCGGAGTCACTTGTGCTGCCGCACCGGGCGAGGTGTCGCGGCTGCTGTTGAAGCCGCCCGTGAATGAGGCTGTGCCTACGCGCTGGTCATAGGAGTCGATCACTCGCCGGCTGATGCGGCGGCTCACGGCAAGGTCGATACCGATCAATTGGCACAGGCGTTCGAAGCTCTGCAATTGCACGGCGTCTGGCTGTTGTTGGGTCACCAGGTTGCGCAGGTTGAACTTGCCCTGCTCGTCTTCAATCCGCCCCTCGAACGCACCGCCAATGGGCCGTGCCCACGGTTGATCGAGCCGGGTCAATACGTCCTGGCGGCGCGC
The DNA here is from genome assembly GCF_024807515.1 of Pseudomonas sp. BIGb0558. Classification (NCBI taxonomy): domain Bacteria; kingdom Pseudomonadati; phylum Pseudomonadota; class Gammaproteobacteria; order Pseudomonadales; family Pseudomonadaceae; genus Pseudomonas; species Pseudomonas sp. BIGb0558. Next base: position 28,581 of record NZ_JANUEW010000054.1, read on the forward strand.
GTCCCATAGGCGTTGGCGACTGGTCTCCAGGCCGCCACTCAGCAGCCACTGGCCCTGGATGCGCAGTTGCTCGGCTTCCAGGCTGCGGGTGAATACGGTTTGCCGGGTGAGCATGGCGCCGGCAATCACTGCGACCACGGCCGCGATCAGCAAGGCGCTGATAATCGCCATGCCGCGCTGCTTCGCCGCTGGGGGCGAATGGCTGTTCATCGCCGGCCTTACAACTGCCAGGAGCCGATGTCGGCGTTCACGCCGTCGCCGTCTGGTTTCCCGTCGGCGCCGAGAGAGAACACATCCACCTCGCCGTTGGCCCCCGGGTTGAGGTAGTGATACGGGTTGCCCCACGGGTCATTGGGCAGGCGTTCGAGGTAGGCGCGCCAGTTGCTGTTTTTTGCATCTGCCGGACGCTCCACCAACACCTTCAGACCCTGGTTCATGCTGGGATAAGTGCCATGGTCGAGGCGGTAGAGTTTCAGGGCCTGCATCAGCCCGCCAATGTCCTGCTTGGCCGCCGTGGCCCGTGCCTGGTCCGGGCGGTCGAGTACTTTTGGCACTACCAGCGCCGCCAGAATCCCCAGAATCACCACGACCACCATGATCTCGATCAGGGTGAAACCGCGCTGCCGGCGCGGGGACGTGAAGTGTGCGATATCCATCTCGACATTCCTTGGCTTGAGTGCATTTCGTGGCGCAGTGTTGCAAGAACACATGTCAGTCGTGTTGAAAATCCTCGGGAGCTTTGGTCGCCAATCGGTCAACTCCCGGGGCTAGTCTGCGGGCTTGTTTCCCGGTTTTGAGTACGCCATGGGCGGCCCCCGCAACGAGCACGGTTTCACCCTGATTGAAGTGTTGGTGGCCCTGGCGATCATCGCCGTGGCCATGGCCGCCGCCGCGCGCGTGGCCGGCCTGATGACCACCAGCAATGGCCTGCTGCGGGACAAGTCGATGGCGTTGCTGGCGGCCCAGAGTCGCCTGGCGGAACTGCGTCTGGAAGGTCGGGTGAGCCCGGGGCGCAAGACGTTCGACTGCGACCAGGGTCGGCTGAAACTGCGTTGCGAACAGACCATCAGCAACGGGCCGGATGGGCGCCTGTTCCAGGTCAGCGTGATGGTGCTGGACGCGACCCGTGAAGCGCCGCCCCTGGCACGCCTGGAGACCGTACTGGGGCGCCCGCCGCTACCGCGCGCGGTTACTGCCGAGTGAGGCTTGGCAAGGCCGGAGCGTCGGGCAACTTGTCGAGGGGCACGCGGATTTTTTCCGCACCGCGCTCAATCTCCACGCTATCGCCTTCAATGGCCGTCAGACGCACCCCGGGGCTTAGGCGTTCACCCAACAAAAAGCTGCGGGGCGGGCCGTCGTTGAGGCTGAGGATCGCCACCGCACCACGGGCCCCGGCAAGCACACCGGAAACCTTGATCTGCATGACCGCCGGGGTATTGGAAAACCACTGCAGCGCCGGGTTGTCACTGCGGGCGGCCAAGGCCTGGGGCGCGGCCTGCGGGGTGTGGGACTCGGCCGAGGTGAGCAGCAGCGGCGTCCAGGTCGCCACCCCGGCCAGCGCTGCCAGCAACGCCACAGCCTGCACGCCGTGGGCGGGTGAAAAACGATGGATGAATGCCATGGGCGGGACCTCCTGTTTGTCCGTTGCCTCAGGCTACAGGGCAATTCACACCTTTTTATTTCAGTGGTCCGTCAGGGAGCAAAAAATGAAACAGCAGGGCTTCACGTTGATCGAGTTGATGGTGGTGCTGGTGATCATCGGCATCGCCAGTGCGGCCATCAGCCTGAGCATCAAGCCTGATCCGCTGCACCTGCTGCGCAAGGATGCCGAGCGCTTGAGCCAGCTGTTGCAGGTGGCCCAGGCCGAGGCCCGCGCGGATGGCCGAGCGATCACCTGGCGGGCGGATGCCAAGGGGTTTCGCTTCAGCCGCGTTACGGATGATGGGTTGGGGTTGGAGAACTTCAGCGGGGATCAGCAACTGCGTCCACGGGCCTGGGACAACACGCCGATGCAGGTGCGCGTCGAGCCCGGGAAAATCCTGGTGCTGGATGCTGAATGGGTGAACCCGCCGGTGCGGGTGGTGCTGTCGGATGGGCAGCACAGCTTGAGCGTGCAACGGGATGCGGCGGGGTTGTTGCGGGTGGTGAGCCATGAGTGACCAGAAGGGTTTTACGCTGATCGAGGTGATGGTGGCGATCATGTTGATGGCGGTGGTCAGTGTGATTGCCTGGCGCGGGTTGGACAGTGTGACCCGGGCGGATCAGCATTTGCAGGCCAGCAGTGAGCAGACCGAGGTGTTGTTGCGGGCGCTGAATCAGCTGCAGCTGGATGTGAGTTTGCGCGCGGGGGTTGAGTTGGGGCCGCCTGTGAGTGATGAGGCGCCGAAGCCTGGGGGGTTGGCGGCGGTGTCGGTGAGGAGTTCGGACAGCAAGGGGTTTCGGCTGGAGGTGATCCGAAGTGCGCCGATTCCTGGGGATGGGTTGCAGCGGGTGCGGTGGTGGCTCAAGGGCGACACGCTGTACCGGGCGGCGGCTCCGGCGCGGGATCGGTATCCGCTGCCTGCGCCCCGGGATGCGGTGGCGGTGCTTGGGCAGGTCAGGGATTTGCAGGTCAGGGTTTGGGATAAGGGGTGGCGGCAGTTGAGCGGGAATCAGCGGGAGGATCCGCAGGGGCTTGAGGTGGTTCTGGTGCGGGAGACGGGCCAGGGGGTGGAGCGGTATCGGCAGGTTTTGGGGCCCTTGCGGTAGGCTGGTTTTTGGGCGGTGTACATATCCGTTGCTGCGGTAACGGCCACTTATGGTTCCGCTCTTACAGCGGCTCACTTTTGAAAAGCGCAAAAGTAAGCAAAACGCTCTTGCCCCACCACTCGGCACCTCGCTAATGCTCGGTGTG
>NZ_JANUEW010000055.1:0-30272 GCF_024807515.1 Pseudomonas sp. BIGb0558
CAGGTAGTACGGAGCGGGTAAACCGGCAGGACGCCGGTTTAGCCGCGACGGGGCAGGGACGCCCCGTCGCGGCGGCCCGCGGAGTAATACCGGAGCTGAGGGCACACCGAGCCCTAGCGAGGTGCCGAGTGGTGGGGCAAGAGCCTTTTGGTTACTTTTGGGCTCCTTTCAAAAGTGACCCGCTGTAAGAGCGGAACCAATACTAGCCGTTACCTAAATAACGGATATGCCCCCATACCAGGCATCACCCATTAGCCAGCTCTTCCAAGTGATCCATCAACTCCTGCGGCTTAAGCACCAACACATCACTGTCCACCGCATCCAGCACCACCTCCGCCGTATTCCCGATCAACGCCCCCGAAATCCCCGTACGCGCCACGGTACCGATAATGGTCACCGCCGCCTGCCACTTATGCGCAGCATGAGGAATCAACACATCCGCCGGCCCTTCCTCGATATGCAGGTGGGTGTCATCAATATCAAACTCCGCCTGAAACGCCTTGCACTGCTCACGGTAGCGCGCCTCGATCGTCTCCTTGAGCTGAAACACCGGATCCTTCGCCGACAGCATCGGCGAAGGATGCGCACTGATCACATGCAACTGCGCCTTGGCCAGGCTGGCGATATCAAACCCGTGATCAATGATCGAATTATGCAGCGCCTGGTGCTCGGCATCGGAATTCCCCACATCGATAGCCGCCAAAATCACCCCGCCAGCCCACGGCTTGGAGGTTTTCACCAACAGAACGGGAGTAGGGCAGTAACGCATCAGCTTCCAGTCGGCAGGCGTCAACAGCGCCTTTTTCAACGGGCTGTCGGCGAAATGCTGCTTGACCACCAACCCACAACCCTCTGCCTGCTGCACGTCGATGATGGTTTCATGCAGGCTGTCATTCCACGCCTGTTCGGTGGTGACGCTGTAGCCATCCTCCTGCAACCCGGCCTTGAGCAGGCTCAACATCGCCGAATGCTCGTGCTTCTTGTCGCACACCAACAGATGCAGGTGCGCCCCTGTCACCCCGGCAATCAGCTTGGCGCGCTTGAGGGCCAGGCTTTCCGAATGCTCGGGCTCGATCACCACCAGGATGCTGCGGATAGCTTGCATGGTCGGGTTCTCCAAAAAAGGGCGGGCGTTGAACAACTATAGTTGCTGCCCGGCACACGTCATGTTGATGCACATCAAGCCCGGTGGCTGGTGGTCTGCGGCGTGGTCGGTATAATCGCGGCCCTTTTGTGAATCTTTGCCCGTGAGCCCGATGAACCTGCCAGAAATCCACGAATTCCTCGGTTGCCGCACCCCCGACGGCTGGGTACAGGCCGCGTTGGCCGACCAGGAAACCCTGCTGATCGACCACAAGAACTGTGAATTCAAGGCCGCCAGCACCGCCTTGAGCCTGATCGCCAAGTACCATTCCCACGTCGACCTGATCAACCTGATGTCGCGCCTGGCCCGGGAAGAGCTGGTGCACCATGAGCAAGTCATGCGCCTGATGAAGAAGCGCAAGATTGAGCTGCGTCAGTTGTCCGCCGGCCGTTATGCCTCGGGTTTGCGCAAAGTGGTGCGCAGCCATGAGCCGGTAAAACTGGTGGATACGCTGGTGGTCGGCGCGTTTATCGAAGCCCGCAGTTGCGAGCGTTTCGAAGCGCTGGTGCCGCATTTGGACGAAGAACTCGGCAAGTTCTACTTTGGCCTGTTGAAAAGCGAGGCCCGGCACTTCCAGGGTTACCTGAAACTGGCTTACCAGTACGGCGACGCCAAGGACATTGCCCAGGTCATCGACCGGGTGCGCGCCGCCGAGCAGGAGTTGATCGAGTCACCCGACGTCGAGTTCCGCTTTCACAGTGGCGTGCCAGCCTGACGCGACCGCTACACCGATCAGCGCGGTGATCCCGGCCAGCAGCAGGATCACCGTCTGCGTCCCCAGCGGCGCCGCCAGCAGTGCAATCAGCAACCCGGCCAATGGCTGCGAGAGGTTGTTGAGCAAGGTCAGCACACCCACCGTCTTGCCAAAATCCTGGACCGGAATCACCCGTTGGCGGGTGCTGCGGATGTACACGTTGAACATCTTGTCGAAACCGGTCACCAGCAGGAAACCCACCGTATAAGCCCATATATTCGGGCTGATGGCGGTGATCAGCGCGCCCACGGCAATCATCGAATACGACAAGCCGCCCAGCACCTTCAGCGGCAGGGATGCGCGCGCCAGGTAGAACAGGATGGCGATGGTCACCACCGCACCCGCCGCCTGCAGCCCGGCGTAAGTGTCCTTGCCGGCTGCATATTGGCCAATTACCAGCGCCGCCGAGGTGGCGAGGGTGACGCCGATAATCAGGTTTACGCCCACCGCCAGGGCGATGATTTTTTTCAGCTCCGGCAACGCGCGGATATGCCCGAAGGCGATACGCAGCGGCTGCAGCCAGATGTCGTTGTGTTGCTCGAAAGTCTCCAAGTTGACCGTGGTGTTGCGTTGCCAGATGCGCATTGCCAGGTCCGCCAGCAAAAACAGCCCGGCAACCCCCAATACCACCCAGTGCCAGGCCCATACGCCCAGCATCAATGCTGCCACCAGCGGCCCCAGTACCAAGCCGGTCTGGTCGGCGATCTGCGAATAGGACAAGGTCTTGGCATAGCTGTAGTGCTTGAAGATATGCGGCAGCAACACTTCCCGAGCCATGATGCCCTGGGTGGTCAACACCCCGCATAGCGCTGAAAGCATCACGATCCAGTAGATTCCGTCGAACATCCCGTACAACAGCACCGCCGCCACACAGGCCAGCGCCCGGTAAGCCTGGCTGATATGCAGGATGCGCACGGCAGGATACTTGTCGCACAATGCCCCACACACCGGGAACGCCAGGTAACGCGGCAGAGATTCGACAAAAAATGCCAGGCCGGCCCAGGACACACTATTGGTGGTCTGGAACACGATCAACGGCACAATGAACAACAGAATCTGGTCGGCCAGACGTGACAGGAACAACGAAATGAAGAACGCCAGGTAATCCTTGCGCATACAACTCCCTGTGATGGCGTTAAAGATTGCAGGCTATTTGTTAAAAACTCTTAAAAGCATGAAGCTTCGTCGGCCAATGATGGCCAGCTGCTTTAGTCTGCCTGCTTGCCACCTATAATGCGCACACTTCAATCCGCGCGTGCACTGGAAATTTATGGATAACTTGGGTCTCGGCAAGGTCTTGCTCGTGGAGGACGATCAGAAGCTGGCAGGGCTGATCGCCCATTTCCTGTCCCAGCATGGCTTCGAGGTGCTGGCCGTGCACCGGGGTGACCTGGCGCTGGCGGCCTTCCTGGAGTTCAAGCCCAAGATCGTCGTGCTCGACCTGATGCTGCCGGGCCAGAGCGGCCTGCATGTGTGCCGCGAAATCCGCAACGTGTCCGACACGCCGATCGTGATCCTGACCGCCAAGGAAGACGACCTGGACCACATTCTGGGCCTGGAGTCCGGCGCCGACGACTACGTGATCAAGCCGATCAAGCCGCCGGTGCTGCTGGCCCGCCTGCGCGCCCTGCAACGCCGCCAGACCCCGGAACCCACGGTGCGCGGCTCCCTTGAGTTCGGCCGGCTGGCCATCGACCGCAGTTGCCGGGTGGTCAGCCTGGGCGGCGAGAAGATCGACCTCACCACCATGGAATTCGAACTGCTGTGGTTGCTGGCCAGCGCCGCCGGGAAGATCCTCTCCCGTGATGACATCCTCAACCGCATGCGCGGGATCGCCTTCGACGGGCTCAACCGCAGTGTCGACGTGTACATCAGCAAGCTGCGCGGCAAGCTCAATGACAACCCTCGCGAGCCGGTGTGCATCAAGACCATCTGGGGCAAGGGCTACCTGTTCAATCCGTTTGCGTGGGAGGTCTAGATGTTACGGCTGTTTCTGCGTCTGTATATCATCCTGGCCATTGGCTTGGCGGGTGCGATCTGGCTGGTGAACTACACCTTCGATGAGCTGCTGCCGGAGGCCAACGAAACTTACAACCGCGAAGCCTTGCGCGGCCCGGCCTATGGGCTGGTGGAGCAGTTGCGGCCGGTGACGGGCGAAGCGCGGGCCGCACGCCTGGCCGAGTTGCAGCCGCACTATGGGCTGCGGCTGAAGCTGGTACAGCGTGACGAACTGGCGATGACCGAGCGTGAAAAACAGCTTCTGGCCGCTGGGCAATTGTTGGTGCGCGGGGACTTCATGGAGTTCCTGGTGGACATTGATGGCGGCCCGCAGATGCTCGAAATCAAGCTGCCGGAAGAGCCCAAGTGGCTGTACATGTGGGCGTATGGCTTCCTGGGCCTGTGCCTGGCAATCGTCTTGTATTTCTGGGTACGCCCCCATTGGCGTGACCTGGAGCACATCCGCCTGGCGGCCCAGCGTTTCGGCGACAACGACCTCGGCTCACGCATCCTGCTGCCGCGCCGCTCCACGGTGCGCGAGCTGGCGGGGCACTTCAACCAGATGGCCGAGCGCATCGAAAGCCTGATCGCTAACCAGCGCGAGTTGACCAATGCGGTCTCCCACGAACTGCGCACGCCGATTGCGCGACTGTCGTTTGAGCTGGACCAGCTCAAGCAACAGGCCGACCTGCGCCAAAGCGGCCCACTGATCGCCGACATGTACGCCGACCTTGGCGAGCTGGAAGAAATGGTCTCCGAACTGTTGACCTACGCCAGCCTGGAACGCGGCGCCACGCAGATCACCCGGGAAAGCATCGAGGCCCACAGCTGGCTCGACAGCGTGATCGGCAGCGTGGCCCTGGAGGCCGAGGCGGAAGGGGTGCAGTTGCTGCTGCGCACCTGTGAAGTCGACTACATCCGCATCGAGCCGCGTTTTATGGCACGGGCGGTGATCAACCTGTTGCGCAACGCGATTCGCTACGCCGACCGGCGCGTGGAGGTGTCGCTGGTGAAGTTTGGTGCCGGCTATGAAGTACGGGTGAACGACGACGGCCCCGGGGTGCCGGTGGAGGGGCGGTCGAAGATTTTCGAGCCGTTCCTGCGCCTGGATTCCAGCCGCGACCGCCGCACCGGTGGCTTCGGCCTGGGCCTGGCGCTGGTACAGCGGGTGTGCCAGTGGCACGGCGGGCAGGTTGAAGTGCTGGATTCGGAATGGGGCGGGGCGTCGTTCCGGATGACGTGGGCGTATATCGAGTAACGAGCGAGGAACGATGGAGATCAGATGTGGGAGCTGGCTTGCCTGCGATAGCATCACCTGTGTCTCACTGAAAGACCGAGGTGCCTGCATCGCAGGCAAGCCAGCTCCCACATTTTTGATTGGGTTACCCAATTAGAAGGTGTACTCGACCATCCCCATCACCGAGGTCTGCAAGCGTCGCTCCACAATCGGGCTCTGCCCGGCCTTGTCAGCCAGGTACTGCACATCCAGCAAGGTCGAGAACTTGGTGTGCTCGCTGATCGGCAGGCTCCACACCAAATTCATCCCGTTGCTGATATTGCCGCCGCTGGCCTTGTAGGCTTTGAAGCGACTCTGCGCGGCCTGCCCGGTGGTGACGCCGTACCAGGTCTGCATGTAGTTACTGTCGCCAAAATGGCTGCTGAGGCTGGCATCCAGCGAACCGTAGTCGCCGTCATACAGGTTGGTGCCCAGGCTCAGTTCCAGGTGGGTGAAGGCCTTGCCCGAATCCTTGTGGTCATCCTCTTTCAGCGCATGTTCCAGGGTTGCACCGATTATCACGCCGCCCAGGTTATAGCTGCCACTCACGCCCACCTGGGCGCGGGTCTTGATCTCGCCCATGCCCTTGAGCTTCTTCGAGCCCGGGCGCCCGCTTTTGCTTTCGTCCTTGCGTGAGCCGCTGGCGCCGACGTAGGCGCTGAAGCTCGCGCCACCACCGTCATACCCCCAGCCCAGGCCCTTGTCGGTGTCGAGGAAAATCCCCCATGGGCTGACGATGGCCGCCCCCAGCACCGGCGCGGTCACCCGCTCGTCGCTGCCGCTGTAGCGGGGCAGGTTGGCCACGCCGGCCTTGAGGGTGTATTCCCAATCGTCGGCCAGCAGGGTGTCGGCGCTGGCCAGCAGGCACAGCGACGTCAGGGACAGGCACAGGTGTTTTGAACGCAGGAGGGTCTTCATGTGAGGTCACAGACTCAATGGGTTGTGGGGAGAATCGGTACGTTTGAAGTGGTAGCCGGAGGCGCTCAGGCCGTTGACCTGGCGGCTCACGGTGTCGCCCAGGCCATAGCCGTTGCCGGCAAGCACCGCGTGGGCGTTGTCCACGGGCAGCAGGATGTAGTCGGTGAGGGGCTGGTCGTGCAGTTGGCCGCGGATCACCAGGAAGCCGTTTTCCAGGCGTACGCTGATGCCGCTCAGCGGTGCGTCGGGTTCATGGGTGTTGAGCACCTGATAGGTGCCGATGGTGTCGGCCCAGGCGGTGGTCAATGGCGTCTGTTCGATGCGCTCGCCCACGGGCACGCGCTGGCCGTGGCTGCGGGCGGTGAGCATCTGGCGGCCTTGCACCGTCACTACATCCAGTTGCACGCGGCCCAGTTCGCCCAGGTCCTTGAGCCAGAAGCCGAGGAATTTCTGCTGCGCCCGTAGCCAGCCATGGCCGTCGCGCAACAGTTCGAAGCGGGTGTCGGCCAGCTCGCCATACAACTTGCCGTTGTCGTCCTTGATGCGGAAAACGCCCCAGGCCGTGGCGTAGAAACCGGCCAGGCGCTTGCGGTCGATGGCGGCGGGCACCTGGCGGATCTTCAGGCCGTGGGCGGGCTCCTGGCAGTTGTCGGCACACACCGGGTCGCCGGTCTGGGCCTGAAGCATCAGGCGCAGGGTGTCGGTGGTCAGGGACACCACCATCTCTTCGGCGTTGCTGTCGTTGGCCATCACGATCACGGCCAGTTGCTGGTCCGGGAGCATCGTCAATTGCGCTGCGAAATCATCCCCGCCACCGCTGTGCTGGAAGGTGCGAATGCCGGGGCCGACCGGCTCGTCACCACAGGGCGCGAGAAACCACCCCAGGCCCATCTGGCAGTCGAAGTCCAGGGCGTTGCCGGTGTTTTGCTGGGTGAACATTTCATCGATCGACGGGCTGCCCAGTACCTGTTTGCCTTTATAGAGGCCCCGGGCGAAGAGCATTTGCACGTAGTGGCTGAGGTCTTTGGGGCTGGCCCACAAGCCGGCGGCGGCGAGGTCGCGTACCTGGGCGTCGGGGCTGGCGGTGCCGTCTTCATAACCCCTTGCGCGGAAGCCCGGTTGCGCGCCGGTGCCGATGAAGCTGGACTGATTCATCTCCAGGGGCTTGAGCAGGCTGCTTTGCAGGCGGGTCTCGAAATCCTGCCCGCTGCTGCGCTCGATGGCGGCGCCGGCCAGGGCGTAGCCGAGGTTGGAATAGGCCACCTGGGTGCCCGGTGGGGTGCTCAGCCATACGCCGGAAACGCGCATCGGCATCTGGCCCATGGCGAAGGTGTTGTTCACATCCCGCAGGTGTTCGCTGGGCAAGCCGGACTGGTGGCTGAGCAGGCGGCGCAGGGTGATGTCGCGGTCGGCGGCGGCCTGGTCGGAGTGAAAGCGCGAGCGTACGTAGAATTCCCGCAGGGTGTCCTGAATTGGCGCGTCGAGGGCCAGGCGCTGTTGCTCCACCAGTTGCAGGGCAGCGGTGGCGGTGAGCAGCTTGGAGAGGGCGCCGGCGCGGAACGCGGTATTAGGCGTGACCGGTTTGCCCAGGGCCTTGTCGGCAACGCCGAACCCGTGGGCCCAGATCAGCTCCTGACCGTTGACCAGGGCGATGGACACGCCGGCGATGTTTTGCCGGGCCATCTCCACGGGAATGCGTTTTTGCAGGTAACGGATGATTGCGCTGTAGTCGCCCTTGGGGATCGGCGGCGGGGCAGGCGGTTGGCCGTGGCAGCCGAGGCTGCCCAGCAGGCAACCCAGCAGCGGGATACTGCGCAATGTGCGGAACATGATGAGCACCCGAGGGGTGGTTTGGATGCTCGAATGCTAGGGGCGGGCCGTCCACGGGTCTTTGTGAGCTTTGTCGGAAAAGTGTCAAAGACTGTTAATCGGGGCAGTGGTTGCCTTCAGTTTGGCTTCGGGCCCGCGTCAGTCGTACCTCACGCTTAAAAAGGGCCAGGCCTCAAAAGGTGCTGCGGGCCGGTTTGTTGTAGAAGCTGAGCAACACGTCGTAGCGGTGGGTGACGAGGGCAAAATCGTCACTCAGTTGCTGCGGCGTCCCATGCTCGCGCCAGTGCTGTTGCAGGGTTTGCAAGGCTTGCAGGTAGGCGTCTGCCGCCGGCGTGATGGTGTGCCAGAGATAGTTGGCAAACTCGTCCCGCGGCTTGCCGGGGTGCAGGCGTGCATAATCCTTGCCCTGGGCGCTCGCCTGTTGCACCGCGTCGATCAACGGCGCGAGTGTCTGCGGCGTCAGGGTGGCCAGGTACGCCCCTTGCTCCAACTCGTCCACGGCCGTGCGTGCGGCAATCATGTAGTTGAGCAGGTGCCAATTGATGTCCTGGCCAAAGCGCGCCTGCAGCAGCGCCAGTTGCCCGGGACGCAGGCGCACATCCTCGCGTTCCAGGCGCTTGCGCAGCTCGGTGGAGGCGGCCATATACGCGTCGCCCTTGATGACCATGGCCTGTGCCACCTGGCCCTCTGGCGGTTGAAAGCGCGACTGGCCGTACCGCTGGTAGAAATCGAACGAGTTGGTCAGCGGCGTGACGTCCTGCAAGGCCAGCACGTAGCGCCCGGCAGCGTTGATCAACGGGCTGTCGGGTTCCAGGCGCTCAAGCTTGCCGGTGACGCGCTGGGCGCAGATATCGTTTTGCAAGTCCCGGCCCTGGGCTTCGTCGTGATCGCCGTACTCTTTGAGGATCCGGTCCATCTGCACGAGGGACTCGTAAGTCTGCTCGTCGAAGATGGACGGCCTGTACCATTGCTGATGGGTGTAGCCGTAGTAGAAAAGACGCCAGTCCCGGTCGACGCGGTTCATGCAGTCGATGATCGGCGCCAGGGCGCTGGCCTTGGCGGTTTCGGGGCCATCGCGCTTGTCCAGCCACAGTTGCACTTGCGCCACCTGCTTACTGGCGCCGGCCAGCCCCATCAAACCCAGGCCCAATGTCAGGCCGATAGGCACCAACCATTTCGGATTCATCGTTTTGCCTCCTGGCCATACCATTGTGCTTCGGTGGCGGGTGCCTGGCATTCCTGGGCCGTGGCCGGCAGGCGGCTGCACAGGCGTTCGGTCCATTGCTGCAAGCCCTGGTTGCGATTGACCTGATGCCGGGCGTCGAGCATTTTCAATCCGCCATACAGCACCACGCACCCGGCGATGCACAAGGCGATCATGCTGGTCGGCCATTGGCTGTTGCCGGCCGTCCACGGGGTGTAGGTCTTCCGGGTGTGCCGCTTGAGCAGGCCGATGGCCGCCAGTACGAGCAGCAGCACCACGCTGGCTGCCGGGCCGATTTTGTAACCGGCCGCCGCCATCATCACCGCGCCCGGCAACAGGTCGCGCAGGGGCAGCAGCGGCAAGCGCGTCGGGCTCAACCACATCGGAAGCCGGGCGCTCAGGCGCTCATCCAGCACGCGATACTGGTGAGCCAGTGGGCGCCATACATGCCACCCCACGAAGCCGCCCATCACTATGGGGATCGACCACAACAGGCCGACGCCAAGGGTTTGCAGCAGGTTGCCGGCCAGGGAATCGGCATGGATCATGGCGCCCACCATGCAACCCACGACAGTCGCCAGCACCAGTGGCCAACTGTCGAATGTCCGCTCCCAGCCTTGCCAGAAGTAGGGTGTACCGCCGGGCATCGAGGCGGCCACTGTGGGGTGGTCGGCATAGATATCGGCGCTGAGGCGTTGGCAGGCGGCCCAGTCGTCTGCGTTCAGGCGTTGGGCGAAGGCGCGGCGCTGGCCCAGGGTCATGGGTGCCAGCAGCAGGCGCGCGGCGCGTTGTTGCGGGGTGCCGGGAGGTTCGGCCGCCAGCTCCCGTTGGCGGGCGATAAACTGCGGGCTTTGCTGGCGCCGCAATAGCTGCGGCCAGTCGCCGGGCGGGCAAGCATGATCGCTGCCGCCGTGCCAGCCCTGGCCGGCGCATACAGTTTCAAACACGCTCGGGGACCAGTAGCGGGTGTCCAGCAGCAGCTTGGCCAGCCACGTGTTGAACCACTGCGCATGGGGTGTCTTGTCAATCCAGGGTTCGCGCAGGCGCGCCGCATAGGCGGCCAGGAACCCGGGTTCATCCTGCTGTTCCAGAGGCAGGCGCAAGGATTTCTGCAGGGCCGCCTTGCTGTGCATTTCCAGGGCTTCGATCAGCACGCCGGGCAGTTCCAGGCGTTGCCAGGCGCTCAGCCAGTGGAAGGTTTCAAAGGCCCATTGGCGGTCGTCAAGGCTGACATCCTGGGTGTCGACGATGCGTTGCAGCAGGGTGACCTCAAACGCCAGCCCGCTGCCGGTTGCCAGGGCTTGCTGATACTGCTGTTGCAGGGTCTCGGCAGCGACGGTCGCGGGCACGTGCTCCAGCACCGCTGTCTGATCCGGTTCCTGCTGCCATTCGCTCCAGTTCAACGCCTCTTCATAGGCCTCTCGCAGGCGTTGGAAACCCTCGGGATCGTCATCCGGGCGGGTTTTCTTCAGCAGGGCGGCGTATTGGCGTTTGATCGTGCGGGTATCGGCGTCGGAAGGCAGGCCGAGGATGTTCCAGCAACTCATGTGCGGTGCAACTCCATGAACAACGGCATCACCCTCCTGGCGGGTGATGCGATGGCGCGCACATTACCTGTTTGCGGTGAATCTGTCCTCGGTGCAGTGATAGCTATTGGCCAATTTGCCGGCGGAAGCGAGGAGGGGGGCCGGCGCGTGCAAATCCACCCGCGCCGGCATCAGCTGATAAGAACCTACTTGATCGGTGTCAGCGGGGGCTGTTTCCATTGACCGTTACCCACTTCAGGCTTGGGCAGGTAAATGCGCAACAGGGCGTAGAACGGGCCGGGAGGTGCCGGCAGCCAGTTGCTCTGTTCGGCTTTCGGCGGCTCGTGGTGCGCCACCAGCAGCGTCAGCCCGCCGTCGGCATCAAGCTTGAAGCTGGGCATCATCCCCGAGGTGAGCAGGTAGCGCTTCTTCAGGTTGGGCGTCAGCAGCTTGGTCTTGGCGTTGTACATGGTCAGTGACCAGAAGGCGCCGGCCGGTGGCAACTGGTCCTTGGCGAAGTGCAGGGTGTAGCTGTGACGGGCGCCGTTGGCGGGTTTGCCTTCGCTGTCCACGGAGTAACGCAGGTAGGCGGTTTCATCGCCGGAGTTGCCGAACAGGTGCACGTTGGCGCCGGCGTAGCGGTACAGGTAATTGTTTTGCAGATGGTCGCGGTTGCCGAACAGGTCACCACTGGTTACCTGGTGGGTGTCGATCTTGTCCTTCTTGAAGGCTGCGTACTCGGCCTTGCCGTCGGCGATGCCGTCATCCAAAGCTTTGCGTTGCTCAACGGTCAGTGCCTTGAGGTCGAACGGCTTACCGGCCTCGACGCCAATTTTCGCAAACCGTGCCAGCAGGTCCTTTTCACTGTCCTGTGGCGCGGCGTAGGCCAACATGAAGTTCAGGTAGCGGAACAGGTGCACGCTGTCGCTCATGGTCGGCGTGGGCTTGGGCCAGGCAATTTTCGGCGGCTTGACGGGTTTGGGCTGGTTTACATAGTTGCTCAGGGTCTGGACCTTGTAGCCGCCCTGGATCTGCTTGACCTTGCCCAGGTCCTTCTCATCGAACAATTGCGTGCGGTACAGGGCGTAGGCGATGTTGCTTTCGCTGTACACCACCCGGTCGATATTGGTCGGTTGCTGGCCTTTCCAGCCAGGGCCGGCAACCATGTAGTGGCCACCGTTGTTGCCGGTGCTGCGGGTGCCCAGGTAGCCGAAGTTCTGCGTATAGAGGTCGATCAACTGCACGGCGTAGTAGCGGTTGTCTTCGATCTTCGGCAGGGTCAGCACCACCGGTTCGGCCCGCAGGTCCAGCCAGACAAACGAGTTGGGGGTGTCCGGGTTGGGCGTGGGGATCGCAGTGTCCTTGGGGGTTATCGCCTGCGCGGTGTTACCGATATGGTTGAACGGCGCCTTGAAATTCGGCCCGGTCTTGTCGACGGCCTGGCTGTAGAGGGTCTTGTACATCTCCACCACGGGGAAGCCATACAGGTAGGCTTCCTTGGCGATGGCCCGGGCTTCACTCGGCGTGGCGGTGAAATCGGCCCAGGCGCCGGTGCTCATGAGAATCGAGAGGCTCGCCAACAGCAGGCGCGTCGGTTTTGTCATCATGTTGTTGCGTCCTTCCTAAACTCTGTACCGGGGTTGGGGAGATGATGGCGTGGAGTTTCGCGTTTTATTGGCCGAACGTCACGTTAATCCCTCAGCCGTTGATTGCGGCTCAGGCGAAAGCCCAGGGTGGGTTGGCGAGGGGCGTCATGGAATGTTTGCAGGCCTGCAACGGGCGCGAAAATGCCGCCACGAGAGGGCGGCATTGAAGGGGATGGATTCAGGCCAGCATCGATTTGACCTTGTCACGCAACTGATCGATCGAGAACGGCTTGCCAATCACCTGCATATCAGCTGGCACGTCGATGTTTTCGGCATAGCCACTGGCAAACAGAATGGGCAGGGCTGGACGTAATTCGCGGGCCTTGATGGCCAGTTGCTTGCCGTCCATGTCGGGCAGGCCGACATCGGTCATCATCAGGTCGATGACCTGCGCGGTATTGCCGATGATGCCCAGCGCCGCTTCGGCATCGGCCGCTTCAAGCACCTGGAATTCCAGCTCTTCGAGGACATCGACGATCAGCATACGCACGATGGCATCGTCTTCGACGACAAGGATGGTGGAGGCTGCGGCGGACATAGTCAGGGTTCCCGAGAAGTTGAGGGGTGCAGGTCTTGATCGGTTGAAAGACCATCCTCTAATGAGTTGCGTCAATCTCGGCAAGTTCCCGAAACAGGGGAGACATTGTGCCGCGTATGTGTAGGAATGTCCTCCAGTGTTACTAAATTGTGCTGTGTCTACAGGGCGCAGCTACAGGCGCCGTTGTGTGCGAGGAACACGGTCAATTGCAACCTGTAGAAAACCACGGGCACTCGTCGATTTTTCAATGACTTACGCAGTCAATTAGACCAATTCCGGCAGAAAAATAGCGTTGCGGCGCGACTTTGGGGCAAACTCCTCGTTTTTCCGCACTTGGCCAAGGCATGCCCATGACTCCCGCGTCGTCAGTCGATGAGAAAAGCTTCCGTAAACTGCTGGGCCGCAACGTGGCGTTGCCGCTGGGCGTCGGCGTGCTCAGCGCGGTGTTTTTCGTGTGCCTGATCACTTACCTGCTGTCGGTGATCCAGTGGGTGGAGCACACCGACCGGGTGATCAACAACCTCAACGAAACCTCCAAGCTGACGGTTGACCTGGAAACCGGCATGCGCGGCTTTTTGATCACCGGCGACGAGCACTTCCTCGACCCGTATGAAGTGGCCAAGCCGCGGATCATTTCCGACTTGCGCAACCTGCAGGAGCTGGTGGCGGACAACCCGGAGCAGGTAGACCGACTCAAGCGCCTGGAGTCGCTGCAAATGGCGTGGAACACCTACGCCCAGTCGATGATTGACATGCAGCGCCAGAACGGCGATTACCGTTCGGCCGTGAAAGCCGGGCGTGGCAAGAGCCTGACGGATGAGATCCGCAAGGAATACGACCGGGCGGTGGCGATGGAGCAACAGTTCCGCATCACCCGCAATGAAGACGTCACTCGCACCACCATCATCAGTGTCAGCCTGTACCTGGTGTTTGTGCTCGGGCTGAGCGGCATCCTGGCGTATATCGGAAGAAAGAATCTACTTGAGCTATCAACGAGTTACAGCGAAAACCTCGAGTCGCAACAGAGGATTGCCAAGCGCCTTGAACAGCAAGCCTGGCTGCGCAACGGCCAGACCGAACTGGCCGAACAGGTGCTGGGCCAACTGAGCCTGAACATGCTGGGTCGCAACGTGTTGCAGTTCTTTGCCCAATACATGGGCTCGGCGGTCGCGGCGCTGTACGTGCGTGAAGAGCACGGCGGCCTCACACGGGTGGCCACCTATGGCTTCTCCCGTGAGCAAGAGCAGCAGGAACAGTCGATTTACAACGATGAAGGCATCGTCGGCCAGTCGGCCCGCCAGGACCGCCTGATTCGCCTGGACGATGTGCCGGTGGACTACTTCAAGGTCAGTTCCGGCCTGGGCGAGGGCCCGACCCGCAGTGTGCTGGTGGTGCCCACCAGCGATGATGGCCGGGTCAACGGGGTGATCGAGCTGGGCTTCTTGCGCGAGCTGGACGAGCGTGACGTGGAATTGCTGGAGCTGATTGCCGACAACATTGGCACCTCCATCGAAGCCGCCCGTTATCGCCAGCGTTTGCAGGAAGTACTCGCTGAAACCCAGCAGCTCAATGAAGAACTGCAAGTGCAGCAGGAAGAGCTCAAGACCGCCAACGAAGAGCTGGAAGAACAGTCGCGCATCCTCAAGGAATCCCAGGCCCACCTGGAAACCCAGCAGGCAGAGCTGGAGCAGACCAACGAGCAACTGGCCGAACAGACCCAGACCCTGGCCGAACAGCGCGACGCCATGGACGAGAAGAACGTCCAGCTCAATCGGGTACAGATCGAGCTGGAAGAGCGCGCCGACGAGTTGCAGCGCTCCAGCAAGTACAAGTCCGAGTTCCTTGCCAACATGTCCCATGAGCTGCGCACACCGCTCAACAGCTCGTTGATCCTGGCCAAGTTGCTGGCGGAGAACCCCCAGGAAAACCTCAGCGCCGAGCAGGTCAAGTTTGCCGAGTCGATTTACTCGGCCGGCAACGATCTGCTTAACCTGATCAACGACATCCTCGACATCTCCAAAGTCGAGGCCGGCAAGCTGGAGATGCGTCCGGAGAACACCAGTGTTGCGCGTCTGGTGGATGGTTTGCGCGGCATGTTCGAACCGCTGGCGGCCGACCGCAAGCTGGGGTTCCAGGTGGAGGTCCAGGAAGGTTCGCCGCACATGCTGTACACCGACCGCCAGCGTCTGGAGCAGATCCTCAAGAACCTGCTGTCCAACGCGGTCAAGTTCACCGAGAAGGGCCAGGTCAGCCTGACGGTCTCCCGCCAGCCAGGGGAAGGCATTGCCTTCACCGTGCGCGACTCGGGCATCGGGATTGCACCGGACCAGCAGGAAAGCATCTTCGAAGCCTTTCGCCAGGCCGACGGCACCACCAACCGCCGGTATGGCGGCACCGGCCTGGGCCTGTCTATCTCCCGTGACCTGGCCAGCTTGCTGGGCGGTTACATCAGCGTCACCAGCGAGCCGGGCCAGGGCAGCATCTTTACCCTGGTGATACCGGAGCACTATGTGGAGCGTGATGAAGACGCGCCGCTGCCGGAACAGCCGCGTGCGGTGACTCCGGCCCCCGCACCGGCACCCATCAAGGTGTCGCCGATGCCGGTGGCCGAGGCCGCGCTGATCCCGCGCTTCATTGATGACCGCGACAAGGCGCCGTTCGCCACCCGCTGCATCCTGGTGGTGGAAGATGAACCGAACTTTGCGCGGATCCTCTTCGACCTGGCCCATGAGCTGGGTTACCACTGCCTGGTAGCCCATGGTGCCGACGAAGGCTACGCCCTGGCCGAGCAGTACATTCCCGACGCGATCCTGCTGGACATGCGCCTTCCCGACCATTCCGGCCTGACCGTGCTGCAGCGCCTGAAGGAACATGCCGGGACCCGGCACATCCCGGTGCATGTGATTTCCGTCGAAGACCGCGTCGAAGCCGCCATGCACATGGGCGCCATCGGGTATGCGGTCAAGCCCACCACCCGCGAAGAGCTCAAGGACGTGTTTGCGCGCCTGGAAGCCAAGCTGACGCAGAAGGTCAAGCGTGTGCTGCTGGTGGAAGATGACGACCTGCAGCGCGACAGCATTGCCCGCCTGATCGGCGACGATGACATTGAGATCACCGCCGTTGGCTTCGCCCAGGAGGCACTGGACCTGCTGCGCACCAACATCTACGACTGCATGATCATCGACCTCAAGCTGCCGGACATGCTCGGCAACGAGTTGCTCAAGCGCATGTCCACTGAGGACATCTGCTCGTTCCCGCCGGTGATTGTCTACACCGGACGCAACCTGACCCGCGACGAAGAGGCCGAACTGCGCAAGTATTCGCGTTCGATCATCATCAAGGGCGCGCGCTCACCTGAACGTTTGCTGGACGAGGTGACACTCTTTCTGCACAAAGTCGAATCCCAGTTGTCCCATGAACGCCAGACAATGCTCAGGACCGCCCGCAGCCGCGACAAGGTCTTCGAGGGGCGCAAGATCCTGCTGGTGGACGACGATGTGCGCAATATCTTTGCCCTGACCAGCGCCCTGGAACACAAGGGGGCGATCGTGGTGATCGGCCGTAACGGCCGCGAGGCCATCGAGAAACTCAATGAAGTCGACGATATCGACCTGGTGCTGATGGACGTGATGATGCCGGAGATGGACGGTTACGAGGCCACGGCCTTGATCCGCCAGGACCCGCGCTGGCGCAAGCTGCCGATCATCGCGGTGACGGCCAAGGCCATGAAGGACGATCAGGAACGCTGCCTCGCCGCGGGTTCCAACGATTACCTGGCCAAGCCCATCGACCTGGACCGGTTGTTTTCGTTGATTCGTGTATGGCTACCCAAGATGGAACGGATTTAATTGGAAAGAAGTGCCGATATTGAACTGCGCTTGTTGATTGAGGCGATTTACCTCAAGTACAGCTATGACTTTCGCGACTACTCCGGGGCTTCGGTCAAGCGCCGCGTGGCCCACGCCTTGCGCCAGTTCGACTGCAATACCATCTCGGCCTTGCAGGAGCGGGTGCTGCACGACCCGGCGGCGTTCATGCAGCTGTTGCAGTTCCTGACCATTCCCGTCAGCGAGATGTTTCGCGACCCCTCGCACTTCCTGGCGATTCGCCAGGAAGTGGTGCCGCTGCTCAAGACCTACCCGTCGATCAAGATCTGGATCGCCGGCTGCAGCACCGGGGAAGAGGTGTATTCCATGGCCATCCTGCTGCGGGAGGAGGGCTTGCTGGAGCGCACCATCATCTACGCGACGGATATCAATCCGCGGTCCCTGGAAAAAGCCAAGCAGGGGATTTTTTCCCTTGAGAATATCCGCGCCTATACCCACAACTACCAGCAGGCCGGCGGGCAACGTTCATTTGCCGATTACTACACGGCGGCTTACGATCACGCGATTTTCGACAAGACCCTGCGGGAGAACGTGACCTTTGCCGATCACAGCCTGGCGACCGACAGCGTATTCTCGGAAACTCAATTAATTTCGTGCCGTAATGTACTGATTTACTTCAATAAAAAGTTGCAGGATAGAGCGTTTGGATTGTTTCATGAGTCGCTGTGTCATCGCGGCTTCCTGGTGCTGGGCAGCAAGGAAACCCTGGATTTCTCGGGATACAGCAAACAGTTCGAACCGCTGGTCAAGCAAGAACGGATCTACCGAAAATTATGAATCAAGCGACTGCCAGCCCGGTATCCGGGATCGAAGCCATTGTGATTGGCGCGTCTGCAGGCGGGGTCGAGGCGTTGCTGAGCATTTTTGGTGAGTTGCCGGCGAACTTTGGCCTGCCAATCGTTACCGTGCTGCACCTGCCGGACGAGCGCCGCAGCCAGCTGGCGGAAGTGTTCGACCGGCGTGTCTCGATGAAGGTCGTGGAGGCGCGGGACAAGGAAGTGATCCAGCCTGGCACCCTGTATTTCGCCGGCCCCGGTTATCACCTGTCGGTGGAGCACGACCGCAGCCTGTCACTGAGCCAGGAAGACCGCGTGCACCATTCCCGGCCCGCCATCGACTACCTGTTCGAGTCGGCTGCCGATGTCTACGGCAAGGGCTTGATGGCGATCCTGCTGACGGGCGCCAACCAGGACGGCGCCCGGGGCATGGCCCACGTCAAGCAGTGCGGCGGTACCACGATCGTCCAGGACCCATCAGAGGCCCGGATTGCCGTGATGCCACGGGCCGCCCTGGCGTTGCATACACCTGACCATATTCTTCCCTTGAGCCGCATCGGCACCTTGCTGGCTTCCCTGGAATCTTCCCCATGTTAAGTACTGTCCAGGCCAAACTGCTGATCGTCGACGATCTGCCGGAAAACCTGCTGGCCCTTGAAGCGCTGATCAAGCGCGAAGACCGCCAGGTCTACAAGGCGTTGAGCGCCGACGAGGCCTTGTCGCTGCTGCTCGAGCATGAGTTCGCCATGGCCATTCTCGACGTGCAGATGCCCGGCATGAACGGCTTCGAGCTGGCCGAACTGATGCGCGGCACCGAAAAGACCAAGAACATCCCCATTGTGTTTGTCAGCGCTGCGGGGCGTGAGCTCAACTATGCGTTCAAGGGTTATGAAAGTGGCGCCGTGGACTTCCTGCACAAGCCGCTGGATATCCACGCGGTCAAGAGCAAGGTCAATGTGTTCGTCGACCTTTACCGCCAGAGCAAGGCCATGAAGCAGCAGGTGGAAGCCCTGGAGCAGAGCCGTCGCGAACAGGAAGCCTTGTTGACGCGCTTGCAGGCGACCCAGGCCGAACTTGAACAGGCGGTGCGCATGCGCGATGACTTCATGTCGATCGTTGCCCATGAAGTGCGCACGCCCCTCAACGGGCTGATCCTCGAAACCCAATTGCGCAAGATGCACCTGGCGCGGGACAACGCAGCGGCGTTCACCCTGGACAAGATGCACGCCATGGTTGACCGCGATGAGCGGCAGATCCAGAGCCTGATCCGCCTGATCGAAGACATGCTCGACGTGTCGCGCATCCGCACCGGCAAGCTGTCGATCCGCCCCGGGCGCTTTGACCTGACGCAACTGGTGCGCAACCTGCTGGAGAACTTTGCCCCGCAAGTGGCGGCGGCCCAGTCCTCGGTGAAATGGGTCGAAGAAGGGCCGGTCGAGGGCAACTGGGATGAGTTTCGAATCGAGCAGGTGGTATCCAACCTGCTGACCAACGCCTTGCGCTACGGGGCCAAGAGCCCGGTAGAAGTGCGGGTGTATGCCGAGCATGGCGAGGCGCGGGTCGAGGTGCGTGACCACGGGATCGGCATCAGCGAAGACAACCAGAAGCGCATTTTCCAGCAGTTCGAGCGGGTGTCCGCCAGCCATGCCGTGGCGGGCCTGGGCCTGGGTTTGTTTATCTCCGAGCAGATTGTCGCGGCCCACGGGGGTACTATCGAGGTCGAGAGCCGGATAGGCGAGGGCGCCTTGTTCCGCGTCTGCCTGCCGTTGGGGGCAGAGGCATGAAATCAATCGCGAATCCGACGCAACCTCTGCGTGACCCTATGGTCGTATCAGCAGCAATTGACCGGACAAAGGCTTCCCATGAGTGAAGATGCACAAGATGTGGTACTGATCGTCGAAGATGACGAGTCGATTATGTTTGTGTTGGGCGAGTACCTGTCGGGTCTCGGCTACCGGGTGTTGAAGGCGATTGATGGTGAGCAGGCGTTTGAAATCCTCGCCACCAAGCCGCACCTGGACCTGATGGTGACGGACTATCGCCTGCCCGGCGGGATTTCCGGGGTGCAGATCGCCGAGCCGGCGATCAAGCTGCGACCGGAATTGAAAGTGATCTTTATCAGTGGCTACCCGCAGGAAATCCTTGACTGCAACAGCCCGATCACCCGCAACGCACCGATCCTGGCCAAGCCGTTTGATCTGGATACGTTGCAGGAGCACATTCAGCGCTTGTTGGCATGAAGGCAACGGCGCCGCCAACTTAGACGATCAAGGTGTCATGCTCTTCACATTGATATCCAGCGCACTGGCGGGCGTGTACGCGTACTGCCAACCGGATTGTCCGTTAATTCCATCCAGGAAGTTTTGCAGGCCTTTGTCTTTTCCATTACCAAGGTGGTACACGGTCATTCCGCCGCTGACGACAGGCGGATTGCCTGCCTTGATCATCGCCACGTCCAGGTCCGGGCTGTTGGTGTTGAAAAGGTACAGCTCATTGTCGGCGGTTTTTTGAATGTAGACGGTGTGACCAAACTCTCCGCCTTCATTGGCGTGCTTGAAGTTCAGCAGCCCGGACTCCGTGATTTCGGCGGGATTGAAAGTGGTTTTAAGTGCGTCCGGTTTGATTCCCATCAGTTCCAGGTAACGCGGAGAGTAGTTTGTAGATCCTTTAAGGGTCATGCTGTCTTTGACCGCATCGAACACGTCTCCTGAGATGGTTTTTTCCACTTGCCCTACACGCATAGACGCCTCATAACACACTAGGCCTTGACTGCCCAATGCATCCCACTTGGTTTTTAACTCCACGTGAGAAAGAGGCGCCGCCCTAGGGGGCTTGATGGGTGTGTCATAAATTTTTTTAAAGTCTGGACCGAACACACCATTTTTTTGTTGCCAGGCGTTATCATGATCAGACACGGTGAACGTCAACTTGTTGCTGTCGGTGCTTCGCGTTTTATATTGCGGCTTCATTTTCTTATCGCGAGAAAGTCGTTCCAGGCCATTTGCCATATCCTCCGCGTTTTGGAAGTCGACAATGCCATGATTAGGGTCATAAAAGTAATAGGTCCGTTTAGTGCCATCAATCTTTACACCCGCCGCCATAGCGTGACCTGGAATGTCCATCATGACTGACTTTGTAGCCGTGGAGTTCGCCAGCTCTTGAGCAACTTCTTTAAATGAAAGCTCTCGGGTCGGCATCCCTGCACGGAATGCAGTTTCGCCTTCCAGTTGATTTTGAAGCCTGTTGAGCCTGGCGATGAACTCTCTGGAGGCAGGGGCCGTTGGATAGGCTGCTGCGGTGTACATGTTCTTGAGGAGTATCCCTTCGTTCCCTTCCGCGATAGCGGTCGCCATGGCGCGTGAAAGTGCAGCACATTGCCCCTCGGACAGTTGCTTCGTCATGCTCAAATACACGACTTGGGGCATGGGCCTGACGGTTCCGAAGCGAGGTTCGAGATTGTCGATAAACTTGGCTGTTCCACTGCGGCCAAACTCATAGGCGATATCGTCGTACCTCTTGAGGAGCATGCCTGCCTGCTCTGCGGTGAGACTCTTATTGCCCGCCAACTTCATGATATCTGCCGCTTTCATGTTATTGGAAAAGCCCGCGATGGTCTGAGGGTTTCCAGACAAGTAGCCCTGTTCAAACGCATCTTTGTCAGGCCCTCGACGATGAGTGTTAATGGTTTTTTTCCAATCGGTGACAATGTTGTCATGCACTTTGCTGGCGACGCCGTCTGTCCCGGCCCATTTTTTGAAACTTTCGGTATCTATGCGTGCGGAGGGTAGAAAGTCCTTTAGTGGCGGGCCATAGGCTTGCCTGGTCACCGGGTTGTAGTGATGCCATTTGCCATTTTGCAGAATGGCGGGCCCTTCAAGAAACTCATTGTTAAGCTTGAATGTGCCGAATGAGGACGAGTCGAAACGTTTGCTGGCTCTCACGAGATCATAGTTGTCGGCGGAGCCCGCCAGGGTTCTGAAAAATTTTTCGCCCTTGTTGAATCCGGTTTTCCCCAGCGTTGCAATACCGCGCGCGATATCGGCGGCGCCGTCCAACGGATTAAGGACGCCGATGGCCGTCCGTCCAACGATCTTCAGCACTCGGCCAGCCTTGGCCAGTGCCGAGGCACCGGCCGCCAGGGCCTTGGTAGCCTTTGCTGCGGCGCCCAGTCCCATGACGAAACCAAACACATCAAGGGTCAGGTCCACAATGCCGTCACCATAATTACCGGCCATGAAATTCTTGATCGCTGATCTTCCAGGAATCAAATTAAGTAAAAACTCCTGGACCTTTTTATACGCGGGGACTTCGGTATCAAGCGTGGTCGAACCCCAGGCCTGATCGTACAAGCCTTTAATATCAAGGTCATCCAACAACGCCTGAGCGATGTAGGTGGTGCGTGTGCTGTTGAAACTATTCAGGTACGCGCCGGTGATTGTTTTTTCATCAGTCTCTCCCTCCGAGTATTTCCGTGTTTTTACTTCGTCAAACTCCCTGAAAATATAGGTAGAGTCGGTGCGCTGGCGTCCCACCTCAAAATCCTTGAAGTCCTCACGCTTGGTGATTTTAGACGTTTGCAAATTAATCTCGTACGTCGTCACTGGCTTGTTTTTCAGTTGGGTTTTTACTACCAAAGTGTTTGGCTTCATCCGGGTCCGCGTTTCGCGGCCAACGTGGTCTTTTAAAACATCAAACTCTTTGGCAACCGTAATTTTTCCATATTCAAGATTTTCCCGGTCCTCATAGGGCAGCTGCGATATCAAAAGTTTAACCTGGGCGCGAGTAGCATTCTCGATGCCTTCTATATAGGCGCTGAGTGCTTCTTTAAATGCAGGCAGTATGTGCGGGCGACCGCTGGCTTTTTTCAGTACATCGTCGATGTCCACCGCCGCCGATGAAGAGACCCATTTATTTAGATTGGGGGACCTTTTACTTTCATCTATCTCGGTCAATTCCATCGAGGGAAGATCAAATAATCGGTCTTTCATATACAGATCCAGGACGGAATAGGGTCCCGGGAAATCGTAATTGCCAGGGCGGCCCGTGTCGCCCAGGACGAGCGTGATGCACTTTTCCTGCAACTGGCTCTCGGTCATGTGGGGCAGGCATTCTTTCAACTCTGTCAATGCCATGAGCTGCAGGTCCGGCATCGGCGTGCGGTAAGCTTCGGAGGCTTTCTGTAACTCACTGATTTGGGCACTGAACGCTTCGCGGACTCTGGTCATTCGCTCCGGGGTGTCAGAGGCCATGCCGTTGATGATCCCCCAATGTTTAAGCGCGTTTTCCTGCGCGGCATATTCAACTTGGCGCTCCTTGAGGGAGATCGGTGCCACGCTGGCATACAGCATGATTTGCCCGTAACTCATGCCTGCCGTCGCGCCTGGCGTTTTAGCCTCGATTCTCCCCACGGCGGTGACAAAACTGACCCAGCTATGGGAGCCGGGAACGACAGTGTCCGGGATGTCCTTGACCAGATATTCGGGTGCCCGGTTCGAAAGCAACACGTGGGCCAGAATCGATGCCTTTTCGGGGGATGACGCCTCGCCAGTCCTGACCATAAAGTCGACGATGTGCTTGAAGATCACCGGTGCAGGTTTGCCCCACGTCTCTTTGTCCATCAGGTCGAAACCGGAGATGACCGTGACTGGCCTGCGCTGGGGGCCGGAGCCGACATAGCCGTCCATATTCATGGCTGCCAACAGCCAGTCCTCGACACTGCCCTTGACCGACCGGGCTTCGAACTTGGCCTGGATCGCAAGACCCAACGCCTGCCCCTTGGGCGAGTCGATGAGCGTCTTGAGCAACTGTTGCGGATTGCGCAGCTCGGACTGGGAAAATGTATTGCCCTGCATCAGGTATTCCAGCACGTTCTTGAAGGCACTCACATCAATGTCGCCGAACTTGCCGTAATGAAGATCGGCCTCCAACTGCAGCCGACTTTGGTGATCCAGTGGTGTGGGCCAGGCTAATGCGCCGCCGTTATTGCCATGCTCGGGGGCACTCGGCTCGGGCCTGAGCAGATACTTTGAGAGGTTTTCCAATTGTTCGCGGTGGGTGGGAATATCCCAACCGTTGTCGTCGATGATTTGCTTCAGGCTGGGGCTTGATTCGTTTGCGTATGGGCTGTCGGAACGCGCTATTAAAAGGGTCTGCTCCAGATACTGCGGGATTCGTCCCTCCCAATACCCGTTTTCTACCTGTTGATCCGCCAGGTACTTGAATTCATTGCCCAGGTTTTGATTGTCGTAAAGAGACGCCAGTGCGGTCTTCTGGGTTGCGAGTTCATCTTCGCTGCGAGACTCATGCAACCCTTCGAAGTAAGGCTCGTCCAGTGTATGGAACGCTTCGTCTGCCAGTATCTGTTTCGCTCGCTGGTGGGTTTCAGCGGGCGATTGCTCCAGTTCCTTGTAGAAGCGCTTGACCAGCCATAACGGGGCGCTGTTGCTGTTCTCGGAAAGCGGAGGCTTGAAGCTTGCAAAGCTGTATCCGTTGGCCACGATCAGGCCTGCGGCCATCACAGGCCCACTGACATTCGCCCAATCCTTGTCTTGCGGACCACGGGTCTGCAAGGACGGGCTCGATGTGAGACTGCGCGTGGTCTTGAACGAGACCTGGTTTGATCCTGGGGTGATTGTCAGCGTGGATTTATCAACATGCGCAGACTTCATCCACTCGGCCACCTGTGGTGACTGGAGGGCGCGCCCCAATTGCGCCCACCACTGGCCAAACGTGGAGCTTGGCGGGATGTTGTCGATCATCAGCCCCCGGTCATGACTGGACATCCCGTTTGTTCGAAGCAGCGTATTGCCATACAGCCTGGCCAGTTCACTGTCGCCCTCGGCCCGCGAGTCGACAGGCCTCGCATCGCTTGCCGAGGATGACCCTGGTTCCGAGACCGTTGGTTGGTTTGCCGAAAGGGGCACCGGGCCGGAATTGACAGGCAACTGGTGCAGGGGGATTACACGACTGGACGAAATCATAATTGGGCGGCCTTCAGGGAATCGTCGGGTTCACCCCAGCAGCATCGCGCGCGCTGAGATATGAACCTTCGTACCCAATACCGTCGTGACGATTCCAACCTGCCGACAATTAATAATTACCGCACTTTGCCGGGCGTGCGTTACGCCCGGATCATCTCCCGCACCTTCGCCGTCAGCAAATCAAAGGTGAACGGTTTGGTGATCATCTGCATCCCAGGGTCCAGAAAACCCCCGCGAACCGCTGCGTGTTCCGCATACCCGGTAATGAACAACACCTTCAAATCCGGCCGTACCTGCCGCCCGATTTCCGCCAGTTGCCGCCCATTCATGCCCGGCAGCCCAACGTCGCTGATCAACAGGTCGATGCGTTGGCCGGACTCGATGATCGGCATGGCGCTGTCGGCGTCGCCGGCTTCGACAAACGCATAGCCCAGTTCACTCAGCACGGCACTCACCAGCACCCGCACGGCCGGGTCGTCTTCGACGATCAGTACGGTTTCGCCTTCGTTGGCGAAGGGCAGCAAGGCCGGGTTGAGCGGTTCATCCACAATCATTTCACCCACAAATCGTGGCAAAAACAGGCTGACGGTGGTGCCTTCGCCGACGACGCTGTGGATGGTCACATGACCGTGGGATTGCCGGGCAAATCCATAAATCATCGACAGTCCCAGGCCCGTGCCCTGGCCGATGGGCTTGGTGGTGAAGAACGGGTCAAAGGCCCGGCTGATCACACTTTCGGGCATGCCGCAGCCGGTGTCGCTGACGCTCAGCTCCACGTAGTCGCCGGGGGTGAGGGTGCCGTAGGCCGCCGTGAACACGCTGTCGAGATGGCGATTTGTGGTTTCCACCACCAACTGGCCGCCGTCAGGCATCGCATCGCGGGCGTTGAGCGCCAGGTTGAGCAGGGCACTTTCCAGTTGGTTGGGGTCGACTTCGGCGGTCCATAGCTGCTCGGTCAGGCGGATGTCCAGGGTGATGCTTTCATTGAGGCTGCGTTCCAGCAGCTCACCCATGGACGCCACCAACTGGTTGATCTGGACCGGTTTTGAATCCAGTGACTGGCGCCTGGAAAATGCCAGCAGACGGTGGGTCAGGGCGGCCGCGCGGTTGGCGGAGGTCACGCCCAGATCAATCAGGCTGTCGAGGTCGTCTATACGCCCCCGCGCTACCCGGCGTCGCAACAATTCAAGGCTGCCAATAATGCCGGTGAGCATGTTGTTGAAGTCATGGGCGATGCCGCCGGTCAATTGGCCTACGGCTTCCATCTTCTGCGACTGGCGCAGGGCTTCTTCGTTGTTGCGCAGCTGGGCGGTGCGTTCTTCCACCTGTTGTTCGAGAGTCTCAAGGGTGCTTTGCAGGCGTTGTTCGCTCTGGCTCAGGTCGATCAGGCGATCCCGGGCTTCGTACTGTCGGCGACGGCCCCGCAGTGCCGTGCTGACCAGGCTGATCAGGGTCACGGGATGGAACGGCCGCTCCAGGAAGGTCACGTTGCCCAGCAGCTTGCTCAGGTGCGACGAGCCGTTCTGCTCGCTGCCGCCGTGATGGGTCATCAGTACGATGGGCAGGTCGGACCACGCCGGCTGCTGGTGCAGATAGGTCAACAGCGGTTCCAGGTCGATGCCATGCATGGCTTCGGCGGCGATGATCAACAGGCCGGCGCCGTGCTCGAGCTCGTCGCAGAGCATTTGCAAATGCCCCGCGATTATCCCGTTGAACCCCGCCTCGTTGAGCATCATCAGCGCCAGGGAGCTGTCGCGGCCCAGGGGGGCCAGAATGATCGCCCGTTCGGAAATGGCCGGCAGGCCACTCATGAACTTTCGTCCTGGAGCAGCGGGTTATCGGTGCCCATGTAGGTGGGCACGCCGCGCAATACACCCTGGAAGGCATCGAGGGGTTCGCCGATGGTCATGCCGCGGCCACCGATGCGGTATTCGCGAATCGTCGATTCGTGGCTGCCGGTACGTTTCTTGATGATCGAGATGGCCCGGCGGACTTTGCCCAGGGCTTCGAAGTAACGCAGCAGGATCACCGTGTCGGCCAGATAGGTGATATCCACCGGTGCCTGCATGTCGCCCACCAGGCCGTGTTGGGCCACGGTCATGAAGGTCGCGGCGCCACGGCGGTTGAGGTACAGCAGCAGTTCGTGCATGTGCAGGATCAATGCGTTTTCTTCGGGCATTGCAGCCTGGTAGCCGTTGACGCTGTCGATCACCACGGTCTTGATCCCGCGCTGATCCACACAACGACGCACCCGGTGGGAGAACTCGCCGGGGGACAACTCGGCGGCATCCACTTGCTCGATCAGCAGGTTGCCGGTGTCTTGCAGGGCTTGCAGGTCGATCCCCATGTTTTTCATGCGTTCGAACAGCAGGCCCAGTTCTTCGTCAAAAATGAACAGCGCGGCTTTTTCGCCCCGGGCCACGGCGGCGGCGGCGAAAATCATCGAGATCAGCGATTTGCCGGTACCGGCCGGGCCGAGTATCAGGGTGCTGGAACCGGTTTCGATACCGCCGCCCAGCAACGCATCCATCTCGCGAATTCCACTGGTCAGGGTCTGGCGGTTGTAGCCGCCACGGTGCTCGGCCGCTACCAGGCGCGGGAATACGTGCACGCCGTCTTCCATGATGGTGAAGTCATGAAAGCCGCCGCGGTACTTCTGGCCGCGGTACTTCACGATCCGCACACGACGGCGTTCGGCACCGTAGTTGGGGGTCAGTTCTTCCAGGCGGATCACGCCGTGGGCCACGCTGTGCACGGTTTTGTCGAGGGATTCGGTAGTCAGGTCATCCAGCAACAGCACCGTGGCGTCGTAGCGCACAAAGTAGTGCTTGATCGCCAGGATCTGCCGGCGATAGCGCAGGGAGCTCTGGGCCAGCAAACGGATTTCCGAGAGGCTGTCGATCACCACGCGGGTGGGTTTGACCCGCTCCACCACTTCAAAAATCTGCCGGGTGGCTTCACCCAGCTCAAGGTCCGAGGAATACAGCAGGCTTTGCTGGTGCTCGGCGTTGAGCAGGCTTTCGGGTGGCGTGAGTTCAAAGATATGGATGTGTTCGTCCAGGTCCCAACCGTGGGACTTGGCACCCTGGCGCAACTCGCGCTCGGTTTCCGACAGGGTGATGTACAGCGATCGTTCACCTTTTTTTGCGCCGGCCTGGAGGAACTGCAGGGCCACGGTGGTTTTACCGGTGCCCGGCTCACCTTCCAGCAGGAACAGGTGGCTACGGGAAAGTCCCCCGGCAAGAATGTCATCCAGACCTTCAATACCGGTGGCTGCCTTTGCTGTGAACAGCTCTTTGGATGTAGACAAGAAGTGCCCTCGGGTCACGTATAAGTAGAGGTGCGCGCCCGCGAGAGCGCGCCATATTTACTTGACCGTGACGCCGTGTAGCGGTTCAACGTTTTGTATCAATTAGCGCTTTTACAGCCCTTGTTGGAGTGCCGGATCGTCCGGGTTCTGCTGTTCAAGCTGCGCCAGCAACACCTGGACATTCTGCAACTGGCCGGTCTCTTTCCAGTAATTGACCAGCAACACCCGCGCCTTACGGTTGGCCGGGTTGCGCTGGACGATTTCTTCCAACTGGCGCTGGGCGGCTTCCAGTTCCTGCTGGGCGTGCAGGGTGGTGGCCAGGTCGTAGCGATAGTCCTGATTGTTCGGTTCCAGCTCCACCGCCCGGGACAGGCTGAGCAGGGCAAACGCGCGCTCCCCGTGGTGCAGCAGCCACATGCCGAGGGCATGTTGCAGGTAGGCCGAATCGGGGTGGGCCTGTAACTGCTTGGCCAAGAGCTGGCGGGACTCGTCGACCTTGCCCTGTTTATCCAGCAATTCGATTTGTGCGACCACGGCTTGCAGGTTGTCGGGTTGCAGGCGCATCGCCTGTTCCAGGGCGTTTTGTGCGTCGGGCAGCAGCGCGCTGTGAATGTACAGGCGTGCCAGCTGGATCCAGCCTTCGGGGCTCTCGGGCTGAGCCTTGAGCAATTTCACGTATTCATCGAGCACTTGCTGCAACGGCCCGAAGTACAGGCCCAGGGTGTCGGGGGACAGCCCCAGCAGGGCATTGGCCGCGGCAAACCGTACGCTTTGCTCGGTGTCATCCAGCAGTGGCCCCAGCAACAACACGCGCTGGCCGCTGGGCACCAGGCCGACGATGCTGTGGATCGCCGCCTCGCGCACCATTGGCGCGTCGTTGGCCAGGTCCTTGTCCGCCAGCTTGAGGGCCTGGGGGCTGGGGTAATTGGGCAGTTCGGCATGCAGGGCGGCGCGGCGCACGTCGGACAAGTCCGGACGGCCCAACTGTTGATACAGCACGCGGGCGGCGCCGGGTTCGCCATTACGTGCCTGTTTCAGGGCCTTGGCATAACCATGGGCGATGGCCGGTGGGACCACTACCGGTGGCGTACGGGTGAAATACCAGGTGATGACTGCGATAAACAACAGGGCGCACAGGCCGACGATGGAGTAACGGCGTGACTTTGACATGCAGGCGTCCGAAAGCTGGGGAGCTAGTGCAAAGCCATCAGCTTCGGTCAGGTCACCGCGAGTGTCAAACCCGCATCACGTCAGCACGAACTCAATCGGCTCCAGGGCCGGTGGCAGCACGGTTTCACCGAGGGCGGCGAGCACTTCGCGCTCCAGGGTGCGGACGATGGCATTGCAGGGTAGGTCGTTTTCGTCGAAGCCGAAGGGGTCTTCGAGGTCGTCGCCGATTTCATCGAGGCCGAAGAAGGTGTAGCTGACGATGGCGGTAAAGACCGGTGTCAGCCAGCCCAGCGGCTCGGCCATGGCGAAGGGCAGCAGGATGCAGAACAGGTAGATGGTGCGGTGCAGCAGCAAGGTGTAGGGGAAGGGCAGCGGGGTGTGTTTGATCCGTTCGCACGAGGCCTGGACCTGGCTCAGGCCGTACAGCCGGGTTTCCAGTTGGGTGTAGCGCCAGTCGCTGATTTGGCCTTGTTCGGCGAGGCTTGAACAGCGGGCGCCGAGGTCTTGCAGGATGCTGTCGGGGGGATTGGGGTGATTGGGCTTTACGTTGATCCAGGGCTTGATGGCGTGCGCCTCATCTTCCAGGCGCAGGCGTGCGACCAGGCCGTGGGCGAAGCCGCAGAGGCCGCGGAGTATGCCTTCGCGCTCGGCAGGGTTGACGACTTGGGTTTCGCGGATCAGCGAGCGTACTTCGATGATCATCTGGCCCAGTTGTTTGCGGCCTTCCCACCAGCGGTCGTAGCAGGCGTTGTTGCGAAAGCTCATGAAGATTGACAGCGACAGGCCCAGCAGGGTGAAGGGGGTGGCGTTGACCTTGGAGAAATAGGCGGGGTGCAGGGTTTCCACCAGTACGATGACTGAGGCGAGCAGGGTGACCATCAGGCTACGCAGGGCGATGCGCTTGGCGATTGAACCCTTGAGGGAGAACAGGATGCCGAGCAGGTTGGGTTTGGGACGGACGATCATGGGCGGGCTTCTTGGGTGGCGCAGGCCTGAAGCTTAGAAGCTTGGGGGTGGAGCGTCCAATCGCTTGGGCTGACTGGGTGATTGGTGGGGTCTATCGTTGGGGCTTTGGTGTACATATCCGTTATTCGGGTAACGGCGGCTTATGGTTTCTGCCCCGTCGCGGCTAAACCGGCGTCCTGCCGGTTTACCCGCTCCTCAATCCCTGCATTCGGCCTCGGGCTGAATGGGGCAGTCAGATCAAGATCAAAAGCAAGAGCACGGCGGCCTGAAAGCCGACCTGAGTGTTAAAAGCAAGATCCAGAGCGAAAGCAGAGCTGCTTTTCTGTGGGAGCTGGCTTGCCTGCGATGC
>NZ_JANUEW010000056.1:0-30218 GCF_024807515.1 Pseudomonas sp. BIGb0558
GCGGCGGCCCGCGGAGTAATGCCGGAGTGCGGGCACACCGAGCCTAGGCGAGGTGCCGAGTGGTGGGGCAAGAGCGTTTTGCTTACTTTTGCGCTTTTCAAAAGTGAGCCGCTGTAAGAGCGGAACCCATATCAGCCATAACCGAAGAAACGGATATGCCCCCACCCCAGCAGGTCAAAAATTCTGCCCCATGGAAAACTGAAACACCTGCTTGGTAGCATTCTCCGGCGTGCGCACCGGCAGCGCCAGGTTGATACTCAACGGCCCCAACGGGCTATACCACGTAGCACCAATGCCCACAGAGGCGGCCAACTGACTGAGGTCAACCCCACTGCACCCCTGAGTGGTAGTCAGCGCGCACTTGTCTGAGTACACGTTACCCACATCCCAGAACACCGACGTCCGGACCGACTTGTTGTCCTTGAGGAACGGCATCGGGAACAGGTATTCCGCCCCACCGGTGATCAGAATGTTGCCGCCCAACGCCTCCGCATCCCGGTCTGAATAGTACTCCTGCCCCGCACTGGCATACGCGCCCGTGGCCGGCGTACTGCGCGGCCCAAGCGTCCCGCTCTCAAACCCCCGCACCGAACCCTCGCCCCCGGCGGTGTAGTTCTCATAAAACGGCAGGCCGTCCGTCGAGCCGTATCCGTCGGCGTAACCGAGCTTGGTATGGAAGCGCAGCGTTGTTGAATTGGTAACCGGCAGGAACGCCTGCCCGGAATAATCGACCTTGTAGAAACTCAGGTCACTGCCCGGCACGGTCACCGTCAGGTTCAGGTTCTGCGAGTAACCACGGGTGGGCATCACGCCCTTGTTCAACGTCGATTCCGACCACCCCAGGTTGGCCTTGAGGTTAGTGAACTGGCTGCCGTTGTGCTGCAGAAAGTCATAGATCTCATCCGAACTGTAGATCCCAGGGTCGATACTGTCGTGTTGTAACGTCAGGCCAAAACTCAGCCGCGAGGTTTCGTTGATCGGGTAGCCGAGCGTAGCCCCAAGGCCGTAACTGTTGATGGAGTAGTAGGAAACACCACTGCCATCGTCGTAGTAGTCGTTGTAATCGGTGGCGCTGTAGAACGCGTTATAGCCCAGGCTCACCCCGTCCGGTGTGAAGTAGGGGTTGGTAAAGCCGATGTTGTACTTGCTTTGGTATTCCGAGCGGGTCAAGCCCAGGCTGGCGTAATCCCCGGTGCCCAAGAAGTTGTTCTGGCTGATGGTGCCACCGAGGGACAGCCCGGCATCCTGGGCAAACCCGACGCTGGCGGTGATCGAGCCGGACGCCTGTTCTTCCACGGCGTAGTTCACATCCAACTGGTCATCCACACCCGCCACGGCCGGGGTTTCGACCTTGACCTCTTTAAAGAACCCCAGGCGCTCCAGGCGGACCTTGGACTGGTCGATCAGGTAGGTCGAGGCCCAGCCGCCTTCCATCTGGCGCATTTCCCGGCGCAGCACCTGGTCGTCGGTCTTGGTGTTGCCACGGAAGTTGATGCGGTTCACGTAGGCGCGCTTGCCCGGGTCGACGGCAAACACGATATCCACGGTGTGGTCTTCATCGTGGGGTGTGGGCACGCCGTTGACGTTGGCGAAGGTGTAGCCGTCGTTACCCAGGCGCCGGGTGATCAGGTCCGAGGTGGTGGTCATCAGTTTGCGCGAGAACACCTGGCCCTTTTGCACCAGCAACAGGGCTTCAAGCTGGTCTTGCGGGACTTTCAATTCGCCGCTGAGCTTCACGTCGCGCACCGTGTATTTCTCGCCTTCGTTGACGTTGACGGTGATGTAGACGTGTTTCTTGTCCGGGGTGATGGACACCTGGGTCGAGGTGATATCCATGTTGATATAGCCCCGGTCCAGGTAATAGGAGCGCAGGCGCTCCAGGTCACCGGTGAGTTTTTCGCGGGCGTACTTGTCATCGTTGGTGAAGAACGACAGCCAGTTGCTGGTCTTGAGGGTGAAGGTGCGGGCCAGTTCCTTGTCGGTAAATACCTTGTTGCCCACCACGTTGATGTGCTGGATCGCCGCCACGGAGCCTTCGTCGATCTTGACCTTCAGGCCCACGCGGTTGCGTGGTTGCGGCAGCACTTCGGTGTCGACCGTGGCCGCGTAGCGACCCTGGGCCACGTACTGGCGCTGCAGTTCGTTGCGCATGCCTTCGAGGGTGGCGCGCTGGAAGATCTCGCCCTCGGCCAGGCCCGATTGCTTCATGCCTTTGAGCAGGTCTTCGGTGGAGATGGCCTTGTTGCCCTCGAACTCGATGTTCGACACCGAGGGGCGTTCGACCACATTGATGATCAACACGGTGCCGTCGCGGCTCAACTGGATGTCCTGGAAGAAGCCGGTCTTGAACAGCGCGCGGGTGGAAGCCACCAGGCGTCGGTCATCCACTTCGTCCCCCACGTTCAGCGGCAAGGCGCCAAACACGCTGCCCGCAGAGACCCGTTGCAGACCATTGATACGGATATCCGAGATTTTGAAGGCTTCAGCGTGTGCAAGTGTGACATTGAGCAGCAGCGCAACCGAGCAGAGCAGGCGCGAAAAATTCATCAAGATCTTTTCCAGAACACATCGACAAGCAGCGCAAGCGCGCCGTGGTGACTCGCCGCAGACGGGTCATCACAACGCGGCCAGACGGGTGGACGGCCAGCATAAGAGCGGCGGGGGTTTGGTGCGGTTAACCAAGTGTCAAGTTAGGTAAAGGTTGGCCCCGGGGCGAGGATGCTGGGCGATACTGTGGCCAGACCCCTTCACGAGCTCGCCATGAACCGCGTATTGCTAGTCGACGACGACCAGGAACTGACTGAAATGCTGG
Source organism: Pseudomonas sp. BIGb0558 (assembly GCF_024807515.1). Lineage (NCBI taxonomy): Bacteria > Pseudomonadati > Pseudomonadota > Gammaproteobacteria > Pseudomonadales > Pseudomonadaceae > Pseudomonas > Pseudomonas sp. BIGb0558. The sequence goes on from NZ_JANUEW010000056.1 coordinate 2,813, forward strand.
GCCAATACCTGGAGCATGAAGGCTTTGAGGCGACCTGCGTGCACACCGGCGAGGAAGGTGAAGTTGAGGCGTTGTCGGGGCGCTACAGCATTGTGGTGCTGGATGTGATGCTGCCCAGGCTCTCGGGCATCGAGGTGCTGCGGCGTATCCGCGCCAGCAGCCAGGTGCCGGTGGTGTTGCTCACCGCCCGCGGCGACAACATCGACCGCATCACCGGGCTGGAGCTTGGCGCGGACGATTACGTGCCCAAGCCCAGTTCCCCGGGGGAGCTGGTGGCGCGCCTGCGCGCGATCATGCGCCGGGTGCAACCCGTGGGCCAGCCGACCGGAGAGGTCATAACGACCGGCGCCCTGATGCTGTGGCCCGGCAAACGCCAGGCCCGTTGGAACGGTTGCGAGCTGGGGCTGACCAGTACCGAATTCAGCCTGCTTGAAGTGCTGGCCCGGTGCGCTGGCCAGGTGGTGAGCAAAAAGGATATGTCCCTCAATGCCCTGGGCTGCCCGCTGACCCGCTATGACCGACGCATCGACGTACACATCAGCAGCATTCGCCAGAAGTTGGGCCCGCGCCCCGACGCCAAGGCCTGGATCCAGAGTGTACGCGGCCTCGGTTACCTGTTGATCGCCGAATGATGAAACCCAGCCGGCTGTTCTGGAAACTGTTCCTGGCCTTTTGGTTGTCTACCAGCCTCACGTTCCTGGTGGGGTTGAGCATTCTGGTGGCGAGCAGCCTGGGCCCCGGGGATCATCACCTGGATGCAATCCTGGCCAGCGAAGAACAGTTGCTGGTGCAATACGGTGTCGACTCGGGCCGCCAGCTCCTGACGGTGTGGGAGCCCGCCCGCGGCCAGGCCATCGGTGTCTATGACAGTGCCGGTCAACTGCTGGCCGGCACGCCGGTCCTGCGGCCGGCCTATGAAAAGTCGCTGATCAGCAAGGACGGCGTCGCGCTGTCACTGCGGTCGTCCCTGAAACCTCACGACCCCGGGCGGCTGGGCCATTGGATTCCGTTGATCATCGGCACCGTGATGAGTGCGCTGTTCAGCGGGTACATGGCCTACTACCTGGCGTGGCCGTTGGCATTCCTGCGGCGGGCGATGGGCGAGGTGGCCCAGGGGCGCTTCGAAACCCGGGTGCGGCCGATGATGGGCAAGCGCCGTGATGAAATCGTCGACCTGGCCGAAGACTGCGACCGCATGGCCAACCAACTGAGACTGCTGGTGGAAGCCCAGCAACAGCTGCTGCACGACATCTCCCATGAACTGCGCTCACCGTTGACGCGCATGCAAGCGGCCATCGGGCTGCTGCAGCAAGCCCCGGCACGCGAGGAAATGCTCGGGCGCATCCAGCGTGAATCGGCGCGCATGGACACACTGATCGAGGCGCTGTTGACCCTGGCGCGCGTGCAGGGCCGCCCCGAGAGCATCGAGCGCGAGTCGGTGGATATCGTCGAATTGCTGGCGGTGATTGTCGAGGATGCGCAGTTCGAGGCGGGCATCAAAGGCTGTCGTGTCAGCTTGCAGGCGTGCCCGGCCTTTGTCAGTTGTGCCAGCGGCGAGCTGTTGTACCGGTGTTTCGAGAATATCGTTCGAAATGCGGTGCGCTACACGCGACCGGATACGACGGTGCTGGTCACGGCGCAGATCAATCCCTACACACCCTGGCTGAGGGTTTTGATCAGTGACCAGGGGCCGGGGGTTGAACCGCTGCGGTTGCCGCGTATTTTCTGGCCCTTCGAACGCGGCCCGAACGACGCCGATAGCGGTTTCGGACTGGGCCTGGCGATCGCCTTGCGGGCTGTGGAAATGCATGGCGGTACCATCGTGGCGTACAACCAGCCACCCGGCGGGTTGACCGTGGAAATCAACCTGCCCCGGCTGGGATCTTTACACGAAATTACATTGGCTTGACCGCCCTGTACGCCCTGCGCCCTTAGACTTTCCCTTTGCGTGAGCTGATGTTCAGTGACGCCATTGGCGTGGAGGTGGCGATGTTTCAGGTGCACAAAAAGGGCTTCGTGGCCGGCAAGAAAATGGTCGATGGGCTGGTGCCTTACGATTTCTTCTGCGAAGACAGCCCGGCGATCAATCTGTTTGTGTTTACCGGTTCGGCCGCCCTCGGCCAAACCGTGGAAGAGCAAACATTGTGGGGCTTTACCCGGCTGGAGCGGTTCGAAGCCATGAGCGGCGCCCTGGTGGCAAACAGGAAGAACGACGGCTGGTTTCAAAGCGTCAACGTACTCACCGGGCCCAACCAGAACGGCACCCAAAGCGTGAAGTTCCAGCGGGTGCTGAAGATCATCAGGCATGTCACTGCAACCAAGTTTGAATACGAGATTCATACGGATGAAGGCGACACCTACTTCACCCGTCGGCCGGCTGCGCCCGACAGTGCGCAAACCATTATTTATGCAGCGGATCAGTGATGCCCGGATCGCCCCCAAGGCAGTCCACCAGGTGCACCAGGCAGCGCTCCAGCGCATCGGCCAGTTCCTCTAGCCTGCCCGGCGAAGCCTGTGCAGCAGCCTCAAGGTTTTCGCAGCACACAATCAGCTGTTCGTAGCGAATCAACCGGGCGGGGCCTTTCACCCTATGGGCAAACTCCGCCAACCCTTCCCGGTCATCCTCCCGGATCAGCGTGGCCAGAAGGTCGATATCCACGCGACTGTTGCTCAGTAACTCATCCTTCAATTCCTGAATCACCGCGGGGTTGTCGAAGGTGAATGCGCCCAGCTGTTTTTCGATGCATGTGATGCTGGGGTCGGCCGCTTGTTCCTGTGCAAAGCACTCGGCCTGTAAAGGCTGCAAACGGTCGATCAGTTGCTGACGACTCACGGGTTTGAACAGGCAATCATTCATGCCCGCGTCGAGGCAACGCTGTTTTTCTTCCCGCACGGCGTCGGCGCTGATGCCTTCAAATTCGTTGATCAAGTGTTTCAACACGCGAGCCCCTAAATAATACTATTGCGCCGCGCCATATCCGCGAGTTCAACCACCGACGTCACATTCAGCTTTGCGAAAAGCCGGGCTTTATAACAGCTGATGGTCTTGCTGCTGAGCAGGATATTGGTGGCGATGTCTTTATTGCTCATGCCGTTGGACAGCTGCTGGAACACCGAGAGTTCACGGTTGGACAAGGTCGCAATCAGTTGCTCCTCGTGCGTGAACACACCGACCTTGCCATTGAGCGGAACGCTGCTCTGGGGGAAGTACACATAGCCGTCCATCACGCTCTTGATGGCCTGGGGCAGGGTACTGAGCTCATCGCTCTTGCAGATAAAACCGGCGGCCCCGGCAGTGACGCAGCGCATGGCGTAATGCTCGGGTGACAGGTAGGACAGCACGATGATTTTGGGGGTCATTTCCAGCGCGCGGATTCTCTCGATCACCGTGATGCCGTCCATGCGCGGCATGGTGATATCCAGCAGTACCAGGTCGGGCGTCCATTTACGGACCGCGGTGATCGCATCAACACCATTGTCGGCTTCTGCCACGACTTCGTGCCCGGCCTGAGTCACCAGCGCGCGTACGGAAGCTCTGATAAAGGGGTGGTCATCGACCAGTACAACTTTATGCATGTGCAACTTCCCTGATCGTCTGATGGAGTTTGGCGCGGGATATTAACGCTGTTTCGATGTCAGTCATGTCTCTTAAAGATGTAGGAAATTGCCCGGAAATTTTGTCGCTCACTTAGCTCTACTCATTAGAGCTGTCTATAAGAAATTTCTTGCAAGAACGTAAGTGGCGGCTCACAGACTTCGTCCTTTCTTCCCGATAGGCTTTCTTTCCGTTGTTCGGCGTTACGCCGTGCAAAAGAACGGCGCCTGCCTGGCGTTCTCACTTGCAGTCTGGAAATAGTGATGAAATCAAAAATTTATAGCCGCCGTGCCGTCTTTACGTGCACGTCTTCGGCGGTTCTGCTGTCGGCGATGTTGGCCTCTCAAGGCGCCAGCGCCCACGGGCATGCGCAATACCCGCCATCGCGTGCCTATGCTTGCCAGCAAGGTTTGAACAACGACTGCGGCAACGCGCAATACGAACCACAAAGTGTCGGTGAAACCTTCAAGGGGTTTCCTGCCGGTGCTGGCGGCGGGCCTCTGCAGGGGCCGGTTGACGGCAAGATCGCCAGTGGTGGCAACCCGTCTTTTTCAGCGATGGACGCCCAGTCCGCCACACGTTGGTACAAGACGGAATTGAAGGATCGCAGCATTGATTTCCAGTGGAGGTACACGGCCGTGCACCCGGCCACCAAACATGAGTACTTCATCACCCGCAAGGACTGGAACCCGAACCAACCCCTGACCCGTGCCTCGTTCGACAGCGCGCCGTTCTGTGAGGTCGATGGCCGTGGCGAGAAGCCTGTGGCCGATACCAAGCATCACTGCACCATCCCGGATGACAGGTCTGGCTATCACGTGATCCTGGCGGTGTGGACGGTGGCTGATACGGATGCGGCGTTCTATAGCGTCGTCGATGTCGACATTCAAGCCGAAGCGGCGTTGCCTGGAGGCTGGTCCGCAGTGGGAAACATCGCCAGCGAGACCACCTTGCTGGCCGGTGACAAGGTCAAGGCCCGCGCCTTTACCGGCAGCGGTGAGAGCACCCCTTACAGCGTTGAAATCGGCATCGACAATGCTGAAGAAGGCAAACCGCAGGAGTGGGCATTCAAACTCGCGGAAAAAATTAACCAGACCCACGAGTTGGTACGTACCGGTGTCCGTAACGATGCGGGTGACATCGAACCGGTCAAAGGCAGCAACACGATCTATGCCCAGAAAGAAAGCGGCGTAGTGCGCTACGAAATTCAGCAGGAGATGCAAGAAGACATCGCCGCCACCCTGGCGCTGGGCGCCATCAAGCCTGAATACGTGCTGGAAAAAGGGTTGGTCAAGCTCGATTTCGGCATGGTGGGCAACCGTCAAATGAACATCGAAGCCACCTTGTTCGATGACAAAAACAAAGCCACGGGCAGCCTCAAGCAGACCGTCGAGAGTGGCTCTGCAACCCTGGAGATGGACGTGCGTTCCAATCCGGGCCCGCACACCCTGACGCTGGTAGGCACCACTCTGGATGGCCGCACCACGCGCCAGGATACCCAGGCGGTGACCCTGTCGGGTGAAGGCGCCGGCATCGAGTACGACTTCGTCTTCCCTCAGGGCCTGGCAAGCTATAAGGCTGGTACCAAGGTGCTGCAACCCAAGACCAATGAGGTTTACGAATGCAAGCAATGGCCGGCCGACGGTTATTGCAAACAATACAGCCCGAGCGCCAACGGCTATGAGCCGGGCGTAGGTGCGCATTCGCACGCCGCATGGGACAAGCTGTAAATCCTGCCTGATGTTTCGGGCGGCCTGAGCCAGGCCGCCCGACTTTTTTATCCAGAGTCGAGTCACACATGTCAGTTTCCGGTTACTCGAGACAGCGAGTGCTGCTGCACTGGTTGTCGGCGGTGGTCATTCTGTGGACGCTGGTGTCCGGTTTTTATATCGCCAGCCTGCCGGTGCCTGCCGCAATCAAACAGGCGGTCGGGTTTTTCAATGTGTCGCTGACCACGGTGTTTATCCCGGTGTTCGTCTGGCGCATCTTCCTCACGATTCTGCATGCCCAGCCTGCGCGCGTGAGATCTCTGTCCCTTGTGCAACTGCTCGCAACGTTCGGCCATCTGTCGATCTACCTCATGGTGGGTGTGGTGCTGCTCAGTGGGGTGTTGATGATGGACCGCCCGATCAGCGTGTTCGCGTTGCTGGAAATCCCCCAGCCCTTGAGCGACCCGCTGCTGATTGCCCGCTGTTTTGCCGTGCATATCGTGGCCTGCGTCATGCTGTTGCTGTTGGTGCTGCTGCACATCGGCGCGGTGGTGGTGCATGAGCTGTGCGGCGACCGTGTGTTGCGCCGGATGTTGCTGCGCCCGCGCGTCCACCGTGCACAGCCCCGATACAGATGAGCTTGCCGTGAGCGTTGGATTACCGGGGCGGCGCTTGAGTGTGGCCGGACTGCTGTTGTTGCCCGTGGCCTACGGGGCGTTTCTGGTCTGGCAAGAGCTGCGGTTTCGCCAGCACTTCACCGCTGCGCCAATCGCCGACACGTCGGCGACGGTCGCCCCGTTGCGTGAGGCGCTGGATGCGACAGCCGTGGCGACCGTGCTGGGGCTGGTGCCGCAAACCCGTCTGAGGGCGAGCACGCAGAACCTCACCTTGCAGGCCAGTTTTATCGCGCGTAACGGGTTGTCGAAGGCGCTGTTGGCCGACGCCCAGGGCTCGCGGGTGTATGTGGTGGGCGAGCATTTGCCCGGTGGCAGCACGTTGCGCCGGGTGAGCGCCGACCATGTGGTGCTGTGGAACAAAGGCCGCGAGGAGCGGCTGATGTTGCAAACCGGCGGCGACCGTTTCCTGCAACGGCTTGAGGCGGGCACCGAGACGCCGATACCGGCGATTCCCACGCGTTTTCTACGCCCGATGGCCGGGCAATCAGAGTGATCAAGTTGATGAAGCGTTTTCCCAGCGTCAATACCCTGCGCTCTTTGCTGCTTTTTTCGGCCTTGTGCGCAGGGCTGTTTCATGACGCGACGTGGGCCGAAGAAGAAAAATGGCAACTGGCGATGAACAATGCCGAACTGCGGGACATCGTCGAAGAAATATCCGACATCCTCGGCACCACCGTGGTGCTCGACCCGCGAGTGTCCGGGCGTGTGACGGTGATGTCGCGCCAGGCCCTGGATCGGGAGGGCGTGCGCCGGCTGTTCTACTCGGTGCTCGATGCCCACAACTTCACCGTGATCGACGAGGGCGACCGGATCCTGATTGCCCCGGTTGCCGAGGCCAAGACCCGCGCCGGCCAGAGCGCCGGCAACAAAACCACGGCCTCGCAGTTCACCACTCAGGTCATCGCCCTGGGCAGCAGCAGTGCCGGTGACATTGCCGGGCTGGTGCGACCGCTGGTGTCGAGCAACGGCTATGTCGGCCCGTCGGTATCGGCCAACGCCCTGGTGATTACCGACACGGCGGCCAATGTAGGCCGGATCGCGCAGGTGGTGCGCCAGCTGGATTCCGGGAAAAGCCAACAGCATGTGGTGCTGCCCCTGCAACACGCCCAGGCCGCCGATGTCGCGCCGGTGCTCGAAACCGCGATGGGTAAACGCAGCGCCGACACGGCGATCCAGGTGCTGGCCGATACGCGCACCAACCGCCTGTTGTTTGTCGGCCCGCCCGAGGTACGTCAACGGCTGCTCGACATGGCGCGCAGCCTCGATGTGCCGGCCACGGCGATCCTCGATAACGCCCGGGTGATTCGTCTGCGCCACAGCGACGCCAGACAACTGGCCGAGGTGTTGGACTCGATGATGCAGGGCAAGAAGCCGGCGGCTGCCGTGGCGGGTGCCCGGGATAACGCACCGGGTGCCAGCTTCATGATCAAGGCGGACGAAAGCCAGAACGCCCTGGTGCTGATCGCCGAGCCGGCGCAGATCCGCACCATCGAAAACATCGTCCGCCAACTGGACCAGCCCCGGGCGCAGGTGTTGATCCACGCGGCGATCGTCGAGATCACCGGGGATATTTCCGAAGCCATCGGCGTGCAGTGGGGGATCGACAAAGGAGACGCCAAAGGCTTCATCAACTTCCCGGGCGCCGGCATTCCGATCATTGGCGGGCTGAATTTCGACGGCGATAAAGCGGCCCCCGAAGCCGCCGTCCTGAAGCTCGGTACGGACCGTTTTGGCGCGCTGATTTCCGCCCTGGCCAGCAATACCCGCAGCAACCTGTTGTCCACACCGAGCCTGCTGACCCTGGACAACCAGGAAGCCGAAATCATCGTGGGCCAGAACGTACCGTTCAAGACCGGTTCCTATTCCACCAACAGCAGCGGCGCCGACAATCCGTTCACGACGGTGGAGCGCAAGGACGTCGGCATCAGCCTCAAGATCAAGCCCTACATCAACGAGGGTTCAACCTTGCGGCTGGAGGTCGAGCAGGAAGTCTCGGACATTGCACCGTCGGTGTCGGGCATCGACTCCTCGGATTTGATCACCAACAAACGTGCGCTCAAAAGCACGATCCTGGCGGACGACGGCGAGATCATCGTGATCGGCGGTCTGATCAAGGACAGCGTGCGCACCCAGGCCAGTGGCGTGCCGTTGCTGCGGGACATTCCGTACCTGGGCGCGTTGTTTCGCTGGAGCCGCGACACCCAGACCAAAAGCAACCTGATGGTGTTCCTGCGCCCCACGATCGTGCGCAGCAAGCAGGATTTGTCGGCTGTCAGCCAGCAGCGCTACGACACCCTGCGTGAGCTGAGCAAGCCGGGGGCGCAGGAAAATAACTCACTGTTGTTGCCGCTGGATGCCAGTGAGTTGTTCGATCCACCGGTGGTGGACCTACGCAAAAAAGCGCCGAACCCATGACAGTGGCCTACGAGCAATTGCCCTTCGGTTTCGCCAGGCGGTTTGGCGTGTTGCTGGACCGTGGCGAGGCCGGCTGGTACCTGGCGTTGCGCGCTGATACGCCGCTGGCGGCCATCGGCGAGGCCCGCCGGGTGTGTGGCCGTGACTTGCCGCTGCTGCGCCTGGACGCCGACACCTTTGCGACGCGCCTGGCGGCGGTCTACCGCGAAGGCCAAAGCGCGGCGCAGGCGGTCGCCCAGGGCCTGGACGACGAATTGGACCTGCTGAGCCTGGTGGACCAGGTGCCGCAAACCACCGACCTGCTGGAGCAGCAAGGCGATGCGCCGATTATCCGCCTGATCAACGCTCTGCTCAGCGAAGCCGTGCGCGAGCAGGCCTCCGATGTGCACCTGGAGACCTTTGAGCACTACCTGTCGGTGCGTATGCGAGTCGATGGCCAACTGCGCGAAATACTCCGGCCAAGGCGTGAGCTGGCGACGTTGCTGGTGTCGCGGATCAAGGTCATGGCGCGCCTGGACATTGCCGAAAAACGTATCCCCCAGGACGGCCGAATCGCCTTGCGCCTGGCCGGGCATGAGGTCGATGTGCGGGTCTCCACGTTGCCCTCGGCCCATGGCGAGCGGGTGGTGTTGCGGCTGCTGGACAAACAGGCCGGGCGCCTGCAACTGCCGCGCCTGGGCATGCCCGACGAGACCCTGGCGGCGTTGCGGCAGTTGCTGGGCAAACCCCACGGCATCTTCCTGGTCACCGGCCCCACCGGCTCCGGCAAAACCACCAGCCTGTACGCGGCGCTCAGCAGCCTGAACGATCAGACCCGTAACATCCTGACGGTGGAAGATCCCATCGAATATCACCTGCCGGGTGTCGGTCAGATGCCGGTCAACCCCAAGGTCGACATGACCTTCGCCCGAGGCCTGCGTGCCATCCTGCGCCAAGACCCGGATGTGGTCATGGTCGGTGAGATCCGCGACCGCGAGACCGCCGAAATCGCGGTCCAGGCCTCGCTCACCGGGCACCTTGTGCTGTCGACGCTGCACACCAACAGCGCGGTGGGGGCGGTGACCCGGCTGGTAGACATGGGTGTTGATGCGTACCTGTTGGCATCGTCCCTGGTGGGGATTCTGGCCCAACGCCTGTTGCGTGCATTGTGCCCGCACTGCAAGGCCGCTGGCATCGCCGATGCCTGCGCCTGCCGGCGTCTGGGGGTCGACCCACTGGCGGCGCCGCAGGTATTCAGCGCGGTGGGTTGCGAGCAGTGCCAGCAGGGCTATCGCGGGCGTATCGGGATTTACGAGTTGGTGTGTGTGACGCCGGCCGTGGCCGCGCTGATTCACCAGGGCGCCAGCGAGCTGGCACTGACCGATGAGGTGCGCAAGGCGTCGCGCAGCCTGTTTCAGGACGGCCGCCAGCGGGTACTCGACGGCATGACCAGCGTCGACGAACTGTTACGCGTGACGCAGGAGGTTTAGGGGATGGCGACCTTCGAATACCGTGCCCAGGATGGGGCGGGCCGTGGCTGCCGGGGCCGGGTGGAAGCCGACAGCCCGCAACAGGCGCGCCAGCAAGTGCGGGCTCGCGGGTTGTGGCCGCGCAGTGTGACCGAGGTCAAGGCCAGCGGCGCCACACACACTACGCCCCGCGCCGGGCGCCTTAGTGCGGCAGACCTGGCGCTGCTGACCTTGCAACTGTCGACACTGGTTCAGGCCGGTCTGCCGCTGGAAGAAGCCCTGGACGTCGTGTCCAGGCAAAGCGCCAAGCGCCGTGTGGCCGGGTTGTTATCGGCGGTGCGCAGCCGGGTCATGGAGGGGCATTCACTGGCGATGGCGTTGGGATTGTTCCCCAGGGCATTCCCCGAATTGTTCTGCGCCACGGTGTCTGCCGGTGAGCGCTCCGGCCACCTGGGCCAGGTGCTGGAGCAACTGGCGGCCTACACCCAGGCGCGTCAGGCGTCACGGCAGAAGATCCAGATGGCCATGGTGTACCCGCTGATCCTGATGGTGGCCAGTGTGGCCATCGTCGGCTTTCTGCTGGGCTTTGTCGTACCGGATGTGGTGAAGATTTTTGTCGACAGCGGCCAGGCCCTGCCTGTGCTGACCCAACTGCTGATCGGCGTGAGTGACGGCCTGCGCCATCACGGTGTGCTGATGGCCGGGCTGCTGGCGGGTGTAATCGGAGCGTGGCGCTGGAGCTTGAAGCAGCCGACCTGGCGCCTGCGCTGGCATCACCTGGCGTTGCAGCTGCCGCTGGTGGGCAAGGTGCTGCGGGAGATGGAAGCCGCACGGTTCGCCAGCACCCTGGCGATTCTCGGCAAAAGCGCCGTGCCCCTGGTGGACGCCCTGGAAATCAGCGCCGCGGTGATCGGCAACCTGACCATCCGCGCGCGCATGGCCGATGTGGCCCGCTCGGTGCGCGAGGGCGGCACCCTGACCCGTGGCCTGGAACTCAGCGGCGACATCCCGCCGATGATGCTGCACATGATCGCCAGCGGCGAGCGGGCCGGTGAACTCGACGCCATGCTTGCCCGTGCGGCCGAACAACAGGAAAGCAGCCTGGCCGCACGGATCACCCTGGTGGTGAGCCTGTTTGAACCTTTCATGCTGGTGCTGATGGGCGGCGTGGTGCTGCTGATCGTACTGGCCATCCTCCTGCCGATTCTGAGCCTCAACCAATTGGTGAACTGACCCATGCAACCTCAACCCAATAACCTGCCGTGCCGACAGCGCGGTTTTACTCTGATCGAAATCATGGTGGTGGTGGTCATCATCGGCATCCTCGGCGCGATTGTGGTGCCGCAATTCATGAGCCGGCCCGACCAGGCCAAAGTCACGGCCACCAAAACCGATGTCCAGGCCATCGCCACCGCGCTGGAGATGTACCGCCTGGACAACCACGACTATCCCTCCACCCAGCAGGGCCTGGAGGCCCTGAGCAAACGCCCCTCCGGCTTGCCGGCGGCGCGGGGCTGGAACCCCCAGGGCTATTTGAAAAGTATCCCGGTGGACCCGTGGGGCACGCCGTATCAGTACCTCAACCCCGGCATGCACTCCCAGGATGGCAGCTATGACCTGTATTCCTTCGGCGCCGATGGTGTGGCGAGCGGGGAAGGGTTCGCCGCCGACATCGGTAACTGGAGCGACTGATGAGGCGCCGCTGTCGAGGCTTTACCTTGCTGGAACTGATGATTGTGATGGTGTTGGCTGGCGTGCTGCTGGGCATGGTCACGTTTGCCGTGGGCGCCAACCCCGGACGTATCGCCCGGCAGGATGCGGAGGCCATCGTGCGGCTGGTTCAACAATTGCGCGATCGCGCCGTGCTGGAAGGTGTGGAATACGGTGTGCGCTTGAGCACCGACGGGTATCGCGCGGTGCGCCTGGCTGGGCAGGATTGGCAACCGGTGAGCAGGCTCTACGCCTGGCCTGCCGAGCTGCGGTTGCGGCTTGAGCAAGAGGGGCAATTCATGAGCCTGGGCGCGGATCAAGGGCCGGCGCAATTGCTGGCCCTGAGCAGTGATGAAACCAGCGAGTTCAGCCTGACATTTTTTATTCAGGGCAAAACCGTGTTGCGCCTGTCCAGCGACGGCATCGGCCAGGTGGTGCTCGATGAATAGTCGCGAGCGGGGTTTTACCTTGCTGGAAGTGATGATCGCGCTCGCGGTGTTTGCCACTCTGGCCGCTGCGGTGTTGTCGGCCAGCCAGTACGTGCTCAAACAGCGCAGTGGGTTGCAAGAGCGGGTGCTGGCGACATGGATCGGGGATAACCACTTGACCGAGCTGCGCCTGCGGCGCGACGTCACGGTGGGTGAGCAGCGGCACGTGGTGCGCATGGACAGCCGCGACTGGCACGTGCGCCAGCAGATCAGTGCCGCACGCGACCCGGTGTTGTTGAGGGTCGACCTGTTTGTCAGCCTGGCCGGCAGCGAATACCCGCTGTACCAGACCCGTGGCTGGATGGCGGCCCGGCATGAATAGCCAGTCCGGTTTTACCTTGCTTGAGCTGGTGATCACCATGGCGATTTTTGCCCTGTTGGGCCTGGCCAGCTGGAGCCTGTTCGACGGGTTGGTGCGGGTGCAACGCGGTACCGCGACCCACGATAGGGATTTGCGCAACCTGCAGCGGGCGATGGCCTTGATCGAGTGGGACGTGCTGCATGTCACCGAGCAAGCCGTGGTGCTGAAAAACACCACCCTGCAAGTGCAACGCAGCAACTGGCGCAACCCCCTGGGCCAGCCGCGCAGCCAGCGCCAGCAACTGACCTATCGCCTGGAAAACGGCGTGCTGTGGCGTGACAGCATGGGCGAGGGCTCGTCGCGGGTACAGCGGCAAAAACTGCTCGAAGAGGTGCAGGCCGTCAGTTGGCGCCTTTACGACCCTGCGACCGGCTGGCGCGGTCACTCGATCCTGGGCCAATACGCACTGGCGCCCATGGCCCTGGAAGTGCGGTTGAGCGTGGGGCGGTTTGACGCGATCCGGCGCGTGTTGCTATTGCCCGCAGGTTTGCAGTGAGCGGGGGCCAGCGCGGTGTTGCGTTGATCAGTGTGCTGCTGGTGATGAGCCTGGCCTTGCTGTTGGTCAGCGGTTTGTTGCGCAGCCAGCGTTTGCTGTTGCAAAGCAGCGGGCAACAGATGCACCAGGTGAGCTTGCGCCAGCTTGGGGTCGCTGGCGAAACCCGGGCGTTGATGCAGTTGACGCAGGCCGTACAGTCTCGCCCCAAAACCGTCGATTTGACCCAGGAATGGGCACACGGCCTGGTGCTTGAGGACGGCGATGTCCAGGTGACGATCGAAGACCTTTCGGGCCGCTTGAATCTGAATGCCTTGTTGGCCCCCGGCAAGGTCGATGCGGTCGCCCTTGCGCGCTGGCAACGCCTGCTGGGGGTGCTCGGCCTGCAGGATTTGCCACTGCCGCCGGTGGGCGCCGTGCGCGAGCTGAGTCAGTTGCGGTTGTTGCCGGGTGTCGACCAGCGCACCTTGGATCAACTGGAACCCTGGGTGGCGTTCCTGCCGGCCCAGGCCACGCTGAACATCAACACCGCACCGGCCCTGGTGCTGCGCACGCTGGGTGACCTCGACACCGAGGCTCTGATGCGCCAGCGCGCCACGCAGGCCTGGCCCAGCGTGCAGGCATTCACCCACGACCCGCTGCTGGCGGGCACCGCCCTCAACGGTCACGGGCTTGGGGTGCAAAGCCGCTGGTACCGCATAACGGTGCAGGCGAGGTCGGGCAAGCGCACTTTTCGCTCGGCCACCGATGTCGAGCTGAACCCCGAGGCCCGGCGCTTTAACGTGCTTGCGCGGCGCATTCTCCCTTCGATGGCTAACGAGGTATCGCGATGAAACCCCGCCTGTATTTGAATGCCGAGGGCCTGGCTGAGCCCTCGGCCCAGTGGCCATGCACCCTCTGGTCAGCCGGCCAGCCCGGCCGGCCGATGACCCTGGCCCAGGGAGGCCGGGGACTGATTGGCCAGGCTGTCGAGCTGCTGCTGCCGATGGAACTGTGCAGTTGGGTACGCACCGATCCCTGGCCTTCGCGCCGCCATCCCGGTGCTCAGGCCATCGCGTTCGCGGTGGAAGACCAACTGAGTGAGCCGCTTGAGGCGTTGCACCTGGGCATCGGTGCACGTGACGCCCAAGGTTGTTATCCGGTGATGGTGGTGAACCGGGAGCGGTTTACCGCAGTGCTTGCCTTGATGACTCAAGCGGGCGTGGCGGTGTGCGCGGTGTTCGTGGATGCCGACGTGCTGCCGGGGGACCAACCCGTGGCGGTGCACCGGGATGGGCGGTGGTTGCTGGGGGGCGGGCTGCCGGCCCGCCTGGTGCTCTGCGACGAGGGTTTGTCACAGTTTGAACCGGCATTGCCTGCGGAGCTGCGACGCCTGGAGGCCGACCACGTCGATCAATTGCTCTGCGCCCGCCCGACCCACGCAATTGACCTGCTCAGCGGCGAATTCGCCCTGCGTCGCACGCTGATGCCCTGGCGTAGCGCCGGCATATCGCTGCTGACCCTGGCGTTGCTGAGCTGGGCCGGCAGTGAGGCCCGGGTGAGCTTTTTGCAGGGTGAAACCCGAGAACTGGCGGCGCGCAACGAGCAGCGGTTCAAGGTGCTTTACCCCGACCAGCCGCGCATTGCCGACCTGGCCATGCAGCTCAAGGCCCTGCAACGGCAACGCGCCGAGCCACAACACACGCACATCGCACGGCTGGTGAGCTTGATGGACCGGGTGGTCGGCGCCAGCAGCGTGGAAGTGCAACGCATCGACTATCGCCAGGGCGAAGGCTGGAAAGTCCAACTCACCGCCAACAGCTTTGCCGAGCTTGAGCAACTGCGCGAGCGTGGCCGGCAGCAGGGCATGCCGGTGCGGCTGGAGAGTGCGAGTCAGCAGCACAACCGGGTGCACGTCAGCCTGGCGATGGAGGATGAGGCATGAGCCGTTGGCAGCAGATTTCCCCGCGTGAGCGCTGGCTGTTGTTGGCCATGGGGCTTTGCCTTCTCGGCGCGCTGGCCTTCAGCCTGGTGTGGCAGCCCACCGTCCAGCGGATGGCCGGCAGCGAGCGCCAGTACCAGCAGCAGATGATGTTGGCTGGGCAACTGCAACAGGCGCGGCCCGGCGGTGTCGCCCGACCAGCTTCCGACCGGCCGCTGTCCTTGCGAGTGAGTGACAGCGCGGTGGCGGCGACGCTGGACATCCAGCAGATGGACAGCGAGGGCGACTCTTTGCGTGTGACGCTCAGTGGTGACGCCCAGGCGCTGTTGGCCTGGCTGGACCGTATGGAGCGAGAGGGCGAGGGCCTGCAATCGCTGACCCTGGAGAAACGCGACAACCAGTTATGGGCTCGCGTTGTGCTCAGGTAGCCGATAGGTATCTACACTCCATGGCGTGAGCGCCACCATCATGAATACACGCATTTCGCTAAACGGAGGCCCTGCAAGTCGATGTGCGCGACGAGGTGACCGTGCGCTGGCCGGTTGGGCAATCTGGTCCGGCCGGCACAGTGGGACAGGGGCGGGCGCAATTAAACTTCCTGCACCTGCGGGCTGCCGCTTTCCACCACAAACTGTTTGAGGGTCGAGACCGTGGCATTCGGGTCCAGCCGGTCCGAAATCGCCTGCATCTTCACCTCCAGCCGTTCAGGCGTCAGCTCCAATGACAGGTACCCGCGCGGGCGGCTGTCGTAGAAGCGAATCTGCGGGTTGTCCGGCAGGATCGATTGCACCGCTTCGTAGCTGGGGCCGTTGGAGGTGATGGAGGTGCCGACAAACTCCGCCGCTACCAGCCGTGAGTCGGGGTCTTCGGGCCGCTCGTAGAGATGGTTCGCCCAGAAGGAGTGGTAGTCGCCGCTGAGCACCACCGGGTTGGCCGCGCGGCTGTCCCGCAGGTTGTCAATCAGGCGGCCGCGGGCGGCCTGGAAGCCGTCCCAACTGTCGGTCCAGTAACGGGCGTCGTCGCTGCCGGTTTTTTGCGCCCGCAGCGGTGCCACCAACAGGTCCTGGGCCAGCAGGTTCCAGCGGCTGTCGCTGCGGCGCAGGCCGTCATACAGCCAGCGCTCCTGCTCGAAACCCAACAGCGTGCGCTTGGGGTCGGCGAGGTCGACGCAACTGCTCAATTCCATATGGCCCTTGCCGAAGTTCGGTGCCTGGTAGCACGGCTGGCGCGAGCGATATTGTCGGCCATCGAGTACCGGGATCGCCGCCAGGTCGCCGTAGGTAAACCGTCGGTAAATCTGCGGGCTGCCATTGCTGCCTATCGGTGGCCGACGCACCGGCATGTTTTCCAGGAACGCCTGATACGCCGCCGCCCGCCGTTGCTGAAACGCGGCCACAGTGACGCTTGGGTCCCGGGAGGACAGGCCCGAGTAGTCGTCCTGCACTTCATGGTCGTCCCAGGTGGCGATCCACGGCACGGCGGCGTGCAGTTGTTGCAGGTCCGGGTCGGTCTTGTGCAGCGCGTAGCGATAGCGGTAGCCGGCGAGGTCGGTGGCTTCGGGGGCGCCATAGCTGCGGGCCAGGCCCGGGGTGCCGGGTTTGTTGGTGTATTCGTAGATATAGTCGCCGAGAAACAGCACCAGGTCGGGCCGCTCATTGGCCATGTGCCGATAGGCGCTGAAAAAGCCACGCTCGTAATGCGCGCAGGAGGCCACGCCGAGTTTCAGGCGGTCGACCCTGGCGTTGAGCGCCGGCAGCGTCAGCGCTCGACCCGCCGGGCCGCGTTCGCCCAACGCGATAAAACGGTACCAGTATTCCCGCCCCGGCTGCAGGCCGTGCAGTTCCACATGCACCGCGTGGCCATTGATCGCCAGGGCGTGGGTGCGACCGCGCTGGGCGATGCGGCTGAAATTTTCATCCAGGGCCACTTCCCAGTCCACCGGGATGCTTGCGGGTAACGCGTACTCGTTGCCGGGAAACAGCGGCAGGGTGCTCAGGCGGGTCCAGATGACAAAGCCGTCCGGCCACGGATCGCCGCTGGCGACCCCCAGGGTAAATGGCGTGGCAACACCGGCCAGGGCACTGCCGTAGCGCAGGATCAGCGGGGCGGCCGCCGCCCCGGCCAACAGGCGCAAGGCCTGCCGGCGATTGAGATCAACAGTCATGGCAGGTCCTCAGAATTTGTAGCTGGCCTGGACGCCCACGGTGCGTGGTTCACCGGGGGTGGCGATCTGGGCGTTGGACAGGAACGAGCCGTGGTACAGGTCGTATTGCTTGTCGAACACGTTGCGCGCCCACAAGGCACCCGACCAGTTGCTGCCCTTGGGCGTTATGCCCAGGCGCGCATTTGCCAGCCAGTATTTCTGGGTGGTGGTGCCGTTGCTGCCGACGATGCGGTCGTGGAACGAGTAGTCACTCTCGGCGCTGAAGGTGAAGCCGCCGACGTCCCACACATATTGGAGCTGGCCGCCGTAGCTGATTTTCGGAAAGTTGGTCAGGCTGGAGCCGGAGAAGTCGTTGTACACCGGATAGGCAAAACCCGCCGCCCGGGTGGCGGTGCTATCAAGGCCTTTGTAGTCGAGGTATTTGCCTTTTTTGGTGCCGAAGTACTGGCCCAGCGTCAGGCCCGGCAACGGTTCCCATTGCAGCTCGAATTCATAGCCGTAGATTTTCGATTTAGGGATATTCACCAAGCGTCCGACGTTGCCTATCTGCTGGCTGATCCACACTTGGGACTGGTACTGCTGGTCGCGGTAGTCGTAGTAAAACGCCGAGCCGTTGATGCGCAGGGTGTCGCTCAAGTCGCTTTTGAAACCCAGCTCATACGCCAACAGTTTCTCCGGTTTGACCGGCGCGATCTGCTCGGCGTAGCTGGAATTGTAGGCGGTGAAACCACCGGATTTGATCCCGCGGCTGACCGTGGAATACAGCAGCGTCGATGGCGTGACCTGGTATTCCAGGCCCAGCTTCCAAGAGGTGGAGTTACTGTCGAGGTCGCTGTCGGCTGCCGGGAAACTCAGCTGGCCCAGGCTGTAGACGCCGCTGTTCACCAGAATGCGCTGGGTGCTGAAGTCTTGCAGTTCGCGGTGCTCTTTTTCCTGGCGCAGGCCCACGATCAGTTTCCAGTCGTCGGTCAGTTGGTAGTCGCCCTGGGCGAAGGCGCTGTAGGTGTTCGACTTCTGGGTGTACGAGGTGTA
Organism: Pseudomonas sp. BIGb0558; assembly: GCF_024807515.1. Lineage (NCBI taxonomy): Bacteria > Pseudomonadati > Pseudomonadota > Gammaproteobacteria > Pseudomonadales > Pseudomonadaceae > Pseudomonas > Pseudomonas sp. BIGb0558. The sequence continues at coordinate 20,826 of NZ_JANUEW010000056.1, forward strand.
GGTGCCGTAGCCGAGGTTGGCGCTGAAGTCCGAATAGAAGTTTTCGTCGAGGCGGTCCTGGGCGAAGTACAGCCCGGTCTGCCAGTTGAAGCGCTCGTTGTCGTGGGAGGCAAGGCGCAGTTCCTGGGAAAAGACTTCGATTTTGGAGTCGAAGTATTCGTCGGATTGCGGAATCACCGAGGCGTCCCAGTCGATGTATTCACGCCGGCGAAAACGGTCCGAGGCGGTGATGCTGGTGACGCTCAAATGGTCATTGAGGTCGAAGGTGCCGGTGAGGGCAAAGCCGGTGTTGTCGTTGTCGCGATGGGGCTTGTCACCGACCGACAGGCCCGTCAGCTTGGCAAAACCCGGGGTCAGGCCCCAGCCGGTTTTGCTCGGGTCGCTTTCGGCGCTGATCGCGGAATAGCCCCGGCCATTGGTCGCATTGGGCTTGAGGCCCTGATACAGGTACGAGCCCAGGCTGTCGGACTTGTCCTGGCCGGCGTGCAGTGTGAGGTTGAAGTTGATGTCTGGGGTGGCGTCCCAGTCCAGCTGGCCGCGCAGCGAGGTGTTGTCCTTGTCTCCGAGGCTTTGCCCGGTCACGCGGTTTTCCTGCCAGGCGCCGCCTTGTTCGGTGATGAAGGCCAGGCGGGCGCGCAGGGTGTCGGTCAACGGGCCGGAGAGGAAGCCTTCGACGTTGCTGGCGTTGTAGGAACCGTAGTTGGTGGTCAGCCCGCCGTGGAATTCCTGGGTGGGTTTGTTGGTGATGAAGTTGATCGCGCCGGCGGTGCTGTTGCGCCCGTACAGCGTGCCCTGGGGGCCGCGCAAAACTTCCACGCGCTCCAGGTCGAAGAGTTGGCCCTGGGTCTGGATCGGGTAGGGCAAGGCCACCTGGTCGAGGTACACGCCCACGGTGGAAGTGTTGTTGCTGCCGTAGTCCTTGAGGCCGACACCGCGTATGCGGAACAGGGGGTTGCCGCCGCCGTACTGGGGCGCGATGTCGAGGTTGGGCACGTAGTTTTGCAGGTCGTTGACCTTGGTCACGCCCTTGTCTTGCAGGTCCTGGCCGCTGAGGGCGGTGAGCGCGATACCCACGTCCTGGGCCGATTCTTCGTGGCGTTGGGCGGTAACGGTGACCTGGGGCAGGGCGGTGGTGACAGGTTGTTCGGCGCCTAATGCGTCACCTGCCAGCAGGGCCATGAAGGGCGCACTGGCGAGGATGAAAGGGCGCGTGGGTCGGGTATAACGCTGATGACGGAGCAGAGGGTGCATGGCAAGGTCCCTTAAGAAATCCGATTCTTGAGCGTGGGGCCGGCGGGGTGCCGTCCCTTCACGCAGGGGCCGCTCTTTGAAGAGTAAGCTGGAAGAGGTGATAGCAAGCTATGTGCCATCATTTTGTAACAATTAAGTATTTGATTTTATTGGGTTATTTTTGAATGACGCGCAGGTTTCGCTGAAAAAGCAACAGTCAGGTGGGCAGGTTGTTTGGGAATCAACAGGCTGTGTATCCGTTATCGGGATAACGAATACACACCGTGGCCAGCGGCCTTTACCGATGCTGAAACCTCGGCAGCGCAGCAATGCGCAGCTTCGGTTCCTGCAGCCTGGCCAGGTCACTGGCAATCTGCGCCCGCCAGAAATGCGCCCCGGCCAACTGGGCATCCACCCACGCCTGGCGCAGCAACACCTTGGCCTTGTCTACCGACCCGTACTGCGCCTGGCGCAAAATCAACTGCGCCTTGATCCGCAGCATCTGCGGCACGAACCAGCGCTCATGCCGTCCGAGTGCCAATTGCAGCGTGTCTTCCAGCACCTCCAGCGCCAGCTTCTCCAGCCCGAGCCGCGCCAGCCCCAGGGCGTATTCACAACGCAGCAAGCTATACAGCTGGCTATCGCCTTGCCCATGCAGGTGATGCAAGGCCTCACCCAGCAACGGCACGCCTTCTTCGGGCGACCCCTGGCGGATCAACAGAATGCTTTCGAAGCACAGTCGAAACTGACGCCAGATATGCAGATCCTGCTGGGTCGTGCTGTCTTGCAGCAAGCCCAGGTAGTACCGCACCTTGGGCAGGTTGGACGCCAACAGCGCCAGGGGAATTGCCCCCAGGCACAGGGTGTACCAGAGGGTCGCGGGGTGATCGAGGGTGATGGCTTCATCGACGCAACTGCCGATCAAGCGCAGCGCCGGGTCGACATCGCCTTCCAGCAACTGCACCTGTGCCTTGAGGCAGCGAGCGGCGATGCGTTGGTCAAAATGCACATCGATTATGTGCGAGCGCGGGGCCGACGGTGAGCCCAGCGCCTCGTCGATATTCTGCCGGGCACCGGCCAGGTCGCCCATGTGAAACAACGCCACCGCGCGCATGCGTTTGCCCAGCAGTTGCTGGTTGCCGCTGCTGCTCAGGGTGATGTAGCGCTCGGCCAGTTCCAGCGCCTCGGCGTACTGGTTGCAGCCGCAGCGGTCACTCCACAAGCCCCACAGCGCCCGCAGCTTGTGCTCGGCATCGCCCAGGTCGCGGGCGTCTTCACGCACCTGGCGCCAGGCCTCGCGCATCGGCCCGCCGGTGCCGTAGGTCAGCATCAGCACACTGGCCAAGGCGGTTTGCAGCAGCATGCGCTGGCGCAGCGGCAGCGGGGTGGTGGTGGCACTGGCCAGGCCTTTGTCGACCCAGGTGCGGCACTCGCTCACCAGCGACAGGCGCAGCCACAACGGCACACCGCCCAGGGTCAGTTCGATGCCGGTGGGCAGGTGGCCCGAGGCTGAAAACGCCCACTCCAGCGCGGCGCGAACGGTGTTGATTTCCGGGCCGTAGAGGCCGACCCAGGTGTCGGGGGAAAGGCTGTCGAGGGTCTGCCCGGCTTCCTGCAACACCCCGAGGGCGAACAACGCATGGCGCTGGCGGGTGGCATCGGCTTCGCCCTGTTCGTTGAGTTTTTCCAGGGCGTAGGCGCGGGTGGTTTCCAGCAGGCGGTAGCGCTTGAGCAACTGCGATTCACCGGCGATCAGCAGCGACTTGTCCATCAGGCTTTCCAGCAAGGGCAGGGCGTTGCGGGCATCGAGGGTGCTGCTGGCGGTCATGGCCTTGACCGCATCGAGGGTGAAGGAACCGGTGAACACCGCCAGTTGGCGCAACATCGCCTGTTCGTCGCCGCTGAGCATCGAGTAGGTCCAGTCCAGGGTCGCGCTCAGTGAGCGGTGGCGGGCCAGGGCGGTGCGCCGGCCGGTCATTTGCAGGCGGAAGCTGCCGTCGAGCAGGCCCACCAGGTCCTGAATGCCGAAGGTGCGCACCCGCGCTGCGGCGATTTCGATGGCCAGGGCATTGCTGTCGAGCTTGCGGCAGATGGCGCTGGCGGCGGCGACGTCGGTGTCCTTGAACACGAAGCCGGGGTCCAGGGCCTTGACCCGCTCGATAAACAACGCGATGCCGGACCAGGTCATGGCTTGCTCGGCACTCAGGCTTGAGTCTTCGTCGGGCACCAGCAGCGGTGCAAGGTCGTGCACTCGTTCGCCTTCGGCCCGCAGTGGTTCGCGGCTGGTGGTCAGCACGCAACACTGGGGCGCGCAGCGCAGCAGCACTTCAACGGCATCGGCGGTGGCTTGCAGCACGTGTTCGCAGTTGTCGAGCACCAGCAGCAGCGGGCTGTCGGCGAGCATCGAGGCCACGCTTTGCAAGGGTTCGTCAATCACACTCTGGATGCCCAAGGCGTTGGCGAGCATGCCCGCTACCCATTGGCCGCTGGTGGCGGGGGCCAGGTCGACGAAGCACATGCCCTGGTGAAAGCGGCCCTGCAGCAGTTGCGCCACGGCCAGGGCCACGGTGGTCTTGCCGATGCCGCCGGGGCCGGTGATGGTCACGAAGCGCTGGTTCAGCACCTGGTCGGCAAGGCTCAGGATCAGCTGTTCGCGGCCAATCACCGTGCTCGGTGGCGGTTGCAGGTTGGGCTCTTCCACGGTCGGCGCCGGCACCAGAGCCTGGGGCATGGCGCCTTCACTCACGGCCTGCAACGTTACGGGTGCGACAAACCGGTAACCCCGGCCAGGCACGGTGACGATGTAGCTGAAGTTGCCGTCATCCCCCAGCGCCCGGCGCAGCGCAACGATCTGTGCGCGCAGGTTGCATTCCTCCACCACCACCTTGGGCCAGGCGAAGGAGATCAGTTCGGACTTTTCCAGCAACTCGCCCGCCCGGCTGGCGAGGGCGATCAGCAAGTACAAGGCGCGGCTGCCGAGGGTCACCGGCTCGCCGTTGCGCAGCAAGACATGCTGGCGCGCCAACAAGAGAAAGGGGCCAAAACCGAGAGCGTTCTCGGTGTGGTCCGGGGCATGGGGGGCGAGGTCCATGAAGGACGCTGCGGGGTATTTGCTCGAACTCATCAATTTGTCCTTTTTTGTAGTCGGGCTTGTTATTGGCGATCAGGCCATTCGCCCTTTTGGGTGCTTACGTGCGGCAGCAGGCTTGGAGAGTTGAAGTCGATCAAAAAGGTAAGAATTGCCGCCCTCCTTTGGGGCATGGACATTGTTATAGGGCGCGGGGCCGTTGGGTTTCAGGCGATGAGACTGTTTCAATTTAGAAACATTTTATTACTAGAAAACCTGATGTAGCAGAATGTATGCCAGTTGGCATGTAACAAAGATGACAACAACCTTATGAAATTTATGGGGAATTTTGAGGTCGTCGACGGCGCGGGAAGGGGAGTGTTCGGAAAGGCGAATATTTCTAATTGTGTCGTTCGGGAAGCCGAATAAAACGGCGGTGGTTTGGCGGTGGTTTTTTGGCTGTGTATCAGACTGTGTATCAGCACCCACCTGATACACCTGCATGAATAGAAGGCGGGAACGCGACACAGACGGGATACACGCCTGGCTTTAAATCTGTCTACCAGATGGCGCAGGTGGTCACCCACCGCACAAGCGCCCTGGCCACATTCAGTCAAGCCAGGAGTTCCAACCCATGAAGCGCCATTACGCGGCCCTTGCCGCCACCCTTGCACTGTCCCTCGGTGCCTTCGCCGCCACCGCCCATGCCGATGAGGCCAAGCCCCAGGAAAAATGCTTCGGCGTGTCCCTCGCCGGTGCCAACGACTGCGCCGCCGGTGCCGGTACTTCCTGCGCCGGTACGGCCAAGGCGGATTACCAGGGCAACGCCTGGGTGCTGGTGGACAAAGGCACCTGCACCCAGATCAAGACCCCCAAAGGCTTCGGCAGCCTGACGGAACAACCATGATTGCCCGGGCCCCTGCGGTGCTCAAGCGTGTGCTGCCTGAGGCGCTGCTGTTGCTGGTGGCTCGCGTGGGTATCGCTTCGGTGTTTTTCCTCTCGGGCCGCACCAAGGTGACCGGTTTCCTGCAGCTCAAGCCGTCGACCTACACCTTGTTTCGCTCGGAATACGCCTTGCCGCTGGTGCCGCCGGAATGGGCGGCGCACCTGGCGACCTACGCCGAGCATCTGTTCCCGCTGTTGCTGGTGCTGGGCCTGCTGACCCGTCCGGCGGCCGCCGCGCTGCTGGGCATGACCCTGGTGATCGAGGTGTTCGTGTACCCCGACGCCTGGCCCACCCACCTGACCTGGGCGGGGCTGTTACTGCCGCTGCTGGCGTATGGCGGCGGGGCCTGGTCACTCGACCGCGTGTTGTCCGGCCAACGCCGTTAACCCTTTCACAACAATGATCAGGCCCCAAGGCCTGTGGAGAGTCGCATGCGTATTCTTTCTTCCCTGGCGATCGCCATGGCACTCGGTTCACCCTTATTGGCCTCGGCGGCCGATGCGGCCAAGCCCCAGCCGGGCACCGGCAAAAGCGTGGTGATCGTGCCCGGTTCCTTCGTCGACGGCTCTGGCTGGCGAGTGGTGCACGACATCCTGATTCACAAGGGCTACAAGGTGACCGTGGTGCATCAGGGCCATGAAAGCCTCGCCGCAGACGTGGCCGAAGCCCGCGAAGTGCTCGAGCAGCAGGTCGGCCCGGTGGTGCTGGTGGGTCACAGTTCCGGTGGCGGTGTGATCTCGATTGCCGGTGACCGCGACAAGGTCAAGTCGATGGTTTATGTCTCGGCCCTGCAACCGGAAGTCGGCGAGAACATGAGCCAGTTGCTGTCGTCGATGCCGGCGCCGAGCAATGACGTCAAGCAGACCCGCGACGGGCATCTGTTCTTTGACCGAACCAAATTCAACGCCGATTTCGCCGCCGACCTGACCACCAACCGCACCGACTTCATGGCTGCCTCCCAAGTGCCGGCCACCACCGCGCTGTTCGGCGGCACCATCTGGGCCGCGGCCTGGCACAAGAAGCCGACCTACGCCGTGGTGTCCACCGAAGACCGCGCCCTGAGCCCGGATCTGCAGCGCTGGATGTACAAGCGCGCCGGCTCCAAGGTCACCGAAATCAAAGCCAGCCACTCGGTGTACATCTCCCAGCCTGAGGCTGTGGCGAAGGTCATCGAAGACGCTGCATCCGTTATCAAATAAACCCCACCCCCGAGGAGTAACACCCATGAGTACGTCCATCAAATCCCGCTTGAGCCTGGCCACTGCTGCCGCCCTGATCGCCATGGCGTCGGCCTCTTTCGCCGCTGCCGCGAGCGCCGCCGACCAGCCGGAGCAGCCAGGCCGCTGCTACGGCGTGAATAACTGCAAGGGCGAAAGCCTGTGCGCCACGGCCAAGAACGATTGCAAGGGCCTCAACAGCTGCAAGGGCCAGGGCGTGGTCGTGAAGACTCCGTCTGAGTGCCTGAAGCTGGGCGGCACCACCACTGAACCGAAGTAAGGTCCATGAACACGCGGGGTGCCTGGCGCCCCGCGTTGTTCTCAGGTTTTTCGCGAGCAAGCTCGCTCCTACAGTTTTATAACGGAGGCCGTGTGATGCCGACATCCAATCCGCGTTTCCCGGGCTACGGCCTCGGGCTGCGCAAGGAGCACTACAGCGAGTTCCTGGAGACCTCGGTGGCGGTGGATTTCGTTGAAGTGATCTCCGAGAACTTCATGGTCGCGGGCGGCCAGCCACGGCATATCCTGCGCCGGATTCGTGAGCGTTATCCGGTGGCGCTGCATGGGGTGTCTATGTCGATTGGCACCGCCGAAGGCCTGGATCGCGATTACCTCAAGCGCCTCAAATCCCTGGTGGACGAGATCGAACCGCTGTTCGTGTCCGACCACTTGAGCTGGTCCCGCAGTGGCGGGTTCAACTCCCATGATCTGCTGCCGGTGCCTTACACCCTTGAGGCGCTGGACCGGGTCTGCGCGAATATCGATCTGGCTCAAGAGGTGTTGGGCCGTACGATGCTGTTTGAAAACCCGTCCAGCTACCTGGCCTTTGATGATGCGTCCATGAGCGAGTGGGAATTTATCGCCGCCATGTCCCGGCGCACCGGCTGCGAGCTGTTGCTGGACGTCAACAATGTGTTTGTCAGCGCCAAAAACCATGGCTTTGATGCCTTGGCGTTTCTCCAGGGGATTCCCGCCGAGCGGGTCCGGCAGGTTCATTTGGCCGGCCACAGCCAGGGCCGCGAATTGCTGATCGACAGCCACGACAGCCCGGTGTGTGACGGGGTCTGGGATCTGTATGCCAAGGCCGTCGGGTTGCTCGGCCCGGTCGCCACGATGATCGAACGCGACGACGAGATTCCGCCGTTGGCCGAGCTGCTGGAGGAGCTGTCGATCGCCCGGATGCTGGGAGCCTCCGAGGCCTACAAGCGTTCGCAGGTACGCCCATGAACCTCGCGCAGTGGCAGCAGGCCTTTCACATCTGGTTGGTGAGTGCTTCGGACGAGTCGGCCCAGGTGCTTGGCAACAAGACCGCCGGCCTCGCGGTTTACCAGAACAACTACCGCGCACAGTTGGTGGGTTGCCTGGAGCAGGCGTTTCCCAACCTGCGGCGCTGGGTGGGGGATGAGGCGTTCCTGGCCGCGTCCATCAGCCATATCGACCGGTATCCGCCCCATGCCTGGACCCTGGACGTGTATCCCGAAGGCTTTCACCAGACCTTGGCCGAACTGTTCCCCAACAACCCGGACGTGCATGAACTGGCATGGATCGAGTCGTCGCTCAATGAGGCGTTTGTCGCCGCCGATGCCAGCCCGTTGCCCATGGACGCGCTGGCGGCGGTGGATTGGGACACGGCGTGCCTGCAATTCACGCCGTCGCTGCGCTGCCACGGGCTGACCACCAACGCCGAGGCGATCTGGTCGGCGTTGTGGCAACAAACCCCGGCGCCCGAGGCGGTGATGCTGGCCGAGGCCGGTGGGCTGCTGGTGTGGCGTCGGCAATTCACCTCGCGCCTGCGCCAGGTCGACGCCGTGGAGTTCCAGGCGTTGGTGCACCTGCAAGGCAACGGCAGTTTTGTCGGGCTGTGCGAGTTTCTGGTGGAGCGCCTGGGGGTCGAGGAGGGAGTGGCGAAAGCCGGTGAATGGCTGGCCGGCTGGATCGGCAGCGAGTTGATTGTGGGGGTCGTTGACGATCTTCCTGTGTCGCATTTTTTGGAGCTATGACCCATGTCTTTTTTCAATCGCCGTCGCTTTCTGATGTCCAGCGCCATTGCCTCTGTGGTGCTTTCACTGCCGGCCATGGCGGCGCCTGCGAAGTGGACGATCCGCCAGGTCCGCACCGACCTGCTGGATATCGGCTACTACGAGGCCGGCCCCGAGGAGGGCAGGCCGATCATTTTGCTGCATGGGGCGGACGGTGACCTTGAGCGTTTCGTCGAGGTCGTGCCGCACCTGGTGTCTCAGGGCTTGCGGGTCGTCGTCCCGTACCTGCGGCGCCATGGCAGCACCACGCCACTGGACAAGGCTGCGCCCGCCAGCATCCAGGAGGTGGTGCTGGGCCAGGACGTGCTGGACCTGATGAACGCCTTGCACATCCCGGAGGCAGTGCTCGGCGGGTTCGACCTCGGTGGTCGGGCTGTCACGGCGGCGGCGACCTTGCGGCCGAGCCGTTGTGTGGCGCTGGTGACCGTCAACAGCGCGCCACAGCCCGCGCTGGCCGAGGTGTTGGGGCAAATGGCGCGGATGGGGACATGGCGGACGTGAGGTATGTGTTCCTGAGACGGACGCGGGGTTAAACATCGAGAAGTGTCTTTCCTGGAAAGAGGAACCTTCTGACATTCATCGCAGATAGCAAATCTTTACTCTCTGGCCTTTCGCAAAGTCCAGGGATGAAAAGGCATGACCTCCAGCGCATCACCCTTCCCGTTTTTCGACCACAGTCGCCATAAACTCACCGTTCGCAACGTTGATGCAGTACTCGACGTTCTCGCCTTCGAAGGCACAGAGGGCCTGAGCGAACTGTTCAACTACCGTGTCGAGTTCACCAGCACCGCCCGCGACGTCGCTGTCGAGAAAATGCTCGGTCAGAACGCCACGTTCAGCTTGTACAGCGCACCGCAGCAATCGCCGATGCGCGGTTTCATCCAGCCGCCTGCC
>NZ_JANUEW010000057.1:0-29764 GCF_024807515.1 Pseudomonas sp. BIGb0558
CCTTTGCTTCACCACACTCAAGCCGGCCTGTAGGCCGCTGTGCACTTGATCTGCTTTTGATCTTGATCTTAGGCGCCCCGTTAAACCACGCTGGCACACCGAGCCCTAGCGAGGTGCCGAGTGGTGGGGCAAGAGCGTTTTGCTTACTTTTGCGCTTTTCAAAGTGAGCCGCTGTAAGAGCGGAACCAATACCAGCCATCACCTAAATAACGGATATACACACCCACCCCATTTACGACCCATCCAAACCAAAAACGACCCCCTCCGTTGACGCCCCACCCCAAACCCCTATTAAGTACTATTAATGCGCATTAATAGGATCAATCAACCGCCATGCTAAGCCGCCCGTTGCGCCGCAAACGCCAGAAGCTCTCCGACGTGATCGTCGAGTCGGTCAAGCGCTCCATCGTCACCGATGCCCTCAAACCCGGCGACCGCTTGCCCACCGAACGCGAGCTGATGGAAAGCTTCCAGTGCTCCAAAGGCTCCGCCCGCGAAGCCCTCAAGGCCCTGGAAGTCGAAGGCCTGGTCAACACCCGCACCGGCCCCAGCGGCGGCGCCTACCTCAACCAGGCCGGCACCGAACCCGCCAGCCGCGCGCTGCGCAACTACCTGCACTTCCAGCACCTGGACGGCGAACAGGTCTACCAACTGCGCAAAGTCATCGAAGTCGAACTCGCCGTCTCCGTGCTGGGCCGCCTGAGCGAAGACGACTACCGCGCCCTCCAGGACAATGTAGATTTTTGCAGCGCACCCGAAGACAGCGAAGCCGGCCAACGCGAACAACGCATCGCCGAACTGGAATTCCACAACCTGCTGGCCAAGGCCTGCCCCAACCCGCTGCTGAGCTTCATGGCGCAATTCCTCAACGACTTGTTGCGCGACCTGGTCGTCCTGAAAAAAGCCTACAAACCCAAGCGCAAACAATTCGACGCCGCCAACCTCGACTACCACAAGCAACTGCTGATCGCCTTCCGCGCCGAAGACGAAGCCAGCGTGCGCAGTCTGATGCACGAACACATGTGCGACGCCGAACACCACATGACCGCACTGGAAGGTGAAGTCAGCCCACACTTTCTACTGGAGTTCGATCACAACCACTGAGCCCCCCAAAAATCCAAATAAAAGGCCTGCCCACAGGCCGTGCCCCACCGTATCGCCATTGCCACTCCTGCCAATAACTAATCCAGGGAGTCACCCCATGCAGCGTCGTACGTTGTTGAAAGCCAGTCTCACCGCCGCAGCCGCCCTCAGCCTTCCGCTGGGTGTGCGCTCGGCATTCGCCGCCGAGCCCTTTACCTTTTACGGCCTCAAGTCCATGTCTGGCGCTTTTGCCAGCTATGGCAAATTTGCCGACATGGGTTCACGCCTCGCGGTGGAACAACACCCCGAGGTGCTCGGTCGCCCGCTGGTCTACAAGGTGATCGACACCGAAGGCAACGCCGGCAAAGCCGTGCGCAAGGTCCAGGAAGCGATCCAGCAGGACGGCGCACGCTTCTTCCAGGGCTGCACCTTGTCGTCTTCGGCACTCGCCGTCGCCAAGGAAGTGAGCAAGGCCGGCGGCGTGTTCATGACCCCGGTGGGCGCCGATGAAGTCACCGGCAAGGACTGCAACAGCGCCACCTTCCGCTGGTCAGTCCCCACCTATGGCGCGATCCGCGAAACCCTCGTGCCGCTGATCAAATTGCTGCCCGACGCGAAGCGCTGGTACACCATCACTCCGCAATACGTGTTCGGCGAAGCCTTGCTAGAGGGCGCCAAATCGGTGCTGGCCGAACATGGCCTGGAGCACGCCGGCAACAGCTACCACTCCCTGCAGGAACAGGAATTTTCCGGCTACCTGACCAATGCCATCGCCGCCAAACCCGATGTACTGGTGCTGCTGAACTTCGGCAGCCAGTCGTCCAACACCCTGCGCCAGGCGGTGAACTTCGGCATCAAGGAGCGCATGAAAGTGCTGCTGGTGTGGTCCGCCGGCCTCGATCAGTTCCAGGAGCTGGGCAGCGATGTGCTGGAAGGCGTGTACCTCGGCGCGCAGTATTGGCATCAGGTCGACACCCCGCTCAACCGCGACCTGGTGAAACTGACCAAGGCCAAGTACGGCATCAACCCCACCTACCCGCTGGCCGCCGACTACATCAGCACCAAGGTCATGCTCGAAACCATCATCTCCACCGGCAGCTTCGACGGGCCGACCGTGGCCAAGGCCATGCAGGGCCTGAGCTACGAAGGCCCCACCGGCAAGGAATCGATCCGCGCCGGCGACCATCAGGTGATCAAGGATTACTACCTGCTGGTGGGCAAGGCCGCCGGCGATATGGCCGACAAGGACGACCTGGCCAAGGTGCTCAGCTCCGGCCAGTCGTTCCCGCCGGTGGAAGCCACGGGCTGCGTGCTCGGCTGATCCGCTGAAAATCTACTGGTGACACTGCGCAGGGCCGCTCACGCGGCCGCCTGCCGAGGGTTCCTGCATGCTTAATCTTTACCTGTTCCAGATTCTCAACGGCCTGGGCCTTGGGATGATCTACTTCCTGATCGCGGTCGGCTTGACGATCATTTTCGGCCTGCTGAACTTCGTCAATTTCGCCCACGGTGCGTTCTTCCTGCTGGGTGCCTACATCTGCTACACCGCCGTCAGCCTCACCGGCAGTTTCTGGCTGGCACTGCTGATCGCGCCGCTGGTGGTGGCCGCGCTGGCCTGGGTGATCGAGCGATTATTGATCCAGCGGATTTATCACTTGCCGCACATGTTCCAGATCCTGGTGACCCTGGGGATCGCCCTGATCATCCAGGAAGCCAGCGTGATGATCTGGGGCCCGGTGGGCAAAAGCGTCGCCGTGCCGGAGTTGCTGCGCGGGGTGCTGGTGGTGGGTGATTTCGTCTACCCCTACTACCGCCTGTTCCTGATCGTGTTCTCCGGCCTCGTCGGCCTCGGCCTGTGGCTGCTGCTGGAGCGCACGCGCTTCGGTGCCCTGGTGCGGGCCGGCAGTGAAAGCACTGAAACCGTGTCCCTGCTGGGCACCAACATCTTTCGCCTGTTCTCCATGACCTTTGCCCTCGGCGTGGCCCTGGCCGGCGTCGCCGGTGTGCTGTTCGCCCCGTTGCGCGGTGCCCAACCCTTTGTCGGTCCGGAAATCCTCGGTGTGGCCTTCGTGGTGGTGGTGATCGGTGGCATGGGTTCCTTCAGCGGTGCACTGGTCGGCGGCCTGCTGGTCGGCGTGGTGCAAAGCCTGATGACCACACTCTGGCCCCAGGGCGCGAGCCTGATGATCTACGGTGCGATGGCCGTGGTGATCCTGGTGCGTCCTTACGGCCTGTTCGGGAGAGCCTGACATGAGCGAGAAAAATCCCCTGCCGTTCGCCAAGACCCAGTCGCGCTACATGCTGCTGTTGGTGCTGGCGGTATTGATCGGCCTGCCGTTGATTCTGCCCTCGGCGACCCTGGCCACCGAGATCCTGATCTTTGCCATGGCCGCCCTCGCCTGCAACCTGTTGCTGGGTTACACCGGGCTGCTGTCATTCGGCCAAGGCATCTTCTTCGGGGCCGGCGCCTACTGCGCGGCGTTGTTGATGATTCATCTGCAACTCGGCCTGTTCAGCGCACTGCTGGGCGCCGCCGTCGCCGGTGGTTTCCTGGCATTTCTGGTGGGTGCCCTGGCGATCCGCCGCACCGGCATTTACTTCGTGATGCTGACCCTGGCCTTCAGCCAGATGGCCTACTTCGTCGCCTATACACTGAGCGACTGGACCGGCGGCGACAACGGCCTGCTCAGCGTGCCGCGCCCAGAAATCCGCATCGGTGACACGGTGCTGTTGTCCCTTACCGATGCCCGCACGTTCTATGGATTTGTCGCGGTGCTGTTCCTGCTGATCTTCATCGGTGCGCGCCGGGTGATCGCCTCGCCGTTCGGCAGCACGCTGATGGCGATCCGCGAAAACGAAACCCGGGCCTCGGCCATCGGCTACGACACCCGTCACTTCAAGATCCTGGTGTTCGTGTTGTCCGGCGCCGTCACCGGGATCGCCGGGGCGCTGTACGCGATGCTGCTGCACTTTGTGCCGCTGTCGAATATCGACCTGGCGATGTCCGAGAACATCCTGATCATGACCATCGTCGGCGGTACCGGCTCGCTGTTCGGCTCCTTGCTGGGCGCCGGTTCCATCGTGCTGCTGGGGGACTTCCTCTCCGACCTGTGGCCGCGCTGGCTGATGCTGCTGGGGGTGATTCTGATCCTGGTGGTGATCTTCATGCGCGGCGGGTTGTGGGGCGGGTTGTCGACGCTGTTCGAACGTGTGCGCGGCAGCCGCAAGGCCGACGTTGTGACCAAGGAGAAGCTGTCATGAGCATCCTGCTGGAAACCAAGAACCTGGAACTGGCCTACGGTGCGTTCCACGCGGTGAACGGCGTCAATCTCAAGGTGCAAGCCGGCACCATCCACACCATCATCGGCCCCAACGGCGCAGGTAAGACCAGCCTGTTCCACTGCCTGACCGGCGAGCGCCAGGCCACCGCCGGGGCGATTCATTTCGACGGCAAGAACCTGATGCGCAAGCCGGCCCACGGTCGCGTCGGCCTGGGCATGGCCCGTTCGTTCCAGCTCACCAGCCTGTTCCAGAACCTCAGCGTGCGCGAGAACCTGCGCCTGGCCGCCCAGGGTCGTGATGGCGCCCGCGCCCTGAACTTCTGGCGCCGGGTCGACAGCAAGCGCGAACACCTGGAGATGGCCGACCAGGTACTGGAACGCCTGCAACTCACCGCCCGCGCCGACACCCTGGCCGGCGAGCTGTCCCACGGCCAGCAGCGGGTGCTGGAAGTCGGTATGTCGATCTGTTCCAAACCCAAGCTGCTGATGCTCGACGAGCCGACCTCGGGCATGGGCATCGACGACATTCCGATCATGACCCAACTGATCAGCGACCTCGGCCGCGACCACACGGTGCTGTTGATCGAGCACAACATGAGCATCGTCATGTCCATCAGCCAACGCATCACCGTGATGAGCCACGGCCAGATCCTGGTGGAAGGCACACCGGAATTCGTGCGCGCCGACGAGCGCGTGCGCACCGCCTATTTGGGAGAAGCCGCCTGATGCTGACCGTCGACAATATCCATTCCTACTACGACAAGAGCCACGTCCTTGAAGGCGTGTCCCTGACCGTCAACCCCGGCGAACTGGTGACCCTGCTGGGCCGCAACGGCGCCGGCAAGACCACGACCTTGCGCAGCATCCTCGGGATCATCTGCCCGCGCCAGGGCCAGATTCACTTCAACGGCCAGCCGCTGGTGGGGCAGAAAATCTTCGAAATCGCGCGCCAGGGCCTGGCGCTGGTGCCGGAGAACCGCGGGATCTTCCGCCTGCTCACCGTCGAGGAAAACCTGCGCATCGCGGTGCGCAAGACCAGCCGCTGGCAGATGGAAGACGTGTACGGCATGTTCCCGCGCCTCAAGGAGCGCCGCAAAAACGCCGGCCACGCGCTGTCGGGCGGTGAGCAACAGATGCTCGCCATCGCCCGCGCCCTGCTCAACGATCCCAAGCTGCTGATCCTTGATGAGCCTACCGAAGGCCTAGCGCCGGTGATCGTCGACGAGCTGGTGAAGATCCTGCGCAAGGTCAAGGAAGACGGCCTGCCGGTGCTGCTGGTGGAACAGAACCTGATGGTCTGCGACAAGCTCGCCGACCGTCATTACGTCCTCGAACAGGGCCGCGTGGTGTACGAAGGCAGTGCCGAAGCCTTCCGCGCCGACCCGACGATCAAGAACCGTTACCTGGCCCTGAGTGCCTGACCGGAGACTGCTGATGAATAGTTTTGCGCAACCGCTCCAGAGCAATGCCCCGCTGATCAACCGCGAACGCCTGTGGCAATCGCTGATGGACCTCGCCCGCCTCGGCGCCACGCCCAAGGGCGGCGTGTGCCGCCTGGCCCTCACCGACCTCGACCGCCAGGCCCGCGACCTGTTTGTGCAATGGTGCGAGGCTGCCGGGTGCAGCGTCAGCGTCGACGCCATCGGCAATATCTTTGCCCGCCGCGCCGGGCGCAATCCGGCACTGGCGCCGGTGATGACCGGCAGCCATATCGACACCCAGCCTACCGGCGGCAAGTTCGATGGCTGCTATGGCGTGATGGCCGGACTGGAAGTGATCCGCACCCTCAACGATTTGAATATAGAGACTGAAGCACCCATCGAAGTGGTGGTGTGGACCAACGAAGAAGGCTCGCGTTTCCCGCCGTGCATGATGGGTTCCGGAGTGTTCGCCGGTAAGTTCGACTTGCAGGAGACCCTCGACAAGCAGGATGAGCAAGGCCTGTCGGTGGGCGCCGAATTGCAGCGCATCGGCTATGCAGGTTCCCGTGCGGTACTGGGCCACCCGGTAGGCGCGTATTTCGAGGCGCATATCGAACAAGGCCCGGTGCTGGAAGACCAGGCCACCACCATTGGCGTGGTCATGGGCTGCCTGGGCCAGAAGTGGTTCGACCTGACCCTCACCGGCGTCGAAGCTCACGCCGGCCCCACGCCGATGCGCCTGCGCAAGGATGCCCTGGTGGGCGCCGCGCAAGTGGTCAGCGCAGTGAACCGCATCGCCCACGAACAACAACCCCACGCCTGCGGCACTGTCGGCTGCCTGAGCTTGCACCCCGGCTCGCGCAACGTGATTCCCGGCCAGGTGCACATGACCATCGACCTGCGCCACCTGCACGCCGACAAGCTGCAGGCCATGGTCGATGAAGTACGCCAGGTGATCGAAACCACCGCCGAGCAACACGGCCTGAGCTTTGAGTTGACCCCCACCGCCGACTTCCCGCCGCTGGACTTCAACCCCGCCTGCGTCAACGCGGTGCGCGACGGTGCAAGCGCCCTGGGCCTGAGCCATATGGACATCGTCAGCGGCGCCGGGCATGACGCGATCTTCGTCGCCGAACTGGGCCCGGCCGGGATGATTTTTGTGCCATGCGAAGGTGGCATCAGCCACAACGAAATCGAAAACGCCGCACCGGATGACCTGGCGGCGGGCTGCGCAGTGCTGCTGCGGGCCATGGTCAACGCGGCGCAAGGAGGTAAAGCGGCATGACGGATATCGCCAACCTGACAGCCGTTGAACTGCTGGCTCACTACCGGGATAAAAGCCTGTCGCCGGTGGAAGTCACCGAAGACGCCCTGCTGCGCATCGAACGCTATAACCCCGCGGTCAACGCCTACTGCCACGTCGACCCGGAAGGCGCCTTGAAGGCGGCCCGGGATTCGGAACAGCGCTGGCTCAAGGGCCAGCCGTGCGGAGCGCTGGACGGGGTGCCGTCATCGATCAAGGACCTGACGCAGACCATCGGCATGCCGACGCGCAAAGGCTCGCGCACCACATCTGCTGAAGGCCGGTGGGATGTGGATGCGCCCTTCTCGGCCTTTATGCGCAAGGCCGGCGCGGTGCTGCTGGGCAAGACCACCACACCGGAATTCGGCTGGAAAGGCGTCACGGATAATCCGCTGTATGGGATTACCCGTAACCCGTGGGACACCCGCATGACGGCGGGCGGTTCGTCCGGCGGTGCCGGCGCGGCGGCGGCCTTGAACCTGGGCGTGCTGCACCAGGGCAGCGATGCCGGCGGCTCGATCCGGATTCCCTGCGCGTTCACCGGCACCTTCGGCATCAAGCCGACCTTCGGTTATGTGCCGCAATGGCCGGCCAGTTCGATGACCATTCTGTCGCACCTGGGGCCGATGACCCGCACCGTGGAAGACTCGGTGCTGATGCTGCAAACCATCGCCCAGCCGGATGCGCGGGACGGTTTGATCGGCGCGCCACGGACCACGCCATGGTTGCACGCCGGGGCTGATTTGAAGGGCCTTCGCGTCGCTTATAGTCCCGCATTTGGCTACGTGGATGTGGACCCGCAAGTGGCCAAAGTCGTCGCCCGGGCGGTCGAAGGCCTGGTGCAGTTGGGGGCCCAGGTTGAACAGATTGATCCGGGGTTCAGCGATCCGCTGGAGGTGTTCAATACCCTGTGGTTTGCCGGTGCGGCGCGCCTGGCCGGGCCGTTGAGCGATGCCCAGCGGCAACTGATGGACCCGGGGTTGCTGCGCATTGCGCAACTGGGCGAGCAGATCAGCCTCAGCGACTACAGCGCCGCGCTGGAAGCCCGGGCCGCCCTGGTGGCGCGCATGGCGGCGTTCCATGAGCATTACGATGTGCTGGTTTCGCCGATGATGCCGATCACCGCATTCGAGGCCGGGCACAACGTGCCGCCGGGTTCGGGCCTTGGGGAATGGATGGAGTGGACGCCGTTTACCTATCCCTTCAACCTGACCCAGCAACCGGCGGCGTCGGTGCCGTGCGGGTTGGCGGCGAACGGGTTGCCGGTGGGGTTGCATGTGGTGGGCGCGCGGTTTGCTGATCATCAGGTACTGAGGGTTTGCCAGGCGTATGCCAAGGCTTTCCCGACCGAGCATCTGCAAACACCCAAAACCCCAACCTGAAATACGATCACTGTGGGAGCTGGCTTGCCTGCGATAGCGGTGTATCAGTGCCACATGGGCGAGCTGAGCGACCGCCATCGCAGGCAAGCCAGCTCCCACATTTGATCGCACTCCGCTCCTGCATCGCTCTACAATGTCCCCCATTCACTCCCGGGGGTTTCATGGACATCGAACTGGCACGCACCTTCCTCGAAATCACCCGCTGCGGCAGCCTCGCTGCGGCGGCCGAGAAGCTGCACGTCACCCAGACGGCAATCACCGCCCGGGTCAAAAACCTCGAGAGCCAGCTCAACAGCACCCTGTTCGTACGCAACCGCGCCGGTGCCCGCCTGACCCCGGACGGCGAGGCCTTCGTGGTCTACGCCAACCAGCTGGTCCAGACCTGGGAAGCCGCCCGCCGCGACCTGCCACTGCCCGACGGCTACCGCAACGTGCTGCACATCGGCGGCGAAGTCAGCCTGTGCAATCCGTTGATGCTCGGCTGGGCCAAGGCCTTGCGCGAACACATTCCCGGCCATGCCTTGCGCACCGAGATTCGCGAAGGCGAATACCTGCTGCGCCAACTGGAACTCGGTGTGCTGGACGCCGCATTGGTGTTCCAGCCGCAGTACTGGCCGGGGTTGCAGGTGGAGCAGGTGCTGGAAGAAAAGTTGATCCTGGTGCAACTGGCCGCCCGGCCCGAGCCCTACGTATACATCGACTGGGGCCAGGGCTTTCGCCAGCAACATGACGCAGCCCTGCCGGACAAGGCCCGCGCCGCCCTGAGTTTCAACCTCGGGCCGCTGGCGTTGCAGTACATCCTGGAGCATGGCGGCGCCGGCTATTTCCGCACGCGGGTGGTGCAGAGCTACCTGGACAGTGGCGTGATGCAGCGGGTGCCCAAGGCGCCGGAGTTCAGCTTCCCGACGTACCTGGTATATTCCCGGGAGCGCGATTCGGCGGTTTTGCAGCAGGCGCTGGGGTTGCTTCGGGCGGTGGTGGAGGCGGAAAAGGATTGGTCGCAGCGCTGGGATCCGGTGATTTGATCCGGCACACATGTTAGCCTCCTACTGTTTTCTCCTGGTTGCCCCCTGCCGATGAACAAGAAAAAGTCCGTCACCATCAGCGACATCGCCAAACGGGTCAACATGACCACCATCACGGTGTCCCGGGCGCTGAGCAAACCTGACCTGGTGAAGCCCGCCACCCTGGCGCGGATTCTCGAGGTGGCGCGGGAGCTGGACTATGTGCCCAACGCCTTCGCCCGCGGGCTCAAGCGCAGCGAAAGCCTGATCATCGGCGTGATCACCGCCTCCGTCGACAACCCCTTCTACAGCGAAATGATCAAGGCGATTTCCCGCGAGGCGAAAAAGCACGGCTACACCATCATGCTGGTGGACACCGACGAGCTGGAAGAACTGGAAAGCAAGGCCGTCGACACCCTGCTGGGCTACCGCGTGGCGGGGATCATTTTGTCGCCGGTCTCCGACGAGCCCAGCTACCAGCCGGACTACCTGGAGCGCCTGGGCAACGGCAAGACCCCGGTGGTGCTGCTCGACCGCACGATCCACGACAGCCCGTTCAGCCGCGTGGTGCTGGACAACTACCACAGCGGCATCGAGGCGGCGCAGTACCTGGTGCGGCAAACCCCGAATCTCAAGCGCCTGCTGGTGCTGACCGGGCCCGAGCATTCGCGCATCACCATGGAACGCCTCAAGGGCCTCAAAGAAGTGCTGGCCGAACACCCGCAAGTGCACGTCGAAGTGTGCGCCGGCGACTACACGCTGATGCCCTCCTACCTGCACACCCTCGACTACCTGGCCGAGCACTCGGCGCCGGACGCGATCATGGGCTTCAACCAGTTGATCACCCTCGGCGCGCTGCGTGCGTTGCGCATGCACAACATCCCCCACGACAGCTTGACCATCTGCGGCATCGACCGCCTGCCCTTCGCCGATATCTTCGGCGTGCCGATTGCCTGCGTGGCCCACGATGCATCGCTGGCCGGCAGCAGCGCGGTGCGGCTGCTGCTGGACCGCCTCGAAGACCCGCACAAGCCGCGGGACAAGGTGGTGATCGCCGGCAAGCTGGAGAACGGCTAGCGGCTGGTGTAGCCACCGTCGATCGGCAGGCTGACGCCGCTGATCATGCTGGCGGCGTCGCTCAGCAGGAACAGCACCGGTAACGCCACCTCCGCCGTTTCTGCAAACCGCCCCAGGGGAATCGCCGCCAATGCCGGGTCGCGCTTGGCGGGCGCCGACCAGGCCATTTGCGCCATGGGCGTGAGGGTGACGGTGGGGTTGACGCTGTTGACGCGAATCCCGAAACGGCCCCATTCGGCGCATTGCACCCGGGTGATGGCGTCCAGCGCGGCCTTGGAGGCGCAGTAGCCGAGGTGATCGTCCAGCGCCACCAGTGAAGCCTGGCTGGACACGTTGACGATGCTGCCGGCAATCCTGGCTTCAATCATCGCAGCAGCGATACGGCTGGCGACCTGGGCCGCAGCGCGGGCGTTGACGTTCATCACCTGGTCGAAGGCTTCGGCGCTGATGGCGGCGGCGGGTTCCAGGCGAGAGATGCCGGCGCAGTTGACCAGGCCGTGCATCGGCGGCAGGCCTTGCAGGGCCAGGTCCAGGGCGGCGCTGTTGGCGATGTCCAGGCACAAGGTTTCGCAGCCGAGTTGGGCCAGGGCCTGGGCGTCGCGGCCCAGGGCGAAAACCTCGGCACCGCTGGCGATCAGTTGGAGAGCAATTTCCCGGCCGATGCCGCTGCTGGCGCCGGTGACGAGGATGCGCTGCTCGGAGAAGTCAAAAATAGCGTTCATGGCAACTATTCCAAAAGACAATGAAGATCCAATGTGGGAGCTGGCTTGCCTGCGATAGCGGTGGGTCATTTAGCCCATTTGAAACTGATGCACCGCCATCGCAGACAAGCCAGCTCCCACATTTTTAATCGGTGCTCGCTTAAGCGTTTTGCAAGCTGTGCATCACCGGTTTCAAGGCCGGATACAGCGCCAGATAACTGGCAAACGCCCGGTCATACACCCCGACATTCCCCGCCTCCGGCTCCGCCCGCAGCTCCAGCTGCACCCAGCCCTTCTCCATCTCCCGGTCATCCACCAACCCCACCGCATGGGCCGCCAGCAACGCCGCGCCCGACGCCGCCTCCACCTCTTGCACAATGGTGTAGACCGGGTAATGGGTGATGTCCGCAATAATCTGCATCCACAAATCCGAATGGCTCGCCCCGCCCACCACAATCAGGCGTGGATCTAGGGAATGTGCCCCACGAGTCCCCGCCTCGATGTTGTGCCGCAGGGCAAAACTCACCCCTTCAAGCACCGCGCGGTACAGGTGGATACGGCTGTGATACAGGTTCAAGCCGACAAAGCTGCCGCTGGCCCGGTCATCCCACACCGGGCTGCGTTCGCCCATGAGGTACGGCAGGAACAACAGCCCTTCACTGCCCGCCGGGATCTTCGCGGCGCTCTGCTCCAGCAGCCACAGGCTGTCCTGGCCCGTGTCCTTCGCCTGCTGCTCTTCGGCCTGGCAGAACTGTTCGCGGAACCAGCTCACCGACGCCCCGGCCGTGATCGCCCCCCCGAATATGTACAGGTCGCGGTGGCCGTTATAGACATGGGGCATGCTCACCAGGCCATGCCGCGCATCCACCTGCTGATTGAGATAACCCCAGCACATGCTGGTGCCGATCATCGCCACATGGTTGCCCGGCCGGGTCACCCCGGCGGCCAATGTCGCCATGGCCGCATCCACGCCCCCGGCCAGGATCGGCGTACCTGCCTGCAATCCCAGGCGCGGTGCCCAGGCCTCCAGCAAGCCGCCGACCACCTCACCGGAATACAGCAGGCGCTCCGGCATCATCGCCAGGGGAATCTCCAGCGCCGCCAGCATCTCGGCCGACCAGCCCCGCTGCGCCACATCGTAGACGCCGCCGATATTGCCGGCGCTGCTGTGATCCACCGCCAACTCGCCGCTCAGGCACCAGTTGATGTAGCTGTTGGGCGGCAGCAGGTAGCGGGTGTTGGCCCACACCTGCGGCTGGTGCTGCTTGAGCCAGAGCATCTTGGTGAAGCCGTAGTAGCTGTCCACCGAGTTGCCGGTGACCGCAAACAGCCGCTCCAGGTCCACATGCTCGCGCACCCACTCCACCTGCTCGCCCGCGCGCCGGTCCATCCAGATCAGGCACGGGTGCAGCGGCGTCATCCGGGCGTCCACGGCAATCCCCGAGCCGCCGTACAGGCTGCTGATGCACAGCGCCTTGACCTGCTCTTTCGCCACGCCAGCCTTGGCCATGCACTGGGCGACGCACGCCTCCACCGCATCCAGCCAGACCTGCGGCCACTGCTCGGCCCAGCGCACTTTCGGGGTATCCACGCGATACCCCTGGCTGTGCTGGGCGATGATCGTACCGTCAGCGTCCACCAGCAGCGCCTTGGTGCTTTGCGTGCCGATGTCCACACCCATCACGTAGTTCATCTCAGACCACCGGCTTCAGCAGCACCTTGATCGACTTGGTCGAGTTGGCCAGCTCAAAGGCCTCGGCCCAGCTGTCCAGCCCGAAGTCATGGGTCACGATGCCCTTGGACGTCAGCAGGCCGCGCTCGAACAGGTCGATGGCCACCGGGTAGCAATACGGCCCCAGGTGCGCGCCGCGCACGTCCAGCTCCTTGCGGTCACCGATGATCGACCAGTCGGCGCTGGTCTCGGCGCCAAACACGCTGAACTCGACGAAACGCCCCAGCTTGCGGATCAACTCCAGGCCCTGGGTGACGCCCGCCGGCACGCCGGTGGTTTCGATGTACACGTCGCAGCCGTAGTTGTCGGTCAGGCCGTTGATGATCTCCCGGGCGTTGTCCCGGGACGGATTGATCACCACGTCGGCACCGAACTTTTTCGCCAGTTCCAGGCGCTCGTCCACCATGTCGATCACCACCAGCTTCTTCGGCGTCTTCAGCGCCGCCACCTGCACCATGCACAGGCCCAGGGTGCCGGCACCGGCGATCACCAGCACGTCATCCAGCTGGATCTCACCGCGGTTGACGGTGTGAATCGCACAGGACATCGGCTCGATCAGCGCCGAGTCTTCCAGGGACACCGACTCCGGAATCTTGTGCACGATGGCCGTCTTGGGAATGCGCATGTACTGGGCCATGCCGCCTTCGGCGACTTCACGCTGGAAGCCGAAGATGTTGTGCACCTCGCACATCCAGTACTTGCCGGACTTGCAGAAGCGGCACTTGCCACACGGCACGATCTGCTCGGCGATCACCTTGTCGCCGACCTTCACGTCAAAATGCTCCTCGGCGCCCTCGCCCGCTTCCACCACGTAGCCGAAAAACTCGTGCCCCGGCACCACCGGTGCCTTGACCCACGGGTTGTCGCCGCCCCAGAACATCGCCGCGCCCGAGTGGCATTTGCAGTCACTGGCGCAGATGCCGCAGGCGGCGATACGAATCACCAGTTCATTGACCCGCGCCTGGGGTTTGCTGATGCGTTCCAGGCGGTAGTCTTTCGGGCCGTGGCAGACGACGGCTTGCATTTCGTTGTGCTTTTCCATGATGTGCGGACCTTTCTTGAGCATGAGAGAACCCATCGCGGCCGCCATGGCCGCGTGGAGATAATCGGTTTACTTGTGGCGCTGACGGCTGATGAAGATCGCCAGCAGAATGATCCCGCCCTTGATCACGCTCTGGACGTAGGGCGAGACCCCGAGCATGTTCAAGCCGTTGTTCAACACCCCCAACAGCATGGCGCCGAGCAAGGTGCCGACAATCACCCCGCGCCCGCCGGCAATCGAGGCGCCGCCCAGGACCACGGCGGCAATCGCGTCGAGTTCGAACGACACCCCGGCATTCGGCTGGCCGCTCATCAAGCGTGAGGTCAGCACCAGCCCGGCAATCGCGGCGGTGAACCCGCTGATGCCATACACCAGTAACTTGAAGCGCGCCGCCCGCACACCGGACAGGCGCACCGCTTCCTCGTTGCCGCCAATCGCGTAGATATAGCGGCCGATGCGCGTGTGTTGCAGCAGCACATAGGCCGCCAGATACGTCACCAGCATGATCAGGATCGGCACCGAAATGCCGAACAGGCTTTCGCGGCCAAAGAACCCGAACCACTCCGGCAGCCCGGAAATCGGGTAGCCGTCGGTGTACATCAGGCCGAACCCGCGGGCGATGCCCATGGTCGCCAGGGTCACGATGATCGGCGGCATGTGCAGGTAGGCAACGAACAACCCGTTGCCGATGCCGAAGGCCACGCCGATCAGCATCCCGGCACCGATCGCCAGGCCCGGCGGCAAGCCCGCCACCATCAGGCCGGCGGTCAAGGTGCCGGACAAGGCCATCACCGGGCCCACCGACAAGTCGATGCCGCCGGTGAGAATCACGCAGGTCATGCCCACCGCGATAATCGCGTTGATCGACACCTGGCGCGCGATGTTCGACAGGTTGCTGGCGGTGAGGAAATTGTCGCTGGCGAAGATCATCACCAACGTCACCACCACCAGCCCCACAAAGGGATAAAACGCCGGCGAGCGAATCAACCGCGCCAGGTTCAGGCGCAGCCGGCCAGGCGTCACGGCATTAATGGACATATTCACTTGAGCCCCCTGTTGCATGGCGCATGACCTCTTGAGGATTGACGGCAGACGCTTCCAGTACTTTTACGATGGCGCCCTTGTGGAACACGGCGACGCGGTCGCACATGCCGATGACTTCGGGCAGCTCCGAGGAAATCATGATGATTGCGTAGCCTTGTTCGGTGAGGCTGCGCATCAGTGCGTAGATCTGCGCCTTGGCGCCGACGTCGATGCCACGGGTGGGTTCGTCGAACACCAGCACGTCGCAGTGATGGTTGATCCAGCGGGCAATCACGACTTTCTGCTGGTTGCCGCCGCTGAGGTTGAACACCCGGCTCTCGCCGCTGGGGGCCTTGATCGACAGCTGGCGCATCAGGGCTTCGACGCTGGCGCACTCCTTGTCCTTGTCGATCAGGCCGCTGGCGTTCTGGTATTTGGGCAGGTTGTTGAGGGAGATGTTTTCGCGAATGCTGAAATCGGTGATCAGGCCTTCGCTCTTGCGGCTTTCCGGCAGCAGGCCGATGCCGTGGGCCAAGGCCTGGGCCGGGTCGTCGAGGGTGATTTTTTCACCCCGCAGCCACACCTCTTTGCTCACCGACGGCAGCGCGCCCATCATGCCCAGGGCCAATTCAGTGCGCCCGGAACCCACCAGGCCGGCGAACCCGAGAATCTCGCCCTTGTGCAATTCAAAGTGGTTGTGGGGGCCGTTGCGCACCAGTTGGATGTCCTTGACCTCCAGCAACAGCGGACCGCGTTCGCTCGTGGGCTTGGGCGGAAAACTGCATTCCAGGCGGCGCCCCACCATCATTTCCACCAGGCGGTCGATATCACTGTCGGCCACATCGGTGACGCCCACATTGCCGCCGTCGCGCAGCACGCTGATGCGGTCGCACACCTGGAAAATCTCTTCCAGGTGGTGGGAGATAAAAATCACCGCCACGCCCTGGCGCTTGAGTTCGCGCATGATCTCGAACAGCAGCTCGGCTTCACTCGGCGTAAGGGTGGCGGTGGGTTCGTCGAGCACCAGCAGCCGCGCATCCAGGGCCAGGGCCTTGGCGATCTCGACAAACTGCTGCTCGGCCACGCTCAGGTGCTTGACCGCGCATTGCAGGTCGATGCTCACGCCAAGGCGCTTGAACAACGCCTCGCTCGCCTCGACCATCTCGCGCTTGCGCAACAGGCCAAAACGGTTGCTCAGCTCATGGCCGAGGAAGATATTTTCCACCGCCGTGAGGTAGGGAATCAGGCTGAATTCCTGGAACACAATGCCGATGCCGGCGGCAATCGCATCACGATAAGTCGCGAACTGCCGGGCCTGGCCGTCGATCAGGATCTGCCCTTCGTCCTGATGCTCCACCCCGCCCAGGATCTTCATCAGGGTTGATTTGCCCGCGCCATTTTCCCCGAGCAAGGCATGAATTTCGCCGCGCTGCACTTCCAGGTTGATCGCCTTGAGGGCTTGCACCCCCGGGTAGCGCTTACAGATATTTTCCAGCTTCAGAAGACTGCTCATACCGCCGACCTCGCATTCAGATGGATGACCTGTGCCCCACGCCTGGCGTGGGGCCTGGGCGGTTTACCAGCTGAAATCCTTGGCCTTGGCCTGGTCGATCAGGGTGATGTCCACCGGGATCGTGGCCGGCACTTGCGAGCCCCACTTCTTGGCCAGGGCGATGCCCAGGGCCAGGCGAATCTGGTCCCGCGGGTATTGCGCGGAAGTAGCGATGAATTTGCTGCCGGGCTTCTGGATCGCCTTGATTGCTTCCGGCGCGCCGTCGACGCTCACCAGTTTGACGTCCAGGCCGCTGGCTTCGATGGCCGAGAGCGCACCGAGGGAGCCGTTGTCGTTGACGCTGAAAATACCCTTGAGGGTGGGCTGGGCCTGCAGCATGTTTTCGGTGACGGTCAGCGCCTGGTCACGCTCCTGCTTGCCGTTCTGGATGCTCACGATCTTGATGTCCGGGTGCTTGGCCACGGCCTCTTTGCAACCGCGCACGCGTTCCAGGATCGGCACCACGGCGATGCCGTCGAGGATCGCGATATTGCCTTTGTCGCCGATGTTCTTGGCCAGGTATTCACAGGCCTGGAAGCCGGCGTCGAAGTTTTTCGAACCGACGAAGGAGTCCAGCGGGCCTTCGGCCTGGGCGTCGACTGCGACCACCACTACGCCGGCGGCGTGGGCGGACTTGACGGCGGACTGTACGCCAACGGAGTCGGTGGGGTTGATCAGCAGGATGTCGATGCCCTTTTGCAGCATGTCTTCGACGTCGCTGACCTGCTTGGACACGTCGTGGCGGGCGTCGGTGATGATCAACTGCGCACCGATGGTCGCCCCGGCTTCCTGCAAGGCGTCTTTCATGGTGACGAAGTATGGGTTGTTGATTTCCTGGAAGGACGCGCCGATGCGGATGGGCGCGGGTTTGGTGTCGGCGTACGCCAGGCCGACGGTGCCGAGATTGATGCCTAAAGCCAACAAACACAGGGTTTTCGGAAGCATTTTCATGGTTGAGATCTCTGTTTTGTTTTTATTTTTAGAGCAAATGTTATCGTTAACATTTTGCGAGAAACTAGCAAGGAAATGGGGCCGGTGCAAGAGGGAGTTGGAACTGCGGGGATTGTTTTTGACACAGAGGAACGAGCGGGCATGAGACCGCGATGGAAAAACTGAATGAGAGGAAAGACTTATGGGCGCTATCTTGGGGCTTTTGGGCAGTATTGCGATACCGATTTTGAAAGCCATTGGCTTGGGCGCGGTGAGCGGAGGTGCCGCCTATGGAGCGACCAAGGCGCTTGAGGCAACCCTCGAGGAGAAACCGCAAGCTGCCACGCGGGATGAACCGGTGAAAAAAAATGGCGACGTATTCACCCCTGCCGTCCAAAAGACCTTTGGCGAACGGACCGAGGTCCAGGGCAGCGCGAAACCGTCCATCGCTTCGACTGCCGCCCCGCCGCCCGAAAACCCGACAATCTCCAAGGCACCTCTCACGCCGCTGGCCCCCGTGTAATGTCACGTCGGGCTCGGTCCTGCTGGATCAAGCCCGACTTCGCAGCCACTGCATGAACCCCTTCTTGACCGGCACCACCGGCGCCTCCTGCGTCAAACTCTGAGCCGCATGCAAGCGGAAATCCAACAAACTCTTCATCGCCTCGCTGATGTCATGCCGAGCATCCAAACAAGGCTTCAGATACTCCTTCTCAATCCGGTACAACGTGCAAAACGTCTTCGCCGAAAAGTCCGCCGGCACGCCCTGCTCCGACAGAATCCCCGCCTCGCCAATCACCTCCCCCGGCCCCATCCGTCCGGCTTCAAACTTGTGCCCGGCCTTGGTCAACATCACCGAAATCACCCCCGATTCGATGATAAACAAATGATCACTCACCTCCCCGGCCGGCAAAATCATCTCCCCGGCACGGAAGGTTTGCAGCGTCATGTTCTGGCTGAACGTCTCCTTCTCATCCTGACGCAACGTCGAGAAAATCGAAGAACTCTCCAACAGCGCCCGCGCCCGCGACACCGCCACCGGCGCATTGCTCTCGGCCGCCGACAACAAACTCACCCCGGCCGCCTGCAAATGCCGGAACGCCAAATCATAAAGCTGATTACGCACCTCACGCTTGAGCGTCATCGCCGGCACAAACCCACTGATCTCATACTCCACGCCACCACTGGCCGACGTCTTGAACGCCACACTCGGCGCCGGCTTCGCCAGCAGCGGCCGACACCCCTGCATCGCCCGCTCCAGCGCATCCAGCACGGTTTGCGGCCGCGCATGGGGACTGACTTGCAGGCTGACCGACAAGCCAAACATATCCGCCGGGCGCGAGAAGTTGATGATCTTGGCCTTGGCCGCCAATGAATTGGGCACCACCGCCAGGCTGCCCTGGGAGGTTTGCAGCTGGGTGGCACGCCAGTCGATATCGATCACCCGGCCTTCAGTGCCGTCGATAGAGATCCAGTCATCCAGTTGGTAGGGCTTGGTAGTGTTGAGGACAATGCCGGAAAACACATCGCTCAAGGTGCTTTGCAACGCCAGGCCGACGATGATCGCCACCGCACCGGAGGTGGCCAGCACGCCCTTGACCGGCAGGTCGAGCACGTAGGCCATGGCCGCGATGATCGCGATCAGGAAGATCACCGCACCCACCAGGTCCTGCAACAGCCGCCCGGTGTGGCCGACCCGCTGCATCATCACCGCGCCGAGCAATACCGTGAGGGTGCGCGCCGCAAACAGCCACCAGCCGATCTGGAACGCCGTGGCCGCCAGGTGCAGCGCCACATTGTCGCCATACGGCGCGACCTGCATCGGGTTCATGCCTTCGTTGAACAACACGGCGCTGAACACCGCGAAGATCACCACGCGCGCCACCAGCTTCCAATTGCCAAAATCGGCAGAGATCAGGCGCCACACGGCGATGTCGATCAGCACCAGCGCCAGGGCGCAGAACATCGGGTGATCGGAGATAAATGAGGGCATCCAGGCGACTCCAGGGCGAATGCCATGAAGATCGCATGAAATGAGAACGCCGCAAACAAAATGTGGGAGCTGGCTTGCCTGCGATAGCAGCACCTCGGTCATTCAGTTACACAGAGGTGATGCTATCGCAGGCAAGCCAGCTCCCACAGGGTTGTGTGAAAACCGGCTAGCGCTGCATCTGCCCGAATTGACCGGACTGATAGTCGGCAAACGCCTGGTGGATTTCCTGCTCGGTGTTCATCACGAACGGGCCGTGGCCGACGATCGGTTCGTCAATCGGTTCGCCGCTGAGCAGCAACACCATGGCGTCGTCGCTGGACTCCAGGCGCAGTTGCGTGCCATCGCGCTCAAACAGCGCCAACTGCCCTTCCCGCGCCACGTCGGTGTCGTTGATCCGCACCGAGCCGCGCAATACCACCAGCGCAGTGTTGCGCCCGGCGTGCAGGTCCAGCGTCACTTGGCTGCCGGCGTTGAGGCGCATGTCCCACACATCGATCGCCGTGAAGGTACGCGCC
The DNA here is from genome assembly GCF_024807515.1 of Pseudomonas sp. BIGb0558. Taxonomy (NCBI): domain Bacteria; kingdom Pseudomonadati; phylum Pseudomonadota; class Gammaproteobacteria; order Pseudomonadales; family Pseudomonadaceae; genus Pseudomonas; species Pseudomonas sp. BIGb0558. The sequence goes on from NZ_JANUEW010000057.1 coordinate 20,040, forward strand.
GGGCCCTTGACCCCGTCGAACTCACCGGCGATCAGGCGCAGGCTGCCCGCGTTGCCGGCCAGGGGCAGCGTGGGGATATCACCGTCGAGGATGGTCTGGTAACCGGCGTCGGTCATTTTGTCCTTGGCCGGCAGGTTGACCCACAACTGGACCATTTCCAGGGCGCCGCCACTGCGGGCGAACGCTTCGGAGTGAAACTCCTCGTGAATGATGCCCCTGGCCGCCGTCATCCATTGCACATCGCCCGGGCCAATGGTGCCGCCGGCACCGGTGGAATCCCGGTGCTCGACTTCGCCCTTGTAGACGATGGTCACGGTCTCAAAGCCGCGATGGGGGTGCTGGCCCACGCCGCGACGCTGTTCGGTCGGGGTAAAGGCCGCGGGACCTGCGTGATCCAGCAACAGGAACGGGCTGATCTGCTTGCCCATGGTGTCGTAGGAAAACAGCGTACGAACCGGAAAGCCGTCGCCGACCCAATGACCGCGCGGGCTGGTGTAGATGCCGATGATCTTTTTCATATGTGTCTCCAGTAATGGATACACCTTAAATCCGTTATCAATCTTGCGCTAGCCGGCAAAACCGGCCCTGATCGTCCCACCAGTGGAACGCCTGCCCGGGGGCTGGATTATTTTATATTTCAACCATAATATGGCGTTAAATATTACGACCGTAATTTTCACCCCGCCCCCACGGAGCCCGACATGAACCCTCTCCCCCTGCGTCTTCTCACGCCCCTGGCCTTGCTGGCCATACTCAGCGGCTGCAACAGCCAGGCCGACCCCGTTGCCGAAGCGCCCCTGCCCCGCCCCGTGTTGGCGGCCAAGGTCGAAGCCGCAGGCAGCCAGCAAAGCGCCTACACCGGCGTGGTGGCCGCGCGCACTGAAAGTGATCTGGGCTTCCGCGTCAGCGGCAAGGTGATCGAGCGCAAGGTGGATCCGGGCCAGCATGTCAGCCGTGGCGACACCTTGCTGGTACTGGATATCGGCGACTTCGAACTGGCCCTGCGCTCGGCGAAGAACCGCGTCATCGCGGCCCAGGCGCAACTGCGTCAACGCAGGGATGACGAAGCCCGCTACCAGCGCCTGGCCAATACCGGCGCGGTGTCGCGGCAGATTTTCGACCAGTCCGCCACCAACCTGCGGGTGGCCGAAGCTGAACTGGCCTCCGCGCAATCCGACGCCAGCCAGATCGAAAACCGCCGCACTTACTCGGTGCTCAGGGCCGACAGCGACGGCATCATCACCGACGTGCGGGTGGACCGCGGCCAAGTAGTGGCCGAGGGGCAAGTGGTGGCGCGCCTGGCCCACGACGGCGCCCGGGAAGCCATCGTCAACCTGCCGGAAAACCAGCGCGACCAGGCCTCGCAAAAAGCCTTGGCGTTCCCCTTCTATGCGCCTGAACAGGCGGTGACCGCCACGTTGCGCGAACTGTCCGCCAGCGCCGACCCGACCACCCGCACCTATCGTGCGCGCTACGTATTGCACGGCCCCGTCGACCGCTTCGCCCTCGGCTCGACCATCACCGTGCGCCTGCAAGGAGATGGCCAGGCGCAACAGACCCGCGTGCCCATCGGCGCCTTGCAGGATGCCGGCAAAGGCACCGGTGTGTGGGTGATCGGCACCGATGACAAGGTCAGCTTCGCCCCGGTCAACGTCGCCAGCCTCGGCCAGGAGGATGCCCTGCTGAACAGCGGCGTAAGCCCGGGCCAAGTGGTGGTCGCCCTCGGCGCGCACCTGCTGCACAGCGGTGACGCGGTACGTCTGTTGCCGGCCCAGGTATTGGCCCTCAACCGTCGGCAGGAACCTTGAGAATGCGCGGTATCAACCTCTCCGAACTGGCGGTAAAACACCGTGCGGTCACGCTGTTCCTGATCATCGCGATCCTCGCCGCCGGGGTCTTTGCCTTTGGCAAACTGGGACGCGCCGAAGACCCATCCTTCACCGTCAAGGTCATGACCATCACCGCCGCCTGGCCCGGCGCCACCGCCCAGGAAATGCAGGAACAAGTGGCCGACCGCCTGGAAAAACGCCTGCAGGAACTGGACTACTACGACCGCGTCGAGACCATCGCCCAGCCGGGTTTCGTCTCGATGCGCATGACGTACCTGGAGTCCACCCGCCCGAGCGAGATCCAGGACCTGTTCTACCAGACCCGCAAGAAGCTCAGCGACGAAGCCGCGAAGCTGCCCAAGGGCGTAATCGGGCCGTTTTTCAACGATGAATACTCCGATGTGTACTTCTCCCTGTACGCGTTGGAGGCCGAACACCTGCCCCACCGGCAACTGGTGCAAATGGCCGAGGACATGCGCCAGGGCCTGCTCAACCTGCCGGGGGTGAAGAAGGTGAATATCCTCGGCGAACAGGCGCAGCGCATCTTTGTCGAGTTCTCCTATGAACGCCTCGCCACCCTGGGCATCAAGCCCGAGCAGATTTTCGCCGCCCTCGCCGCCCAGAACGCCGTGGCACCTTCGGGCTTTGTCGAAACCGCCGGCGCCCGTGCGTATATCCGTATCGACGGCGCCTTCGACAGCCTGGCGCTGATCGAAAACGTGCCGTTGGAAGCCAACGGCAAGCTGCTGCGCATCGCCGATGTGGCCACCGTCAGCCGGGGTTATGAAGACCCGCCCAGCTACCGCATCCGCCATCAGGGCGACCCGTCGCTGATGCTCGGGGTGATCATGGAGAAGCACTGGAACGGCCTGGAACTGGACAAGGCCCTCAAGGCCCAGGAGGCGAAAATCCAGGCCGACCTGCCGCTGGGGGTCAACTTCGCCAAGGTCTCCGACCAGGCGAAAAACATCAGCCTGGCGGTCAACGAGTTCATGCTGAAGTTCTTCGTCGCCCTCGCGGTGGTGATGGTGATCAGCCTGCTCGCCCTGGGGTTCCGTGTCGGGCTGGTGGTGGCCGCTGCCGTGCCGCTGACCTTGTCGATCGTGTTTGTGATCATGCTGATGACCGGCCGCGAATTCGACCGGGTGACCCTGGGCGCATTGATTATTTCCCTGGGCCTGCTGGTGGACGACGCGATCATTGCGATCGAGATGATGGTAGTCAAACTCGAGGAAGGTTTTGACCGGATTCACGCGGCCACCTTTGCCTGGAGCTCCACCGCCGCGCCGATGCTCACCGGCACCCTGGTGACGATTATCGGCTTCCTCCCGGTGGGTTTTGCCCGCTCGGGCGCCGGGGAATACGCGGGGAATATCTTCTGGATCGTCGGCTTTGCGCTGATTGCTTCGTGGCTGGTGGCGGTGGTGTTCACCCCGTACCTGGGGGTCAAGCTGTTGCCGCACATCAAGCCGGTTGCCGGCGGCCACGATGCGATTTATGCCGGCCGGTATTACCAGAAACTGCGCCACCTGGTGGACGCCTGCGTGCGCAACCGCTGGTGGGTCACCGGGCTGGTGGTGGCAGCCTTTGTGCTGTGTGGCCTGGGCATGGGCGTGGTGAAGAAGCAATTCTTTCCCAACTCCGACCGTTCCGAGCTGATTCTTGAGGTGTATATGCCGCCGGGCAGCGCCTTCAAAAGCACCGAGGCGGTGGCCGCGCAGGTGGAAAAAGCGCTGATGCAGGAGCCGCAAACCGTGATGGTCGACACCTACGTCGGCGGCGGTGCGCCACGGTTTTTCCTGTCGCTGAACCCGGAGTTGCCAGACCCGGCCTTCGCCAAGCTGATCGTGCAGACCGCCGACGCCCACGCCCGGGACGCGCTGAAAAAACGCATGGATGAACGCATCGCGGCGGGTGAGTTTCCGTCGGCGCGGGTGCGGGTCACGCAATTGGTGTTCGGCCCGCCGGTGCCGTTCCCGGTGGTGTTTCGCGTGTCCGGTCCCGACCTGAATGTGCTGCGCGGCCTGTCTGAAGACGTGCGCCAGGTGGTCGCGGCCAACAAGCTCACCCGGGACAGTTTCCTCGACTGGGGCGAGCGCGCCAGCAGCTACCGCCTGGTGCTGGACCAGGACCGCCTGCGCCTGCTGGGCTTTACCCCCGACGGGGTGAAATCCCAGCTCAACGCCCTGCTCAGCGGCAACCCGATCACCGAAGTGCGCGAAGGCAATCGCACCGTTTCCGTGGTCGCCCGCTCCCAGGGCAGCCAGCGCGAAGACCTCGGCAACCTGGACAATATGACCCTGACCAACAGCGCCGGCGTGTCGGTGCCACTGGCCCAGGTCGGGCATTTCCAGGCGGTGATGGAAGAACCGATCCTCAAGCGTCGCAACCGCGCGCTGACCGTGGAAGTGCGGGCCGATATTGTCGACGGCACCCAGCCGCCGGATGTGGAAATGGCGGTGTACAAGGACCTGCAGCCGCTGATCGCCAAGCTGCCGGCCGGGTATCAGATCGTCATCGGCGGCCCGGTGGAAGAAAGCGCCAAGGCCAACGTCGCGCTGGCGGCGCTGTTCCCGATCATGATCCTGCTGACGTTGACCGTGATCATGTTCCAGGTGCGTTCGTTCGGGGTGATGTTCATGGTGTTTGCCACGGCGCCACTGGGGCTGATCGGCGCGGTGCCGACGTTGCTGCTGTTCAACCAACCGTTCGGGTTCAACGCGATATTGGGGCTGATCGGGATTGGCGGGATCCTGATGCGCAACACGCTGATCTTTACCGACCAGATTCGACAGAACCAGGACCAGGGCATGGTGATTCGCGAGGCGATCATCGAGGCCACGGTGCGCCGGGCACGGCCGGTGATCCTGACTGCGCTGGCGGCGGCGTTGGCGTTTATTCCGCTGACTTTATCGGTGTTCTGGTCGTCGTTGGCGTATGTGCTGATTGGCGGGGTGCTGGTGGGGACGGTATTGACGTTGCTGTTCTTGCCGGCGTTGTGCAGCTTGGTGCTGGGGCGGGAGAAGATGCGGGAAGTGGTGACAGCAAGCACCACCGCCGTCCTGTAGGCGCTGGCTTGCCAGCGATGAGGCCCGCGAAATCAGTGCAATTTTCAAGGGCCTCATCGCCGGCAAGCCGGCTCCTACAAGGGGAGCTGGCGGTCAGCGCTTTGACAGCTCCATAATCATCCGGCTCAACAGGTAAATCCGCGGCGCCACGCTCTCCACCTCGGCATATTCCTCCGGCGTATGGATATTGCCCCCCACAATCCCGAACCCGTCCAGGGTCGGCGTGCCCACGCCAGCCGACAAGCTGGCATCCGCCGCCCCGCCGCTGCCTTCAATGGTCAGCTTGCGTCCCAGCTCGCCGTAGATCCCCTGGGCAATCGCCACCAGTTTGTCCGACTCCGGCGTCTGTGGCATCGGCGGCAGGCCGCGGTGCAGGCTGGTGGTCACTTCCGTCTCGGGGATCAGCTTGTTGGCCGAGACCCGCGCCAGGTCTTTCTCGATGCGGTCAAACTCTTCCGGCAACGCCGCCCGTACGTCAGCCTTGGCGGTGGCCTGGTCCGGGATCACGTTGACCCGGTCGCCTGAGTTGATCACGGTGAAGTTGATGGTGGTTTTCTTCTCCGCGTCCCCCAGCTTGCCCAGTTGCAGGATCTGGTGCGCCGCTTCCATCGCCGCATTGCGCCCCAGTTCCGGGGCCACGCCGGCGTGGGCGGCCTTGCCCTTGACCTCGACCACCGCGGTGGCGCTGCCTTTGCGCCACACCACCAGGCCATCCGCCGGGCGGCCCGGTTCCAGGTTCAGGGTCACGTCGTGGCCCTTGGCGGTGTTGCGGATCAGTTCGGAGGCGCCGTCGGTGCCGGTTTCTTCGCTGGCATCCAGCAGGAAGGTAATTTGCGCGTAGTCCTTGAAGCCCTGGTTTTTCAGGACCTTCAAGGCGTAGATACCGGCGACGATGCCACCCTTGTCATCCATCACACCCGGGCCATAGGCGCGGCCGTCCTTGATGTGGAACGGCCGGGCGGCGGCCGAGCCTTCCTTGAACACGGTGTCCATGTGGGCCATCAACAGGATTTTGGCTTTGCCGGTGCCTTTGAGGGTGGCGACGACATGGCTGTTATGGGCAGCGGCATCGGGTACCAACTGGATGCTGAAGCCCAGTTGCTTGAGCTCGTCGACGGCGATGTCACGCACTTGAGTCAAACCCGGCTCGTAGCCGGAGCCCGAATCGATATTCACCAGGCGCTCCAGCAATTTCAGGGCGTCGGCCTTGTACTGCTCGGAGTCGGCCTGAATCTGCTTGTGGGGTTCGGCGCTGAAGGCCGGCATCGCGAAAGACAGCGCCAGGGTGGCCGCCAGCAGGGTGCGTGGGAAGTTGAAGAGCATGAACCGATCCTTGTTTTTGTTGAAAGGTAGTGCTCCACCCTACCTGACAATAAACAATTTGTTGATCCTCAGATCGACCTCAACCAACTTCCCTGCACCGAACTGACCCGGTTGCGCCCGCTGCTCTTGGCCTCGTACAACGCCTGGTCGGCATCGTTCAGCCAACTGGTGGCGTCACCGTGTGCCGGGCGGTACGGCGCCAGGCCGATACTCAGGCTGGCGCGCAGGGTCGGGTCCTGGGCGTAGGCCAGGGAGTTGAAGCGGTCACGCAGGGCGTCCATCACTTCGGCGGCGCGGTTCAGGGGCATGTCTGGCAGGATCACGCAGAATTCATCGCCACCATAACGCCCGGCCAGGTCGGTGGCCCGCAGGTTCTGGCGCAGCACTTTGCTCAGTTGGCGCAGCACGATGTCGCCGGTGACATGGCCGTAGGTGTCGTTGATGGTCTTGAAGTGGTCGATGTCGATCAGCGCGATCGCGGCGCCCTGCTGGTCGCGACGGCAGCGCTGGAACTCGATTTCCAGGTGGTCTTTCCAGGCGCCGTGGTTGAGCAGGCCCGACAGGCTGTCGGTGCGGCTCAGGGCCAGTAACTCGCGTTTGTGCCTGGCCAGGGTGATCGCTTGCCGGTAGCAGATCCAGCCCAGGGCCAGGGGATACAGCATCAGGATCGGCAGGCAGGCGTAGAGCTGCGCTTCGCTGGTGAGGGCCGTCACCGCCGGGGTGAACACCAGCAGCGAGGCGCCGATGCCCAGCGCCTGGGCCACCCAGCCGGCGAGCATGAAGCGCGGGCCGCCGATGGCGACGTTGTTCATGGTCATCATCGACAGCGTGGTGACGCTGGGCAGCGGGTTGAACTGCATGGCGCCCACCCAGAACCCGCCGCAGAACGAGTCGAACAACAGGTTGCGGTGTTCCGAGCGCAGGGAGTTTTTTGAGTGCCGCGACCATTGGTACGCCACGTGCGGCCAGATGAAGGCGTTGGTCACCATCACCACCCAGACCCAAGCGGGCTTATCCAGCGGATAGATGGCGGCGGCCACGCAGATAAACCCGAGGGTCAACCCCAGGGTGCGCGACTTGTACAAACGTGTAGCGAGCGAAAGTCCCTTTCCTCCTGCAGCTGACATGGTCTGGCTTGATCCTGGATGAATGCTCGAAGTCTATCAGGGCAACGGCAGATCGCCACTACCGCTCATAAGCTGGCCTTCAGTTCGAAAAGCCCCGGGCCAGCATCAACGCCACGCCCAACAGCAGCACCGCCGTGGCCCGTTGCAGCAAAACCCGGCGCTTGGGGTTTTCCAGTACGTGCTTGATGCGCTGGCCGAAGTAGCAATACAGGCAGCCACTGGCAAATTGCAGCAGCAGGAAGGTCAGCCCAAGGATCGCGATGTCGGCGGCGGCGCTGCCTTGGCCGATGGCGGCGAACTGCGGGAATACGGCGCTGAACAGGATGATCGCCTTGGGATTCGACAGGCCGGTCAGCAGGCCTTTACCGAACAGGCTGCGGGCATTTTCCGGGGTCGGGTCGGCGGTTTTGATCGTCACCCCGCTGCTGGTCCATTGCTTGTAGGCCAGGTAAAGAATGTAGGCGACGCCCACCACCTGGATGACTCGGGTGATCAGCGGGTAGTCCTTGATCAACTCGGAGAAGCCCACGGCAAAAATCAGGATCGAAACCAGGTAGGAGACACTCGCCCCGAACTGCGCCGGCAGCGAGCGGCGCAGGCCGTCTTTCAGCCCGAGGCTGAGCAACAACAATGTCATGGGACCAGGGCTGAACGCCAGGGTCGTGCACAGCAGCAGGAAGTACAAAAACGAAGACAGGGTGAGTGCAGTGACCATGGCGTGGAGTTTCACAGCAAGAAGGAAGGCTTGCAGTCTAGGGCGCACGTCGCGCCAGAGGCAGGTAAACTCCACGGATATATGCGCAGACTTTACCGGTAAAGTTGGCGGCAAACTTAAGGACAGTGTGATGCCCATTCCTGCGATTCACTTTCATGACCGAGCGCCGAAGGTGCAGCAGATCGTCGATGCCCTGGCCCATGCCATTGAGCAAGGCGAGTTGGCCGCCGGCAGCAAACTGCCCTCGGTGCGTGAGTTGGGAGCCTTGCTGGGCGTCGGAAAATTCACCATCAATGAAGCGCTGGATCGCCTGCGCGGGCGTCACCTGCTGACCTCCAGCCAGGGCCGAGGGCACTTTGTCGCCAGCAGCCTGGCGCAGCCGTCGTCCAGCAACTGGGTCGACTTGCTGCCCCAGGATTTGCTCAGCGTACTGCGCCGCCCGCTGGCCATGGCACCGGGCGACCTGCGCCCCGGCGGCGGCCACTTGCCGGAAGATTGGCTGGATTCCGAGGCACTGCGCCAGGCCATGCGCAGTGCCGTGCGCGCCCCTACCCTGCGCATCGCCGGGCTGGGCACCCCGGCGGGCTTGCTGCCGTTGCGCCAGGCGCTGCAACAGAAACTCCACGGTGAAGGCCTGTCGGTGCCAGTGGAGCAGATCATCACCACCCCCAACACCCTGCAAGGCCTGGACATGCTTATGCGCCTGCTGGCGCGGCCCGGGGATACGGTGTTGCTGGATGCGCCGTGTTACTTCAACTTCCACGCGAACCTGGCGTTGCATGGGGTCAAGGTGGTGACCATCGCGCGGCGGCCTGACGGCTTTGATTTTGCCGCGCTTGAGCAATTGCTCGCCGAGCATCGTCCCAGCCTGTACCTGACCACCAGTGTGTTGCATAACCCGACCGGGCATTCGTTCAGCCCGAGCCAGGCGTTTCGCTTGTTGCAACTGGCCCGGGAGTATCGCTGCCATATCGTCGAGGATGATCTCTACGGGGATTTACACCCTAATCCGCCGCCACGTTTGGCGACGTTGGCGGGCTTGGAGCAGGTGACGTACCTGTCGGGGTTTTCGAAAGTGCTGACGGCGAATGCGCGGGTCAGTTACGTGGTGGCGGCGCCGCAGTTGGCAGCGAACCTGACCAATATGAAGTTGATGAGCGGCGGGATTACCTCGGAGCTGTTTGAACAGATTGTGTATCGGCTACTGAGTGAGGGCGGGTACGCCCGGCATCGCAAGCGCATGGTCCAGCGGCTGCTGGAGGCCGGGGGGCGGGTTGAGCAGTGGCTGCGGCGGTGTGGCTGTGAGTTGCCGATGGGGTTTGAGGGCGGGATGTTTATCTGGGCGCGGTTGCCGGCGGGGGTGAATGGTGAGCGGTTGGCTGAAGCCGGGTTGAAACGCGGGATGGTGTTGGCGCCTGGGGCGTTGTTTGGGTATGAATCGGGGTTGCGGGATTTTATGCGGTTTAATGTGGCGCATTGTGATGAGGCGCGGGTTCAGGGGGTGTTTGAGGCGGTGTTGCGGGGCTGACGAGGTGTACATATCCGTTGTTTGTGTAACGGCCGCTATGGGTTCCGCTCTTACAGCGGGTCACTTTTGAAAAGAGCCCAAAAGTAACCAAAAGGCTCTTGCCCCACCACTCGGCACCTCGCTAATGCTCGGTGT
>NZ_JANUEW010000058.1:0-29246 GCF_024807515.1 Pseudomonas sp. BIGb0558
CACACCGAGCCTAGGCGAGGTGCCGAGTGGTGGGGCAAGAGCGTTTTGCTTACTTTTGCGCTTTTCAAAAGTGAGCCGCTGTAAGAGCGGAACCAATATCAGCCGTTACCTAAATAACGGATATGCCCTCGGTGTCCAGAAGCCCAGAAGCCCACCACATTGGCGTATCCTTACCCACCACCCCCAAGGCCCAACCAAAAAAATGCTGGAGATTTCCAACAACCTGCACCTCCCCGACGCCGAGATCGAGTTGACGGCCATCCGCGCCCAAGGCGCCGGCGGTCAAAACGTCAACAAAGTCTCCAGCGCCGTGCACCTGCGTTTCGACATCCCGGCCTCATCCCTGCCTGATTTCTACAAGGAACGCCTGCTGGCCCTGCGCGACAGCCGCATCACCAGCGAAGGCGTACTGATCCTCAAGGCCCAGCAATACCGAACCCAGGAACAGAACCGCGCCGACGCCCTCGAGCGTTTGGTCGAGCTGATCCAGAGCGCCACCAAGGTCGAAAAGAAACGCCGCCCCACCAAACCCACCCTGGGCTCAAAAAAGCGCCGCCTCGAATCCAAGACCAAACGCGGCAGCATCAAGGCCGGCCGCGGCAAGGTCGACTTCTAGCTCGCCTGCCGCTCTTCGCGATACTTCGGCGCCTGTCGGTACAGGTACAGGCTCAACAGCAACCCGCCAAACGCCGCGATCGCCGCAAACAGGAAGATCGAGGCAAACCCGAACCCCGCCGCAATCGCCCCAGCCAACGGCCCGGTGATCCCCAGCGACAAGTCGATAAACAGCGAGTACGCTCCCACCGCCGCACCCCGGCTCGAAGCGGGTACCAGGTTGACGGCCTCCACCCCCAACGCCGGAAACACCAGGGAAAACCCAAACCCGCTCAACGCCGCACCCGCCAATGCCAAATGAGGATCCGGCGCCAGCCACAGCAGCAGCAGGCCCAGGGTCTCTACCGACAAACAGGCAATCGCCACGCGAAACCCGCCAATCCGGTTGATCAAATTCCCGAACAACAACCGCGCCCCGATAAAGCTGGCACCGAACAGGCTCAGGCACAGTACGGCGTTATCCCAGTGCTGGGTCGCGTAATACAAGGTGATGAAGGTGGCGATGGTGCCAAACCCGATCGAGCCCAGCGCCAGCCCGCAACCGTGGGGCAGCACGCGCCCCAGCACATGCATGAACGGCAGGCGCTCGCCCACCACGATCGGCGCGGCGACTTTCGGCCAGGCCAGCACCAGGCCCAGCACTGCCAGCAGGATGATGCTGACGCCCATGCTCCACAGCCCGAAATGACTGACCAGCAACACCCCCAGCGGCGCGCCGATGGCCAGGGCGCCATAGCTGGCGATGCCGTTCCAGGAGATGACCTTGGCGGTGTTCGCCGCGCCCACCCGGCCAATGCCCCAGCCGATGGAGCCGGAGCCCACCAGGCTTTCGGCGCTGCCCAGCACCAGGCGGCCGATCAGCAGGCTGGTGAGGCTCAACGCCGGCAGGTGCGATAACCACGCCGAGAGCAACATGAACACGCCGCTCAACCCGCAACCCGCCAGGCCGTACATGACGGCGCGCTTGCTGCCGCGGTTATCGATGATGCGCCCGGCATAGGGCCGGCTCAGCAGGGTGGCCAGGTATTGCACGCTGATCACCAGGCCCGCGATCACGGCGCCAAAGCCCAGGTCGCTGTGCACATAGCCCGGCAATACGGCCAGGGGAATGCCGATATTCAGGTAGCCGATGAAGGTGAATAGAACGATGGAAACGACTTGCAGCGTGACCGCCATGGGGCGCTGGGTATCTGGCATGGGAAAGGTCCACTGTCGCAGCAGGAAAAGATAGGCTGCTTATGATACCGATGCTGGGCGCGCGCGGGGGCAGCAAACCAAACTTTTAGCGATCGGCGGGGTTGAGCAGTTGCGTGGTGACCAGCGCGGCGAGGGCGTTTTCCTGGGTGCCGAAGCGCTTGAGCAGGAGTGCCTGTTTTTCCGGGGGGAGGCGGTTCCACACCTCGACCATCTGCAGGGCAGTGTCGAGCACGGCGGTATCGGGGGTGGTGTCGGTCATGGCAGGGCTCACGGTGTTCAGGCGGTGTGGAAAGCGCGCAATGTCACGCTTTCCACACGGTCTGGGTACGGCACTCAGTCTGCGCTTTTGCGGTCGACCGGTTTTGCCTCTTTTGGCTCGGGCTTGCTGGCACCGGCCTGTTGCGGGGTTGGCTGCTCAGTTTCGCGCAGGCTTGGGAAGGGGAGATTAGGGATTTCGTGCATCGTCGTCGCTCCTCGCAAGATCTGTTTTATCAATCGCAGGTGATTCCGCGCTTTCAAAAAGCTTGTGCAGGATACAGCACTGTAAATGACAGAAAGATTTTATCTCCAAAAATGAACACCTCTTCATTCCCCTCGCGCAAGTGACATGGCGCCACACAGGATCCATTGTCGTCGTACAACATCGCCTCTAACGGATTGACATCGTGGCATGGACTGAATATAACGCTAACAGTTGTATGACGACATATGACGTTACAGTTTTATAGCGCCCGTAATACGGATGCGCTCGGTCGCAGAACGTACGCCTCAAATCTAAAAATAATTAAGGTGAAGCGATGAAAATCAAAGGCATCCGTTGGTGGATGGTCGGGCTGATGACGGTCGGCCTGATTATTAACTACCTGGCCCGCAACACGCTCTCCGTCGCAGCCCCCACGCTGATGACCGACCTGAGCATCTCCACTGAGCAGTATTCCCACATCGTGGTTGCCTGGCAGGTGTGCTACGCCTTGATGCAGCCGATCGCCGGTTATGTGATCGACGCCATCGGCACCAAGATGGGCTTTGCGATCTTTGCCATTTCCTGGTCGGTGGTGTGCGCGCTGGCCGCGTTTGCCACCGGTTGGCAGAGCCTGGCGGTGGCCCGTGGCGCGCTGGGGCTGACGGAGTCGGCGGGCTTCCCCGGCGGCGTCAAGGCGATTACCGAGTGGTTCCCGGCCAAGGAGCGCTCCGTCGCCATCGGCTGGTTCAACTTTGGTTCGTCGTTCGGGGCCTTGCTGGCGCCGCCGCTGGTGGTCTGGGCGATTTTGCACAGCGGCTGGCAGTTGGCGTTCCTGATCGTCGGTGGCATCGGCTTGGTGTGGAGCGGGTTGTGGCTGCTGTTGTACAAACACCCGCGTGACCAGCGCCTGCTGGCCCAGGCCGAGCGTGAGTACATCGAAGCCGGCCAGGAGACTCACCTGAAGGAAGGCGTGCAGAAGAAAGCCAGCTGGAAGCGCATCCTCAAGAGCCGCAACTTTTTCGCCATCGCCTCGGCGCGCATGCTCTCGGAACCGGCCTGGCAGACCTTCAACGCCTGGATTCCGTTGTACCTGATGACCGAGCGGCACATGAACATCAAGGAAATGGCGCTGTTCGCCTGGCTGCCGTTCCTTGCCGCCGACATCGGCTGCGTGCTGGGTGGTTACCTGAGCCCGCTGTTCCATCGCTACTTCAAGGTCTCGCTGTTCAACTCGCGCAAGCTGGTGATGCTGTTCGGTTGCCTGTGCATGATCGGCCCGGCGTGTATCGGCCTGGTGGACAGTGCCTACACCGCGATTGCCTTGCTGTGCGTCGGCGGGTTCGCCCACCAGACCTTGTCGGGGGCGCTGTTTTCCATTGCCTCGGACTCATTTGGCAAGAACGACGTGGCCACCGCCACCGGTGGCGGGCAGATGTGCGGGTTTATCGGGGCCGCGGCGTTTACCGCGGTGTTCGGGGTGCTGGTGACCAAGGTTGGCTACAGCCCGCTGTTTGTGGTGCTGGCGATCTTCGACATCATCGCCGCCATCGTCATCCTGACCGTTGCCCGGGAGATTGTTAAAGGCCCGGAGCCGACGGTCCAAGCCGGTCATGGCGGCAAGCTGCTGCCGGTTTAACCCTGGCGTTCCATCGCCGCCTTGTAGAGCGAATTCTTCGGCTGGGCAAACACCCGCGCCAGCATTGGTTCGAAGAAGCTCAGCGGCAGGGTGTCGTAGGCCGGATCGAACGCTGCCGCATCGTACTTCGCGCAGAACTCGATGGTTTGCCGGTACTGCGGATGGTCGCCAAATTGCTCGCGCAGGTGGCGGTCCATCCCCAGGTGATGGAAGAAGTAGTAGCCCTGGAAGATCCCGTGCTTTTCCACCATCCACAGGTTCTCGGGGCTCACAAACGGCTTGAGGATCGCGGCGGCGATGTCCGGGTGGTTGTACGAGCCCAGGGTGTCGCCGATGTCGTGGAGCAGGGCGCACACCACATATTCTTCATCGCGCCCGTCGTGCCAGGCACGGCTGGCGGTTTGCAGCGAGTGGGTCAGGCGGTCCACCGGGAAACCACCGAAGTCGCCCTCCAGCAACCGCAGGTGCGCGAGGATCCGGCCGGGCAATTGCCGGGCGTAGGCGCTGAAGTCCTTGGCAATGATCGCCCAGTCTTCCTGGGTGCCATCCTGCATATGGGTGAAACGGGCCTGCTGGTTCATCAAAGCCTCTCTTATTGTTCTTGAAGCGCCGGGCTAGAACGGCACTTTGCCCAGGATCATGTCGCGGTACATCACAAAATCCCCCAACAGGCTGTAGAGCGGATGCTGGAAAGTCGCCGGGCGATTCTTTTCAAAGAAGAAATGGCCAATCCAGGCAAAGCTGTAGCCCGCCACCGGCAGTGCCAGCAGCAGCCACCAGGCGCCTTTGCCAATCGCGAGGGCGAGGATGAAGATCACAAGGCTGGTGCCGATAAAGTGCAGACGACGGCAGGTGCTGTTGCCGTGCTCACTCAGGTAATACGGGTAGAAATCAGCGAAGCTATTGAATTGCCTGACATTTTCCACGGTGATCGGCCCTCTGGTTATTGTTCTGCCCGACAGATGTTCGGCGGGGAGCTTATTTGAGTCTAGAGTCATCAGTGGTAACAGCCAGTGACAATAGATGCCACTTTAGTATCCTTCGGATTCCTGGCTGTCGTTTCAGCCTTCCTTGTTAAGAAAACGCCATGAGCGAACGAACGACTTCTGCAAGCTGGGCGATGGGGATAGTCAAGGCGCTGGAGATGGACGGCCTGGATTGCCGTGCCTTGTTCAAGCAGCTCGGCCTGGATTACGCCGCGCTGAACGACCCCGATGCGCGTTTCCCCCAGGACTCCATGACCCGGCTCTGGCAGCGCGCGGTAGAGCTGTCGGGCAACCCGGCGATTGGCCTGAACATGGGCAAGGTGGTACGCCCGGCGTCGTTTCATGTGGCCGGCTATGCCTTGATGTCCAGCAACACCCTCGCCGAAGGTTTTATGCGGCTGGTGCGTTATCAGCGGATCATTGCAGAAAGTGCCGACCTGAGTTTCCGACTGTTACCCGAAGGCTATGCACTGATTCTGACGGTGCACGGCGACCACCTGCCGCCCACCCGCCAAAGCGCCGAAGCGTCCCTGGCCAGCGCCCTGGCGTTATGCGGCTGGCTGACCGGGCGCACGTTGCAGCCACGCAAGGTGCTGGTGCAGGGCGACCAGCCGGCGGACCTGGCACCCTATAAACAAGCCTTTCATGCACCGCTGGTGTTCAACGCGCCCTATGACGCGCTGATCTTCGAGCGGGCGGACATGGAAGCGCCGTTGCCTACGGCGAACGAGGCGATGGCGTTGCTGCATGATCGTTTTGCCGGGGAGTACCTGGCGCGGTTTTCCGAAAGCCGCGTGACCCACAAGGCGCGCCAGGTGCTGTGCCGGTTGCTGCCCCAGGGCGAGCCCAAGCGCGAGGTGGTGGCGCAGACGCTGCACCTGTCCCAGCGCACCTTGCAGCGCCGCTTGCAGGAGGAGGGCACCAGTTTCCAGACCCTGCTGGACGACACTCGCCGCGAACTGGCCGAGCAATACCTGGCGCAGCCGAGCATGACCCTGCTGGAGATTGCCTACCTGTTGGGGTTTGCCGACCCAAGCAACTTCTTCCGGGCATTCCGCCGCTGGTTCGATGCCACGCCCGGCGAGTACCGGGCGCGGTTGCAGGAGGCGCCCGTCAGTGACGCCAAAACGCCGGAATGCACAGCACAAACACCGTAATGATCTCCAGCCGGCCCAGCAGCATGCCCAGGGACAGGATCCACTTGGCGGCGTCCGGCAGGGTGGAGAAGTTGCCGGCCGGGCCGATGGTTTCCCCCAGGCCCGGGCCCACGCCGGACACGGTACTGGCGGCGCCGGTCAGCGCGGTCATCCAGTCCAGGCCCAGCAGCGACAGGGCCAGGGCGATGGCGCAGATGGTGATGGCGAAGAAAAACGAGAAGGTCAGGATCGAACGCACGATTTCTTCATCGAGGCGGTGGCCGTTGTACTTCTGCTTGATCACTGCCCGGGGGTGAATCAGCTGGTTCAGGTTGGCCTTGAGCAGGATGTAGGCCACCTGGAACCGGAAGATCTTGATGCCGCCGGCCGTGGAGCCGGAGCAGCCACCCACAAAGCCCAGGTAGAAGAACAGCATCAGCGAGAAATTGCCCCAGATGCTGTAGTCCCCCAGCGCAAAGCCGGTGGTGGTCACCACTGAAGTGACGTTTACCGCCACGTGACGCAGCGCATCCAGCCAATGCAGGTCGGTGGTCCACCAGTACCAGGTGCCGAGCACCAGCCAGGTCACCAGCAGCAAACCGAGCAAGCCTTGCACCTGCTGGTCCTTGATCAGCGCCCGGCGGTTGCCACGCATCGTGGCCACATACAGGGTGAACGGCAGGCTGCCCATGATCATCACCACCACCGCCACCCAGTGCACCGCCGGCTGTTTCCAGTGGGCCAGGGACTCGTCGGAGGTAGAAAACCCACCGGTGGAAATGGCTGACATGGCATGGTTGATCGCATCGAACAGACTCATCCCGGCCCACCAAAAGGCCAGGCTGCCCAGGATGGTGATGCCCACGTACGCCGCCACAATCAATCGCGCCACCATGTGCGAGCGGGGCATGACCTTTTCCGAGCGGTCCGAGGACTCGGTCTGGAACAGCCGCATGCCACCAATGCGCAGCAGCGGCAGGATCGCCACCGCCATGCCGATAAAGCCGATGCCACCCAGCCAGTGCAGCAGCGAGCGCCACATCAGGATGCCGGGCGACATGCTGTCCAGGCCGCTGAGCACCGTGGAGCCAGTGGCGGTGATGCCGGACATGCTTTCAAAGAACGAATCGGTGTAGCTGATGTGCTGGGTCAGCAGGAAGGGCAGTGCGGCAAAGATGCACACCACGACCCAGCTGGAGACCGTCAGCAAGTACATGTCCCGCGGGCGCAGGTGCACGTGTTCCGGGCGGCCGGGGATGACCAGGGCCAAGCCTGCCAGAAAGGTGATCAGGCTGGCCCAGAGAAATGAGGGCAGGTCTTGGGTGCGTTCGAAAATCACCAGGGTGGCCATTGGCACCACCATGGCGATCGCGAGGGTGATCAGGAAGATGCCGATAATGAAACCGATTATCCGTAAGGTCGGCAACGCCATGAGGTCCGCTCGGTGTGACAGGGAAAGGCGCCATTCTACCTGCGGTGCAGGGCAAGTAAACCGGGGGGCGATGATCCTGTGGCGAGGGAGCTTGCTCCCGTTGGACTGCGAAGCAGTCCCCAAACCTGCCGAGGCGTTTTTCTGGAAACGTGCGGTGGCTTCACTGGGGCCGCTGCGCGGCCCAACGGGAGCAAGCTCCCTCGCCACAGGTAATGTGTTCGGCTTAAAGCGGTTTGGGAGGCACAAAAAAGGCGACCCGAAGGTCGCCTCTTTCAACTCGGCAGTGATCAGAACTCGTGATCAGCGTTATCCGGGTTCAAGTCGCTGATGCCCAGCTTGCCAGCGGCCTGTTCGATCGAACCGGTCTGCTTCACCAGCGCGGCGATTGCATCACGCACGATCTGGTTGCCTTTATCGTTGCCGGCTGCGATCAACTGGTCGTAGTGCTCACCGTTGTTGGCGTGATCCACCATGACCTGGATCTTCGCTTCGGTCGACGCCAGGTCGGCCTTCAGTGTCGCATCGGCGGTCGGGTCCACCTTGGCCACCAGGGACGACAGGCTGGCGCCGGTCATTTTGGTGCCGTCGACGCGGGTGTACTCGCCCAGGTAAACGTTACGAATACCCTTGGCGTCATAGAAGTGCGAGTTGTGGGTGTTGTCGCTGAAGCAATCCTGTTCGTCTTCCGGCGAGTTGGCTTCCAGGGAAACCTTCATACGCTCACCGGCCAGTTCGCCCAGGGACAGGCTGCCCATGCCGAACAGCATTTTGCGCAGGCCATCGGTCGGCGCCTCGGCTTCCAGCGTGGCGCGGTAGTTGTCTTCGACGTTGGGCTTCCAGTTGCCGACCATTTCTTCCAGGTCGCTGACCAACAGTTGGGTCACGGCGCGCAGGTAGGTACGGCGACGCTCGTTGTTACCGCCAGTCGCGCCATCACCGGTCATGTAGTCCGACGCCGGGCGGTTGCCGGCGCCCGGGCCGGTGCCGTTCAGGTCCTGGCCCCAGAGCAGGAATTCGATCGCGTGGTAGCCGGTGGCAACGTTGGCCTCGGAACCGCCCAGCTCATTCAGGCTGGCGAGTTTTTCCGGGGTGATTTCTTTCACATCGACCTTGTCTTCGCCTACTTGAATCTCGGTGTTGGCGATGATGTTGGCGGTCGCGCCCGGGTTGCCCAGAGCGTGCTCGTAGGTCTTGTCGACGTAGTCGATCAGGCCTTCGTCCAGGGGCCAGGCGTTCACCTGGCCTTCCCAGTCGTCAATGATCGTGTTGCCGAAACGGAACACTTCACTCTGCAGGTACGGCACACGGGACGCGATCCAGGCGGTGCGGGCCGCTTTCAGGGTGTCGTCGTTCGGGTTGGCGAGGAAGGTGTCGATCGCGGTTTGCAGGGTTTTCGCGGTGGACTCGGCATCGCTGTACACCGCGAACACCATGTCAGCGTAATGCGCGACCACAGCCTTGGCGGCGGCCTCGTCAACCTGGCCTGCCGGGGCAGCCGCGGGGGCGGTAGTGCTGGCGGCGGCCGGGGCTTGAGGTGCGGCGGCCTTGTCTTTGCCTTCACCGCAACCGGCGAGGGAAATGGCAATGGCGAGAAGGCTGGCGGTGGCCAGGGGCATACGAATCATGGCGAACATCCTGCTTCGGTTGTTGATGGGGCACGCGGGGGGCGCGCAAAACTGCGACATAATGCGAAAGATTTGCATTTTGTGTAAAGGGTTATAAGTAGGAAATATTTAGTATCGGTTTGCTGGCCAGCGGTGCGCGGGCTACCGCTGGCCAGCATGGCTTCAGAGAATGGCGGCGCTATTGCGCCTGGCCTGTCTCAAGTAGGCCACCAACTCCCTTGCCGGCAGGGGTTTGCTGTAGTGGTAACCCTGACCTTCGTGGCAGCCCTCGGAGATGATGTAGGCCTCCTGTTCGGCGGTCTCCACGCCTTCGGCGATCACCTGCATGCCGAGGCTTTTGCCGAGCTGGATGATCGCCCGCACGATGGTGGCATCGTCGTCGTCATCCAACAGGTCCTGGACGAAGCTCTTGTCGATCTTGATCTTGTCCAGCGGCAGGCTTTTCAGGTAGCTCAGGGACGAATAGCCGGTGCCGAAGTCATCAATGGCGATCAACGCCCCGGAGCGGCGCAGGCTCAGCAGGTGCTGGGCGGCGGTGCTGATGTCTTCCATCAGGCCGGTCTCGGTGACTTCCAGCTCCAGGCTGCGGGGGGGCAGGCGGTAGATTTGCAGCAGGTTATTGACCACCCGCGGCAGTTCGGCGTGGTGCAACTGCACCGTCGACAGGTTGACCGCCATGCGCAGCTCGGTGAATCCCAGGTCGTGCCATTCCCGCAGTTGTCGGCAGGCCTGGTCCAGTACCCATTCGCCGATGGCAATGATGGTGCCGTTCTGTTCCGCCAGGGGGATAAACAGGTCGGGCGGCACCAGGCCGTGTTCCGGGTGCTGCCAGCGAATCAAGGCTTCCACACCCACCACGCGGTGGTCGAGATAGCTGATCTGCGGCTGGTACACCAGGTAGAACTGTTCGCGGCTCAAGGCATCGCGCAAATCTTTTTCCAGCTCGCGGCGGCGGCGCATTTCGCTGTCGACGCTGGCGATATAGAACTGGTAGCGGTTGCGCGAGCGGCTCTTGGCCAGGGTCATGGTCTGTTCGGCTTTTTGCAGCAGCTTCTCGGTGCTGTCGCCGTCTTCCGGGAACAGGGTGATGCCGATGGTGGCGCGCAGGCGGATCTGTTCGTGATCGAGGGCAAACTCCGCTTCCAGGTCATCGAGGATGCTTTGCGCCAGCTCGGCAGCTTCATAAGGCTGCTCGATATCGGCCTGCACCAGGGCGAACTGGTCGCCACCCAGGCGGGCGAGGGCACCCAGGCGCCCGCTGTGGGCGCGCAGGCGGTCGGCCAGGGCCAGCAGCAACTGGTCGCCAGCCTGGTAGGTGAATTGCTCGTTGACGCTTTTGAAGTCATCCAGCCCCACACACAACACCGCGACCCGACGTTGCCGGCGGCCGGCGTCGATCAGGATCTTGTCCAGTTGCTCCTGCAGCTTCTGGCGGTTCGGCAGGCCGGTGAGAAAGTCGTATTGGGCCATGCGCAGCAGGCTGTTTTCCGCCTCATGGCGCAAGTGTGTGTTGCGCTCGATGGACTCGAGCAACTGGTTGGCGGTGTTGATCCAGATCCCCAGTTCGTTTTTCTCGTGGCCCTTGAGTTGCGGGATCTTGTGCTCGCTGGGCCGGTCGGGGTTGATCGAACTCAGGTGCTCGATGATCCGCGACAGCGGCTTGGTCAGCAGCCAGTGATAGACCAGGTACAACACCAGGCCCATGGCCAGCGCCCGGAGCACACCGGAGATAAAAATGATCACTGAGCTGACGAGAAACCCTTTGCCATAGGTGGCGGTGTCGAGGGTGATGCTCAGGTCGCCGTAGTACTCGCTGTAAGGCCCGCGCCCCACCAGCGGCGTGGTGAAAGTGCGCTCCTGGCCCAGAATCAGGTCGGTGAGCCAGCGGGTGGGGGATTGTTGCAGGTCGCGGGTTTTTTCCGCGAGCATGGTTTCGTTGGGGTGGCCGATGGAAGCCATGCGCACCGCATCGTCCTGGAACAGGCCTTCGATGACCTGCATGCCCATTTCCCGGTCCAGGCTGTAGACGGCCTGGGTGGACGGGTCGCGAAACATGTCGAGGATGCGCTGGGCATCGCCGGCCACGGCCTGGCGCGTCTTGTAGGCATCAAAGACGATCTGCGCCGCGCTCAGTACCACGCCCACGGCCAATGCCGAAAGCAGTACCACCCGTAGCAACTTCACCGACAAGCTGTTTTTGAGTTCCAGCTTCAAAGGGTTATTCCTTGTTCCATGCGGGTAGCCTCAATATGCCATGAGTATTGGCAATCCCGTGATGGCAGTCAAAGGGACATTACGGCTTGTGGTGGTTTGGGTCGGGCGGGGGAATAGCGAGGCGGCTCAATCCAGCGGGCGATGGAGGTAAATACGCTGGTTTTTTTCGCTTCCCTGCATGCCAGGGAAGCGAATGCTGCGGTTCTTACGAGGTTGTTACCGGGTTCGAGTTGTCTTTCGAGCTGTTTGCCATGGATTGTGCAAGGGACATTCCCGCGTCCACAGCCATTCCTACGCCTGTCTTCACGGCGTCTATTACCACCGGGGCGGCGGCTGCGATTATCGGTGCCGCTAATGCTGCTGCACCTGCTCCTGCGATTGCCATAGGTAAACTCTCCGACATCAATAAGAGGGAAATTCCTCCTGCCACCTGCGTGGTTATTTCTTGTCATCGAGTTCCATTGGTCTTCGCCGGTTGTTGCTGTTATGTCGCGCCCACAAAAAAGCCCGGCAATCGCCGGGCTCTTTCTACTGCAAGCGGTACTTAAGCGGTGAAGGTTTTGCCTTCGAACTGCTCAGCCACGAACTTCCAGTTGACCAGGTTCCAGAACGCTTCCACATACTTTGGACGCACGTTGCGGTAGTCGATGTAGTAAGCGTGTTCCCAGACGTCGCAGGTCAGCAGCGGGGTGTCGCCGCTGGTCAGCGGGTTGCCGGCGCCGATGGTGCTGGCCAGTGCCAGGGAACCGTCAGCCTTTTTCACCAGCCAGCCCCAACCGGAACCGAAGGTGCCGACGGACGTCTTGGTGAACTCTTCCTTGAACTTGTCGAACGAACCGAAGGCTGCGTTGATTGCCTCAGCCAGTGCGCCGGTAGGTTGGCCGCCAGCGTTTGGCGCCAGGCAGTTCCAGTAGAAGGTGTGGTTCCAGACCTGAGCGGCGTTGTTGAAGATGCCGCCCGAAGAAGACTTGACGATTTCTTCCAGGGTCTTGCCTTCGAACTCGGTGCCAGGCACCAGGTTGTTCAGGTTCACGACATAGGTGTTGTGGTGCTTGTCGTGGTGATACTCCAAGGTTTCCTTGGAAATGTGCGGCTGCAGGGCATCGTGTGCGTAGGGCAGCGGCGGCAATTCGAAAGCCATGATGATTCTCCTAATCAGGTCAGTTGCGGTGAGCGCAAGGCCGATCACGGGCGGCCAAACAAGCGCCGGGGAGTTTGTACTCTTTGCGGCGCAGGGGCAGGATCATAGCACCGGGGGTGCGGCAAAACCACGCAACAACTGTGTGGGATAGAGGTTCCAGAGCGTTTTGGAATATCTACGCTGCACTGATTAATTGATAGGCCACGCTGAACATCATGGCGGCTACCAGCAGGTCCAGAATCCGCCAGGTGGCGGGGCGCGCCAGCCACGGTGCCAGCCATGCGGCGCCGAGGGCCAGGGTCATGAACCACAGCAGTGACGCGCTGGCGGCACCGGCTACGTAAGCGCCCGGTTCGGTCTGCTGGGCACCGAGGGAGCCGATCAGCAAGACCGTGTCCAGATACACGTGGGGGTTGAGCAGGGTCACCGCCAGGGCGCTGAGCATCACGGCCTTCAGCGAGCGCACCTTGAGGTTCTCGCCCTGGCCCAGGCTCTGTTTCGAGCAGGCTCGGCGCAGGGCGAGGGTGCCGTACCACAACAGGAACGCTGCACCGCCCCATCGGGCAACCGCCAGCAGTATCGGGTTATGCGCCAGCACGGTCGCCAGGCCGAACACACCAGCGGCCACCAGGATCGCGTCGCACACTACGCACAATGCCGCCACGGGCAGGTGATGTTCACGGCGCAGGCTTTGTGCCAAAACAAAGGCGTTCTGGGTGCCGATGGCCATGATCAAACCAAAGGCCACCAGCAGGCCATTCATATAGCTTTGCCACATAGGATTTACTCCGCGCCCGCCGCCAATTGCCGCAACACCGTCATGGCGCGCTCGGCATCGGCGCGGCCGACAAACAGGTGATCGTGGTAGTAGCCGGCAATCACGTTGCAACTGATGCCGGCCTTGCCCAGGGCCGTGGCGAACGCGGCAGTCAGGCCCACGGCCTCCAGGGCCGAATGCACGTTGAGGGTGATCCACGCCGCCACGTACTCGAACGCCAGCCCGGCCTGTTCGGCCTGCTGGCGTTCGACGATCACCGTCAGGCCTTCCTGCTCGCGGAAGCTGCCGATCACCTCGCAACCCTCGGGGATGCGGCCGTCGGCCAGGGTGCAGAACACGTAGTCGCCGTCGTTGAGCTGTGGGCTCATGCTGCGCAGCAGGGTTGCCAGGGCGGTTTCGCCAGCCATGTGGGAGATCCTTGAATAAGAAGAAGCGATGCTGGCTATTCTCCGGTGCAAGGCTGTATAAGAAAAACCAATATTGCTGATCGCTCATTAGGAAAACTGATGTTCGACTATAAATTGCTTTCCGCCCTGGCGGCGGTGGTGGAGCAGGCCGGCTTTGAGCGGGGCGCCCAAGTGCTGGGAATCTCCCAATCGGCCATTTCCCAGCGCATCAAGCTGCTGGAAGCACGCGTCGGCCAACCAGTGCTGGTCCGTGCCACGCCGCCGACGCCCACCGAAATCGGCCGCCGCCTGCTCAACCACGTGCAACAAGTGCGGCTGCTGGAGCGCGACCTGCAAAGCCAGGTGCCCGCGCTGGATGAAGAGGGCATGCCCGAGCGCCTGCGTATCGCCTTGAATGCCGACAGCCTGGCCACCTGGTGGGCCGAGGCGGTGAGCGACTTCTGCGCCGAGCAGCACCTGCTGCTGGATCTGGTGGTAGAAGACCAGACCGTGGGCCTCAAACGCATGCGCGCCGGCGAGGTGGCGGCCTGCATCTGCGCCAGCGAACGCCCGGTGGCCGGCGCCCGCAGCCTGTTGCTCGGTGCCATGCGTTACCGGGCGCTGGCCAGCCCGGCTTTTGTTGCACGGCACTTTCCCGAGGGCGTACGCGCCGATCAACTGGCCCGTACGCCGGCGCTGGTGTTCGGCCCGGATGATTTCCTGCAGCATCGCTACCTGGCTTCCCTGGGCGTGGACGGTGGTTTCGAACACCATTTATGCCCGTCGTCCGAAGGCTTTATCCGCCTGACGGAAGCCGGATTGGGCTGGGGCCTGGTGCCTGAATTACAGGTGCGCGATCAATTGGAAAGGGGCGTGCTGGTTGAGTTATTGCCAGATAAGCCGATCGATGTGCCGCTGTACTGGCATCATTGGCGCAGTGGTGGACAATTGCTGGGCTTGTTGACGGACCATCTGGCGCAAACAACGGGGCAATGGTTGGTGCCGTTGGAGTGATGGCCAGCGTCAAGGCAACAGCGATGAAAAACGAAAGAATGCGGAGTAAGTCATGAAAATTCTGGTCACCGGCGCAAGCGGCTTCATTGGCGGGCGTTTTGCGCGTTTCGCCCTGGAGCAGGGCCTGGACGTGCGGGTCAACGGGCGGCGGGCCGAAGGTGTGGAGCACCTGGTGCGGCGCGGCGCCGAGTTTATCCAGGGTGATTTGAATGATCCGGACCTGGTGCGCGAGTTGTGCCGCGACGTCGAGGCCGTGGTGCATTGCGCCGGGGCCGTGGGGCTGTGGGGGCGTTACCAGGATTTCCATCAGGGCAATGTGCTGGTCACCGAGAACGTGGTGGAAGCCTGCCTGAAGCAGCGGGTCGGGCGCCTGGTGCACCTGTCGTCACCCTCGATCTATTTCGATGGCCGCGACCACCTGGGGCTGACTGAAGAGCAAGTGCCCAAGCGCTTCAAGCATCCGTACGCGGCCACCAAATACCTGGCGGAACAAAAGGTGTTCGGTGCCCAGGAATTCGGCCTCGAAGTGCTGGCCCTGCGCCCGCGCTTCGTCACGGGCGCCGGTGACATGAGCATCTTCCCGCGCCTGTTGAAAATGCAGCGCAAGAACCGTCTGGCGATCGTCGGCGATGGCCTGAACAAGGTGGATTTCACCAGCGTGCACAACCTCAATGAAGCCCTGCTCAGCGGTTTGCTGGCGACGGGCTCGGCGCTGGGCAAGGCCTATAACATCAGCAACGGCACCCCGGTGCCGGTGTGGGATGTGGTGAACTACGTGATGCGCCAGATGGACATGCCCCAGGTCACGCGTTACCGGTCCTACGGCCTGTCCTACAGTGTTGCGGCGCTGAACGAAGCCTTCTGTGCCCTGTGGCCAGGGCGTCCGGAACCCGCCTTGTCACGGCTGGGCATGCAGGTAATGAACAAAGATTTCACCCTCGACATCACCCGCGCACGGCATTATCTCGACTACCAGCCCAAGGTCAGCCTGTGGGCGGCCCTCGACGAGTTTTGCAGTTGGTGGAAAGCCCAGGACGTGGGGCTTAAATAACCGGCAACACACCGGGAACCGAATTTGCGACCCAGGGTCGATCAGTGCGGCAGGCCGGGGTTTATACTCCGGCGCTTGGCTATCCATATGCCACCTCAACGGTTTGAAGGTTGATTCATGCGTAACGATGCTAACGACGACTTTGACAATGTTCCCAGCCTGCGGGCTGATACCTCGGACGACGATGATTTCGAGCCTTCACCGGCCACGTCCGTGCGCTCCCGGCCAGCGCCGGTAGTCAAGGTCAAGAGCGCCAGTACCGGGCCATTGTGGGCATTGGTCGGCGCGCTGCTGTTCGCCTTCGCAGGCCTTGCCTGGTGGAGCTTCCAGCAGATTTCCCTGATGGGCCAGCAACTGGTGGCGACCCAGGAAAGCTTCGCACGCATCAGTGAGGAAGCGGCGGGGCGCCTGCAGGATATTTCCGGCAAGGTGGTGGCCAGCGAGGCCAGTGTGAACAACGGCAGTGAGGCCCTGAAACTGCAGATCAAGCAGCTGGAAACCCAGTTGCTGGAGCAGGGCAAGCAGCAGCTGGGTGTGGCCGGCCAGGCGACTGACCTGGATAAACGCCTTGAGCAGATGACCGCCAGCACCACCCAACTGGCCGGCGCCAATGCGCAATTGCAAGGCCAGGTCCAGGCGTTGACGGACGCCGTGGCAACCCTCAAGTCCCGGGACACTGAGTTCAAGGAGCTTTCCGCCGACGTCGCCGCGCTGAAAAAGCAGGGCAACCCTGCGGCCGCGATTGCCCGCCTGGAGCAGGACCTCGTGGTGCTCAAGAGCGAACAGGACAGCCGTCCGGCCGCCTCCGACGGCCCGTCCACCAAGGAGTTCGACGTGTTCCGCATCCAGACCACGCGCAACGTCACCACCTTGCAGAGCCAGGTGCAGAACCTGCAGCAGCAGATCAACCAGCCGAAGCCGTAAGCCCGTCCTGTAGGAGCAAGCTTGCTCGCGAAGGTCGTTAACGATGACGTGTTTATTCTGAATAAACGGGTTGTTTTGGCGTGCTACGCGAGCAAGCTCGGCTCCTACACAGGAAGAGGCACAATCAATGTCACCATCCGGTGACATTTCCCACCTCCTTCGTTACTTGCCCTCGCCCCGCCCTTGTTTAGACTCCGGGCATCCCGCACATAATAAAAAGGGCTGATCATGACCACGCAACCACTGCCTGCCAGTAGTTGGCTTAACGCACCTGCCCATCACGCCTGGCTTGCCACTGAAGGCCAGCGCCTGCTGTCATTCGCCAAGGCTTCCAGGCTGCCTGAAGGCTTCGGCAACCTCGACGACCACGGCGTCTTGCCGCCCGATGCCGTCGCCGAAACCATGAACACTGCCCGCATGACCCACAGCTTTGCCATGGCCCACGGCCTCGGTTTGCCCGGTTACGCCGAGCTGGTGGAGCACGGGGTTGCCGCGCTCAGCGGCCCGTTGCGCGATGCCCGGCACGGCGGCTGGTTCGCCAAGCCGAATGCCTGCGATGGCAACACCGGCAAGGCCGCCTACCTGCATGCCTTTGTGGCCCTGGCGGCCAGCTCGGCGGTAGTGGCCGGCGCTCCCGGCGCGCAAACCTTACTCAACGACGCCACTCACATCATCGACCAGTACTTCTGGAGCGAAGAGGAGGGCGCGATGCTCGAATCCTTTGCCCAGGACTGGAGCGGCCTGGAAGCCTATCGCGGTGCCAACAGCAATATGCACGCCACCGAGGCGTTCCTGGCCCTGGCCGATGTCACCGGCGAAACCCGCTGGCTGGACCGGGCACTGCGCATCGTCGAGCGAATTATTCACACCCATGCGGCGGAAAACCGGGACATGGTGATCGAGCATTTCGACAGCCACTGGCAACCCCTGCGCGGTTACAACGAAGACAACCCGGCCGATGGCTTTCGCCCTTACGGGATCACCCCCGGCCACGGCTTCGAATGGGCGCGGCTGGTATTGCACCTTGAGGCCGCGCGCCTGGACGCCGGCCTCGTCACCCCTGACTGGTTGTTGACCGACGCCAAGGGCCTGTTCGCCAGCGCCTGCGAATATGCCTGGGCCGTCGACGGCGCGCCCGGCATTGTCTACACCCTCGACTGGAGCCAGCGCCCAGTGGTGCGCGAGCGCCTGCACTGGACCCATTGCGAAGCCAGCGCCGCTGCCCAGGCGCTGCTCAAACGCACGGGCGAGTTGCATTACGAAACCTGGTACCGGCGCTTCTGGGAGTTCTGTGAAAGCCATTTCATCGACCGAACCCACGGCAGCTGGCACCACGAACTGAGCCCGAAAAACCAGCCCAGCGCCAAGATCTGGGGCGGCAAGCCGGACCTCTATCACGCCTGGCAGTCTGTATTGCTGCCGGGTCTACCCTTGTCACCCAGCATGGCCAGTGCCGTGGCCGCCGGGCGTTATGTCACCAAGTGGTGACATTTTGGCGTCCCTTTGTTACCTGCACCTGAAAAATCCCTGTTTAAACTCGTTTGCAGCGCAAGCACCGACTTGCATGCATAACAACAAGAAAAAAGGTACTCAGATGAAAGCGATCAGTCGCCTCGCCGTAGCTATTTCCGTTGCCTCGTTGTTTCCCCTCAGTGCATTTGCCGCCGACTCGAAAGGGACGGTTGAAGTTGTGCATTGGTGGACCTCGGGTGGCGAGAAAGCGGCAGTAGATGTCCTGAAGGCCCAAGTTGAAAAAGACGGTTTCACCTGGAAAGACGGTGCCGTCGCCGGCGGTGGCGGTTCCACTGCCATGACCGTGCTGAAAAGCCGCGCCGTTGCTGGCAACCCGCCAGGCATGGCCCAGATCAAAGGCCCCGACATCCAGGAATGGGCGTCCACCGGGCTGCTCGACACCGACGTCCTGAAGGCTCCCGCCAAAGAAGAAAAGTGGGACTCCCTGCTGGACAAGAAAGTCTCCGACACCGTGAAGTACGACGGTGATTACGTGGCCGTGCCGGTGAACATTCACCGCGTCAACTGGCTGTGGATCAACCCGGAAGTCTTCAAAAAAGCCGGTATCACCAAAAACCCGACCACCCTCGAAGAGTTCTACGCCGCTGGCGACAAGCTGAAAAAAGCCGGCTTCATTGCGCTCGCCCACGGTGGCCAGCCTTGGCAGGACAGCACCGTTTTCGAAGCGGTCGTGCTCTCGGTAATGGGCGCTGACGGTTACAAGAAAGCCCTGGTGGACCTGGACGAAAAAGCCCTGACCGGCCCTGAAATGATCAAGTCCCTGACCGAGCTGAAAAAAGTCGCGACCTACATGGACGCCGACGGCAAAGGCCAGGACTGGAACCTGGAAGCCGCCAAAGTCATCAACGGCAAGGCCGGCATGCAGATCATGGGTGACTGGGCCAAGAGTGAATGGACCGCCGCCAAGAAAGTCGCTGGCAAAGACTACGAGTGCGTAGCCTTCCCGGGCACCGACAAGGCGTTCACCTACAACATCGACTCCCTCGCCGTGTTCAAGCAGAAAGACAAAGGCACTGCTGCCGGCCAGCAGGACATCGCCAAGGTCGTGCTGAGCGAGAACTTCCAGAAAGTCTTCAGCATCAACAAGGGCTCGATCCCGGTTCGTATCGACATGCTGCAAGACATGGGCAAATACGGCTTCGACTCCTGCGCCCAGACCGCCGCCAAGGACTTCCTGGCGGATGCCAAGACTGGCGGCCTGCAGCCAAGCATGGCCCACAACATGGCAACCACGCTGGCGGTACAAGGCGCGTTCTTTGATGTTGTGACCAACTACATCAACGACCCGAAAGCAGACCCTGCTGATACCGCGAAGAAACTGTACAACGCGATCAAGTCGGCCAAGTAACGGTTAGTACTGAATGGCCTTGCGGGGGGACCCCTAACCCCCGCAAGGCATGTTCCTGTAGTCCTTTTTCCCTGTACTGGATTTTCCCATGAGTTCTGTTGCTGTGTTCAGCAAAGCCTCGCCGTTCGATGCACTGCAGCGCTGGCTACCCAAACTGGTGCTGGCGCCGAGCATGTTCATCGTTCTGGTGGGCTTCTATGGCTACATCCTGTGGACGTTCGTGCTGTCGTTCACTAACTCGACTTTCCTGCCGACCTACAAGTTCGTGGGCCTGGCTCAATATGCGCGCTTGTTCGACAACGACCGCTGGTGGGTCGCGAGCAAGAACCTGGCGGTGTTCGGTGGCATGTTCATCGGTATCACCCTGGTGATCGGCGTGACCCTGGCGATTTTCCTCGACCAGAAAATCCGCCGCGAAGGCTTTATCCGCACCATTTACCTGTACCCGATGGCGCTCTCGATGATCGTCACCGGTACCGCCTGGAAATGGCTGCTCAACCCGGGCATGGGCCTGGACAAATTGCTGCGTGACTGGGGCTGGGAAGGCTTTCGCCTCGACTGGCTGATCGATCCGGACCGTGTGGTGTATTGCCTGGTGATCGCTGCTGTATGGCAAGCCTCGGGCTTCATCATGGCGATGTTCCTCGCCGGCCTGCGCGGTGTTGATCAGTCGATCATCCGTGCCGCGCAGATCGACGGCGCAAGCATGCCGCGCATCTACTGGAAAGTGGTGCTGCCAAGCCTGCGTCCGGTGTTCTTCAGTGCGGTGATGATCCTGGCGCACATCGCGATCAAGAGCTTCGACCTGGTGGCGGCGATGACCGCAGGTGGTCCGGGTTACTCCTCCGACCTGCCGGCGATGTTCATGTACTCGTTCACCTTCAGCCGTGGCCAGATGGGCATGGGTTCGGCCAGTGCGATTCTGATGCTCGGTGCGATTCTCGCAATCATCGTGCCTTACCTGTACTCCGAGCTAAGGACCAAGCGTAATGACTAGTCTTGTCGGCAAACCTGCCATCAGCCTGAGCCGCATCGCGATCTACGCGGTGCTGATCCTCGCTGTACTGCTGTACCTGGTGCCGTTGGTGGTCATGTTGCTCACCAGCTTCAAGACCCCGGAAGACATCAGCACCGGCAACCTGCTGAGCTGGCCCACCGTGGTCACCGGCATCGGCTGGGTGAAAGCCTGGGCCACGGTTGACGGTTACTTCTGGAACTCGATCAAGATCACCGTTCCGGCCGTACTGATCTCCACCGCCATCGGTGCGTTGAACGGCTACGTGCTGTCGATGTGGCGCTTTCGCGGTTCGCAGTTGTTCTTCGGCCTGTTGCTGTTCGGCTGCTTCCTGCCGTTCCAGACCGTGCTGCTGCCTGCCTCGTTCACCCTCGGCAAGATGGGCCTGGCCAGCACCACCACGGGCCTGGTGTTCGTGCACATCGTCTACGGACTGGCGTTTACTACACTGTTCTTCCGTAACTACTACGTCAGCATTCCCGATGCACTGGTGAAAGCGGCACGCCTGGATGGCGCGGGGTTCTTCACGATCTTCCGCCTGATCATCCTGCCGATGTCGACACCGATCATCATGGTGTGCCTGATCTGGCAGTTCACGCAGATCTGGAACGACTTCCTGTTCGGCGTGGTGTTCTCCAGCGGTGATTCGCAGCCCATCACGGTGGCGCTGAACAACCTGGTCAACACCAGCACCGGGGTCAAGGAATATAACGTTGATATGGCGGCGGCGATGATCGCCGGGCTGCCGACCCTGCTGGTCTATGTGGTCGCAGGCAAGTATTTCGTGCGCGGCCTGACGGCCGGCGCGGTCAAGGGGTAATCATGGCAACGCTTGAACTTCGTAACGTAAACAAGACCTACGGTGCCGGCCTGCCGGACACCCTGAAGAACATCGAACTGTCGATCAAGGAAGGTGAGTTCCTGATCCTGGTCGGGCCTTCGGGTTGCGGCAAATCGACCCTGATGAACTGCATCGCCGGCCTGGAAAATATCACTGGCGGCGCGATCATGATCGGCGACCAGGACGTCAGCGGCATGAGCCCCAAGGATCGCGACATCGCGATGGTGTTCCAGTCCTACGCGCTGTACCCGACCATGAGCGTGCGCGAGAACATCGAGTTCGGCCTGAAGATTCGCAAGATGCCCCAGGCGGCCATCGACGAAGAAGTGGCGCGTGTGGCCAAGCTGCTGCAGATCGAGCACCTGCTCAATCGCAAGCCGGGCCAGCTTTCCGGTGGCCAGCAACAGCGTGTGGCCATGGGCCGTGCACTGGCGCGTCGCCCGAAGATCTACCTGTTCGACGAACCACTGTCCAACCTCGACGCCAAGCTGCGGGTCGAGATGCGTACCGAAATGAAGTTGATGCACCAACGTCTGAAAACCACCACCGTCTACGTCACCCACGATCAGATCGAAGCGATGACCCTGGGCGACAAAGTGGCGGTGATGAAGGACGGCATCATCCAGCAGTTCGGTACGCCGAAAGAAATCTACAACGACCCGGCCAACCTGTTCGTGGCCAGCTTTATCGGTTCGCCGCCGATGAACTTCATTCCACTGCGCCTGCAACGCAAGGACGGCCGCCTGGTGGCGTTGCTGGACAGCGGCCAGGCCCGTTGTGAATTGCCGTTGAACATGAGCGATGCAGGCCTTGAAGACCGCGAAGTGATCCTGGGCCTGCGCCCGGAGCAGATCGTGCTGGCCGCCGCCGAAGCTACCGGCGCACCGACCATTCGGGCCGAGGTGCAAGTCACCGAGCCGACGGGGCCGGACACTCTGGTGTTCGTGCAAATCAATGACACCAAGGTCTGCTGCCGCCTTGCGCCCGATGTGGCGCCACAGGTGGGCGAGACCCTGACCTTGCAGTTCGATCCGGCCAAGGTGTTGCTGTTCGACGCCAAGACCGGTGAGCGTTTGGGCACTGCCGCTTCGTTGCCCGCACAGGACCGTGCCGACAACGTCGCTCAATTCAAGGGACGTTGAATGGCAGGAGCGGGCACGCTCCTGTCGGGGACCTAAGGACAAAGAAGTAAACCGCGTTAGATAAAAACAGTTAATAACAATAAAGACGAGGATGTAGGGATGAAAAAGCAACACAACAACACCCGGCTGATCTGCCAACTGTCAGCAGCAGCAGCCCTGGTATTGTCCGCCAATGCGATGGCGGCCGATGCATTCAGCTCCGATTCCAAGTGGATGACCGGCGATTGGGGCGGTGAGCGTACCAAGCTGATCGAGCAAGGTATCGACATCAAGGCGGATTACGTTGGTGAAGTCGGTGGCAACCTCAGCGGTGGCTACAACAACGACAAAACTGCCCGTTACGCTGACCAGTTCGGTCTGGGCGTAGCACTGGACCTGGACAAGCTGTGGGGCTGGAGCAACACCCAGGCCAAGATCCAGTTGACCAATCGTAATGGCGCGAACATCTCCAACGACCGTATCGGTGACCCGCGTGCCGGCACCTTGAGTTCGTCTCAAGAAGTCGATGGCCGTGGCCACATGGTGCGTCTGACGCAGTTCTGGATTCAGCACCAGATGTTCGACAACAAGCTGGACGTGAAACTCGGTTACTTCGGTGAAGGCGAAGACTTCAACACCTTCCCGTGCGACTTCCAGAACCTGTCGTTCTGCGGCTCCCAGGTCGGTAACTATGTAAACACCTGGTACAACTGGCCAGTCAGCCAGGCGGCTATCCGCGTGAAGTACAACATCACGCCTGAGCTGTATGCGCAAATCGGTGCGTACAACCAGAACCCGTCGCAGCTGGAGCACGGCAACGGCTTCAAACTCAGCGGCAGCGGCACCAAGGGCACCGTATTGCCGGTGGAATTGGTCTGGTCGCCTAAGGTCAATGGCCTGCCGGGCGAATACCGTGTGGGTTACTACAAGAGCACCGCCGACGCTACCGACGTACGTGAAGACGTCAACGGTAACGATGCTGGCACCACCGGCGCGGCCTTCCGTGTTCGCAGCAGCAAAAGCGGTTACTGGGGCGTTCTGCAACAGCAGCTCACCACCCACAATGGCGATGCTTCCCGCGGCTTGAACATCGCGGCCAACGTCACCTTCCACGACAAAGACACCAACCTGGTCGACAACTACCAGTCGCTGATGCTTGTGTATAAGGGCCCATTCGACGCACGTACCAAAGATGACGTGGGTATCGGTGTCTCGCGCATCCACGCCAACAGTGACGTGAAGAAAAACGCCGAGTTGCTCAATGCCGCTGGCGGTTTCACCGACTACGACCAATCGGGTTACGCGCCACTGCGTAACACTGAATACAACGTCGAACTGAACTACGGCTTCCACGTCACCAACTGGCTGACCGTGCGTCCTAACCTGCAATACATCGCCAACCCAGGCGGCGTGAAGCAGGTCGACAACGCAGTAGTCGCGGGCCTGAAAATTCAGTCTACGTTCTAACGTTGTTGCGATAAGCTCCTTCTCTCTGTGCGCATTTTGCGGGTAGCCATGGCTATCCGCTTTTTTTTGTGTGGGAGCTGGCTTGCCTGCGATGGCATCGCCTCGGTGCCTCTGATACACCGTGGGGCCCGCATCGCAGGCAAGCCAGCTCCTACAACGCTATTCAGGACCGTGGCACATGCATGAGCATCCGCTGCAACGCTTTTTCAAATCCCTGCGCCAGCGACCGGTATTCGCCTGGGAGCGCTTTCAGATGCGCGACGTGTTGGTGATCGATCACCCGCTCTGCCAGGCGGTGTTCAGTCGCCAGGGCGCGCAATTGCTGCACTTTCAGCCCAAGGGCCAGAAACCCTGGCTGTGGTGCGCGGCCAAGTGGCCGCAGGTCGGCGCCATTCGTGGCGGCGTGCCGGTGTGTTGGCCGTGGTATGGCCGTCATCCCAGCGAAAACGCCTGGCCTTCCCATGGCTGGGCACGGCTGATCGACTGGAAACTGCTGGACAGCAGCACTGACGACGACGGTGTACGTTTGCACTGGCAATTGCAGCTATGCGATTGGCAGGTGGACCTGCATGCACACCTGGGGGAAACCCTGGAACTGCGCCTGGCCACCGAGCACCAGGACGAACTGCCGTGCCAGTTGAGCCATGCTTTGCACGCCTATTGGCGGATTGGCAACGTCGGTGAGATAGCGCTGTCTGGGCTCGATGGGGCGCAAGGTTACGATCAGCTCAACCGCCAGGCTTGCCAGCAGGAAGGTGAGTTACGGGTCGATGGCGGCTGTCAGCGGGTGTTCCAGCACGAGGGTGAGCTGCACCTCAAGGACCATGCCTGGCAGCGCGAATTGTGCATCGATACCGGCGAGAGTGCCGACACAGTGGTGTGGCATCCGGGGAGCCGGCCGTTGCTGGGGGTTAGTTTCAACGAGGCGTCGGGGTTTGTGTGCGTGGAGTCGGCGATGGCCGGGGCGAGTCTGGCGCCGGGGGAGAGGGCGCATTTGAGTTTGCAGGCCAGGGCCGGGGTTTAGCGGTGTGACAAATGGCTCTTTTGTGGCGAGGGAGCTTGCTCCCGCTGGGGCGCGAAGCGCCCCCTGAATCAGGCAATTGAGTTCTTTTTGAAAGACTGCGATGGAGCTATTGGGGCCGCTTCGCAGCCCAGCGGGAGCAAGCTCCCTCGCCACAGAAAGCGTTCCACAGCCTAGTTGAATTCATCCCCAACCGGATACCGACTGTCGTTCAAACTCTCTTTGATCTTGCGCAAATGCGGCTGGAAATCCACCCCGCGACGCAAGGTCATGCCGGTGGCCAGCACATCCAGCACCGTCAACTGAATGATCCGCGACGTCATCGGCATGTAGATGTCGGTGTCTTCCGGCAGCGGAATGTTCAGGCTCACGGTACTGACCTTGGCCAGCGGCGAGTTCTCGGCGGTCACACCCAATACCGAGGCACCGTTCTCCCGCGCGATACGCGCCACTTCCACCAACTCACGGGTACGCCCGGTGTAGGAAATGATCACGAACAACTCCCCGGTGTGGGCCACCGAGGCGATCATCCGTTGCATCAGCACATCGGCATGGGCCGTGACCGACAGGTTGAAACGGAAAAACTTGTGCAGCGCGTCCATGGCCACCGGCGCCGAAGCCCCCAGGCCAAAGAAGTGGATCTGCCGGGCCTGGATCAGCAGGTCCACGGCCTTGCTGATCAGGTTCGGGTCCAGGGCCTGGCAGGCGCTGTCGAGGGACGCGATGGCGCTGCCAAAGATCTTCTGGGTGTAGGCCTCGGGGTTATCATCGGCTTCCACTGCGCGGCTGACGTACGCCGCGCCACTGGCCAGGCTTTGCGCCAGCTGCAATTTAAGTTCAGGGTAACCACTCACGCCGAACGAGCGGCAGAAGCGGTTCACCGTAGGTTCGCTGACCGAAGCGGCCTGGGCGAGGGCGGCGATAGAGAAGCGGGTCGCCTGCTGCGGGTTGAGCAGGATGACCTCGGCGACTTTACGTTCAGCCTTGTTCAGTTCATCGAGGCGTTTCTGGATCTGTTCCAGTAGATTTCGCACGCGGTCCATTCATGTTTCCTTAGGGCGACGATGCAAATAAGGGTCGTCAACCAATCGACGAGCGGCCCTTTGCGGTGGCCTATCCTACTGAGGGTAGTTGAACACCACCACTCGGAATACGTTTTTCGGGAAAATGTTGTGGTTATTACTACATTTTTCCTTGAGTGATGCCTTAAAAAAAGGTATTTGTAGCTTAACTTGATAAAAGAACAAACATCATGCCTTCGATAACCGTAGAACCCTGCACCTTTGCCCTGTTTGGCGCCTTGGGTGATCTGGCGCTGCGCAAGTTATTTCCTGCCCTGTATCAACTCGATGGTGCGGGCCTCCTGCACGAAGACACACGCATCCTGGCCCTGGCCCGTGAGGCCGGTTCCGAGCAACAGCACCTGGCCCACATCGAAAAAGAACTGCGCAGCTACGTTGGCAAGGAACTGGATGAAACCGTCGCCCAGCGTTTCCTGGCCCGCCTGACGTACCTGCACGTCGACTTCCTGAAGGCCGACGACTATGTCGCCCTGGCAGAAAACGCCGGCACCGAACAACGCCTGATTGCCTACTTCGCCACCCCGGCGGCGGTGTACGGCGCGATCTGCGAAAACCTCTCCAAGGTCGGCCTGGCGGAAAACACCCGGGTGGTCCTGGAAAAACCCATCGGTTCGGACCTGGATTCCTCGCGCAAGGTCAACGACGCCGTGGCGCAGTTCTTCCCGGAAAACCGCACCTACCGCATCGACCACTACCTGGGCAAAGAAACGGTCCAGAACCTGATCGCCCTGCGGTTTGCCAACAGCCTGTTTGAAACCCAGTGGAACCAGAACTACATCTCCCACGTGGAAATCACCGTGGCCGAGCAGGTCGGCATCGAAGGTCGCTGGGGTTATTTCGACAAGGCCGGGCAACTGCGGGACATGATCCAGAATCACCTGCTGCAGCTGCTGTGCCTGATCGCCATGGACCCACCGGCCGACCTGTCTGCCGACAGTATTCGTGACGAGAAGGTCAAGGTGCTCAAGGCCCTGGCGCCCATCAGCCCGGACGGCCTGACCACCCAGGTGGTGCGCGGCCAGTACATCGCCGGCTACAGCGCCGGCAAGCCGGTGCCGGGTTACCTGGAAGAAGAGAATTCCAATACCCAGAGCGACACCGAAACCTTCGTCGCCCTGCGGGCCGATATTCGTAACTGGCGTTGGGCCGGGGTGCCGTTCTACCTGCGCACCGGCAAGCGCATGCCGCAAAAGCTGTCGCAGATCGTCATCCATTTCAAGGAACCGTCCCACTACATCTTCGCCCCCGAGCAGCGCTTGCAGATCAGCAACAAACTGATCATCCGCCTGCAACCGGACGAAGGTATTTCCTTGCGGGTGATGACCAAGGAGCAGGGCCTGGACAAAGGCATGCAACTGCGCAGCGGGCCGCTGCAACTGAATTTTTCCGACACCTATCGCAGCGCGCGGATTCCCGATGCCTACGAGCGGTTGTTACTTGAAGTCATGCGCGGCAACCAGAACCTGTTTGTGCGCAAAGATGAAATCGAAGCCGCGTGGAAGTGGTGTGACCAGTTGATCGCCGGGTGGAAAAAATCCGGTGATGCGCCCAAGCCGTATGCGGCGGGCTCCTGGGGGCCGATGAGCTCGATTGCACTGATCACGCGGGATGGGAGGTCTTGGTATGGCGATATCTGAACTGAAACTGCCTCAGGGCGTGACTGCCCATGAGTACCGCAACCCGGTGCTGCTGGCCGACGGCCTGGCCAACGACGTGGCCGAACAGCTGCGCGCGGCCATCAGTGCCCGTGGCGAAGCGACCCTGGTGGTGTCCGGCGGCCGCAGCCCGGTGGCGTTCTTCCAGAACCTCGCCAAGCAAGGCCTGGACTGGTCCAAGGTGACCATCACCCTGGCCGACGAGCGCTGGGTACCGGTGGAACATGCCGACAGCAATGCTGGCCTGTTGAAAAAGTATTTGCTGCAAGGCCCGGCGGCCAAGGCGAAGTTTTTGAGCCTGTACAGCGTTGCTGCCACCCTTGACGAAGCTGCCGAGCAGGCCGATCGCCTGCTGGCCGAGTTGCCGGCAATTGACGTGCTGGTACTGGGCATGGGCGACGACGGCCACACCGCGTCGCTGTTCCCCAACAGCCCGAACCTGGCTGACGCATTGAAGCCGGACGGTAGCCGCCGTTGCTGGCCGATGCTGGCGCCGACCGTGCCGCACCAGCGCCTGACCATGAGTCGCGCGTTGCTGGCCACCGCCCACTACACCGTGCTGTCGATTTCCGGCAGTTCGAAATTGACCACCTTGAGCGCCGCGCTGGCCAGTGACGACGTTGCTGCCATGCCGATACGCGCGTTTTTGCAACCTACTTTAGAGATTTACTGGTGCCCATGAGCCAAGGATCAGCCGCGATGAACAGCCCTCAACCTACCGTTTCCATGGCGGACAAAGTTGCCTTGATCGACAGCCTCTGCGCCAAGGCGCGGATCCTGCCGGTGATCACCATTGCCCGTGAACAGGACATTCTGCCCCTGGCCGATGCCCTGGCTGCCGGTGGTTTGACCGCACTGGAAGTGACCCTGCGTTCGCAGTTCGGCCTCAAGGCCATCCAGGTGCTGCGTGAGCAGCGTCCGGAGCTGTGCACCGGTGCCGGTACCGTGCTGGATCGTCATATGCTGGAAGCGGCCGAAGTGGCTGGTTCGCAATTTATTGTCACCCCGGGGATTACCCGTGACCTGCTGGAAGCTTCGGTGCACAGCTCGATTCCGTTGTTGCCGGGGATCAGCAATGCTTCCGGGATCATGGAGGGTTATGGCCTGGGGTATCGCCGCTTCAAGCTGTTCCCGGCTGAGGTCAGCGGTGGTGTGGCGGCGATCAAGGCGTTGGGCGGTCCGTTTGGCGAGGTGAAATTCTGCCCGACTGGGGGTGTTGGTCCGGCCAATATCAAGAGCTACATGGCGCTGAAGAATGTGATGTGCGTGGGCGGTAGCTGGATGCTGGATCCGGAATGGGTCAAGAACGGCGACTGGGCACGTATTCAGGAAACCACCGCTGAGGCGCTGGCCCTGCTGGACTGATTGGATTTACCGAATCGTTGTTGCTGTGTTCTACGGCATTTTTGCGGTGCACTTGGTCGGTGTGCCGCTTTTTTTTGCCTGCTGGAAACGTTCAGGGCTGACTGAGTACATATCCGTTATTTAGGTAACGGCGGCTTATGGTTTCGCTCTTACAGCGACTCACTTTGGAAAAGCCCCAAAGTAAGCAAAGGGCTCTGCCC
>NZ_JANUEW010000059.1:0-27463 GCF_024807515.1 Pseudomonas sp. BIGb0558
GAGGTGCCGAGTGGTGGGGCAAGAGCGTTTTGCTTACTTTTGACTGGGCCGGCATTCCGGCTGTTCAAAAGTGAGCCGCTGTAAGAGCGGAACCCATAGCGGCCCTGACCGCAGAAACGGATATGCCCCCAAACCACCTGCACACCCGATGCTTTTCAGGGCGCAAAAAAAAACGCCCCGAACCAGTCGGGGCGTTTTCAGGTGATCAACCTGCGGCGGGGCTTACTTACCCTGCCAGCGTTTCAGCACCAGGGTGGCATTGGTGCCACCAAAGCCGAAGCTGTTGCTCATCACAGTGTTGATGGTCGCATCTTCACGGGTCTTGGTCAGGATCGGCATGTCAGCCACGTCCGGGTCCAGTTCCTCGATGTTGGCAGAACCTGCCATGAAGTTGCCTTCCATCATCAGCAGGCAGTAGATCGCTTCGTGAACGCCGGCGGCGCCCAGGGAGTGACCCGACAGGCTCTTGGTAGAGCTGATCGCCGGTGCCTTGTCGCCAAATACCGCACGCACACCTTCCATTTCCTTCGAGTCGCCAACCGGCGTCGAAGTACCGTGGGTGTTCAGGTAGTCGATCGGGGTATCAACGGTGGACATTGCCATCTGCATGCAGCGGATGGCGCCTTCACCGCTTGGCGCAACCATGTCGTAGCCGTCGGAAGTCGCGCCGTAGCCGACGATTTCCGCGTAGATCTTCGCACCACGGGCCAGGGCGTGTTCCAGCTCCTCGACCACCACCATGCCGCCACCGCCGGCAATGACGAAACCGTCACGCTTGGCGTCGTAGGCGCGGGAAGCTTTTTCCGGGGTTTCGTTGTACTGGGTCGACAGGGCGCCCATGGCGTCGAACAGGAACGACTGGCTCCAATGTTCTTCTTCACCGCCACCGGCAAACACGATGTCCTGCTTGCCCAGCTGGATCTGCTCTACCGCAGTACCGATGCAGTGAGCACTGGTGGCGCAAGCGGAGGAGATCGAGTAGTTCACGCCCTTGATCTTGAACGGCGTGGCCAGGCAGGCGGAAACGGTGCTGCCCATGGTCCGCGTGACGCGGTAAGGGCCAACACGCTTGACGCCTTTCTCGCGCAGGATGTCCAGCGCTTCCATCTGGTTCAAGGTCGACGCGCCACCGGAACCGGCGATCAGGCCGGTGCGCACGTTGGACACCTGGTCTTCGCTCAGGCCGGAATCGGTGATTGCGTCCTTCATGGCCAGGTAGGCGTAAGCAGCTGCGTGGCCGACGAAGCGATAGATCTTGCGATCGATCAGCTCTTCGAGGGGCAGGTCGATGGAGCCGGAAACCTGGCTACGCAGACCCATTTCGGCATATTCCGGGTTGAAGCGGATGCCAGGGCGACTTGCACGCAGGTTAGCGGAGACGGTCTCTTTGTCATTGCCCAGGCACGAAACGATGCCCAGACCAGTGATAACGACGCGGCGCATGCGGATAACCCTTAAAAGTTGTCAGTGGAAGTGAATACGCCGACCCGAAGGCCTTCGGCAGTATAAATCTCGCGACCGTCGACAGTCACCGAACCATCGGCAATGGCCAGGTTCAGCTTGCCCTTGAGGACGCGCTTGATTTGAATGTTGTAGGTGACTTTCTTGGCGGTCGGCAGGACCTGGCCAAAGAACTTCACTTCGCCCGAACCCAGGGCGCGACCGCGGCCCGGCAGGCCTTGCCAGCCCAGGTAGAAGCCAACCAGCTGCCACATGGCGTCGAGGCCCAGGCAGCCCGGCATCACCGGATCGCCTTCGAAATGGCAGGCGAAAAACCACAGGTCAGGGGTGATATCCAGCTCGGCGACCAATTCACCTTTGCCGTACTTGCCACCCTCTTCGCTGATATGGGTGATGCGATCCACCATCAGCATGTTCGGGGCGGGCAGTTGCGCGTTACCTGGGCCGAACAGCTCACCGCGACTGCAGCGCAGCAGGTCTTCCCGAGTAAAGGCGTTTTGTTTGGTCATGCGAGCTCCTCAATAATCCCATGCGGCAGGGCAGGGCAAATCTTCCCGG
This sequence comes from Pseudomonas sp. BIGb0558, assembly GCF_024807515.1. NCBI lineage: Bacteria > Pseudomonadati > Pseudomonadota > Gammaproteobacteria > Pseudomonadales > Pseudomonadaceae > Pseudomonas > Pseudomonas sp. BIGb0558. Next base: position 2,020 of record NZ_JANUEW010000059.1, read on the forward strand.
CCGACTGAAGCGTTCATGCCTCATGTCGGCAGCCTACACATAGACTATTGCGTTGTAGTGAAAGTCACAGCGTCAAGGTCATGAATGTACACTTGTGCACTGAAATTATAAACCGGGCCGGTTTACGGGCCCGTTCGGGTGCCTAAGACTGCCGCACTTTCGTCTTTCACGCCAGTCGCAGTTGGCTGATGGCGGCCTGCTATTGCACCCATCGTTGTAGGATTTGTTGCAAATCCGTGCGTTTGAACGGCTTTGCCAGGTAATCGTTCATTCCTGCGGCCAGGCAGGCTTCGCGGTCGCCCTGCAAGGCATTGGCGGTGAGGGCAATGATCGGCAGGTCGGCGCACCCGGGCAACTGGCGAATCTGCCGGGTGGCCTCGTAGCCATCGATGCCCGGCAGTCGGCAGTCCATCAGGATCGCGGTAAAAATCAGGCTCTCGGCACTGCGAATCGCTTCGGCACCGTCGGTGGCGATGCTCACCTCGAACCCCAGGCTGCGCAGCATGGCTTCCACCACGGTGCGATTGACCGGGTTGTCTTCCACCAGCAACACGTTGCGCCCTTCGCCCGTGCTGGCACTGCCTTCAGCGTTTGGCGCGAGCACCGGCAGGCTCTGCTGATAGATCGCCAGCGGGATTTCCAGGGTGAATACCGAGCCCTGGCCTTCTTCGCTCTGGGCGCGGAGGGTGCCCCCCATGCGTTCGGCCAGGGTACGGGCAATCGGCAAGCCGAGCCCGGTGCCGCCGTAACGTCTTGAAATGGAACTGTCGGCTTGCTGGAACGCATCGAACATCAATTCCAGGCGCTCGGCCGAAATGCCTATCCCGCTGTCGCGCACGGTGCAGGTGAACCACAGCAATTCATGGTCCAGGGTCTGCCAGTGGGGTTCGACGGTGACGGTGCCGTGCTCGGTAAACTTCAGTGCATTGCCGATCAGGTTCACCAGAATCTGCCGGATGCGGGTCGGGTCGCCTTGTACCTGCAGTGAGCCCAGGCCCTGCGGGATCGGCACCTCCAACGCCAGGCCGCGTTGCTGGGCGGAATGCTGGAAGGCCTGGGCGCAACTGCTGATCAGCTCCACCAGGTCGAACGGAATGTGCTCAAGCTCCAGCGCCGCGCGCTCAATGCGCGAGAAGTCGAGGATGTCGTTGATCACCTTGAGCAGGTGTTCGGTGGACTCCGAAGCCAGTGCCGCGTACTCGGTCTGCTCCTCGGTCATGTCGGTGGTTTCCAGCAGTTGCAGCATGCCCAGCACTCCGTTCATCGGCGTGCGCAGTTCGTGGCTCATCATCGCCAGGAAGTCCGACTTGGCATTGTTCGCCCGTTCGGCTTCTTCGCGGGTCTGGATCAACTGGGCCATGGCCTGGTGCTGTTCGCGACTGGCCTGGTTCAAACCGTCGGCCAGGTTATTGATGTGGCGCGACAGGTCGCCCAACTCCGAGTCATCGACGATGGGCAGTGGCGTCTGGTAGTCACCCTGCTGGATAGCCTTGACCGCATTGCCCATGGCACTGATCGGCTGCGACAGGCTGGCCGCCAGGCGCCGCGCCAGCAGGAAGGTAAACAGCAGGGCGAACAGCGCGAGAATCCCGGCCTTGAACAGGATTTCCTGCTGGCGCTGGCTGAACGCATCGTTGGACATGCCGACAATCACCCGCCCCAGGTAATCCGCGCGGGGCGCCTTGGGCTCTGCGATGCTGTCCTGGAAGAAGTCATTGCCCAGCTGGATGTGTTGCAGACGAATCGGCGCCTGGAACACTTTGACCGACAGCGAACGATCGTGCTTCTCCGACGGCTGTTCGACATACACCAGAATGTTTTCGGAACTGTCCTGAATCTCCAGGAAGCGCACATGGGGCGTGGCCAGGGTCGCCCGCAACAGGCTTTCGAGCACGTCGTTGTTGCCGGAAATCACCCCGTATTCGGTGGCCGGCGCCAGTTGGTTGGCGATCAATTGGCCGGTGTGGTCCAGCTCCTGGCGCAAGTCCTGGATCCGTACGAAGGTAAAAAAGCTGATCAACAGCAGCGTCAGCAGGAGTGCCGGGCCCAGGGTAATGAGCTGGGTTCGGGTGTTGATGTCCCAACGGCGACGAAAGGTCATGGGCGTTTTTCTCCTTCGGCCAGGCGGGCGGCGACGTTGGTTTCGTCCACCTGTTCGATTCCCAGTGAGCGCGCAACCTGCGGGTTGCCCACGACTTTGAAGCGTTCCGGGTAAAGCGAGCGCGGCCAGCTGGACGGTGCATGGTCCAGCAGCCGGTCGAGTACGTTCAGCCAGTCGGTCTGATCGCTGTAGGTGCTGGCCAGGCTGCCGGCCTTGACGAACCCGGCGTTGGGCCCGACCAGCGGCAATTGCCTCGCGTAGCTGCTGAGCAGCAGGTTTTTTGCGGTTTTCGGGTTGTACAACTGGGGATCGTCCAGACCCAGCAGAACGTCGCTGCTCTTGAACAGGCTTTGCAGCGGGCGACTGTCATTAATGTTGTCCCAAAGCTGGGGCACGATCTCAAGGCCCATGGGCGCTGCGTACTGGCGCAGCTCCCTGAGCAGGAATTCGCTGTCGATGCCATAGAGCACGCCGATGCGCCGGGCCTGGGGCAGGATGCCGATGATCAGGCGCAGTTGGCGGTCCAGTGGCGGGTCGCTCCATAACAGGCTGATCTTCGCCGGCAAGCTGTCCCCCAGGCGCTGGCGGGCTTGCAGGCGGCTGATGCGCAGCACCAGGGTCGGCGGGCCCTGGGTGTCTTGCAGGCGCCAGTCGAGGCTGGGCAGGTCCAGCAGGATCAGGCGGGTGCTGGTGGGCAAGTGTGCGGGGGCGGGGAGGTCCTTGAGCGGAGTGAATTTCACGCTGTCTTCGGGGCGCTGTCGGGCCAGGGCCTGCACGAAGGTTTGTACGCCCGGGCCATCTTCTTCGGCGGTCAGCAGGATGTCCGCCGCCCATGCCGGGGCGGCAAACCATAAAACCCCAAGCAACACACAGCGCCGCCAGAGTCGGGCGGTAAAGGAGAGGGTCATCCGTGACGGGGCGCGGTTCATGCTAGAACTCTAACTCCGCACTGAAGTAGAGCACGTGGCGCTGGTCATAGTTGTTGTCGGGCCAGGTGGTGGGCTGATTGTCGAGCCGTTGTTGCAACATGCCGGCCAGCTCCACGTTGGCTTTGCCCAGGGCAATGCGCTTGGCCACCCGCAGGTCGACCCGTTCGAAGCGATACTGGTTGAGCGCGTCGTCGCCATAGTAGAACACCGCGCTGGACCAGCCGTGGCCCCATTCCCGCATCCAGCCGGCCGAGCCGCTGTTGCGGGCGGTTTGCTGTTTGTCCAGCGGGTTGGTGGCGCTGGCATCCACATAAGCATAGGTGACACGCAGCCGGTCGGCGGTGCTCATGTGCCAGTCGAGCTGGGTTTCGGTGCCGGTAAAGCGCGAGCTGTTCGAGTTACTGGCGATGTACTGGTTGTTGCGCAGCGGCTCGCTGACCATGTCGCTGATTTCGTCGTAGAACAGCTTCACGTCCACGTTCAGCCCGATGTCGGCAAAAAAGCCGTTGTAGCCCAGTTCCCGGGAGCGCATCAGCTCTTTGTCGAGGTTGCCCGGGCCGCGGGTCACCACGAAGTATTGCCCGGAGTTCTGGCCGTAGGCCGGCGAGCTGAGGTTGGTGACGCGGTAGCTCCAGTTGACGTTGTTCTCGAACATGTCCGGGGAGCGGATGGCTTCGGAGTACACCGCGCGCAGGCCGTGGCGCGGGTTGATCAGGTAGTTGACGGCCACCCGGGGCGTCAGCGAGTTGCCGCTCAGGTGGGTGTCTTCGTACATCGCGCCGCCCTGCAGCAGCCAGTGTTCGCTGGCGCGCCACTCCAGGTGGCCGAACAGGCGCCAGGTGGTGTCGTCAATAGTGCCGTTGAAGTAGGTGTCGGAGTCGGCGCGGTCGTAGCGGTAATTCATGCCGCTGACCAGGCGCAGGCTGTCGGACAGGCTGAGGGTGTCTTGCAGCTCCAGGTCGTAGCGGCTTTCCTTGGTGCTTTGGTCGATGTTGCCGCAGACGCTCTGGTTCGCGCCATTACGCCATTGATCCAGTACCTGATTGGCCAAGGCCTGTTCGGCGGCACTGCCGGGTGGCGCCGAACCGTTGCTGAACGCATCCATGTGCCGCGCCAGCCGCTCGGCATAGTTGGGGTTGAGCTGCCACAACTGGGTCAACTCCGGGCTGAACGAGACCTTGGCGTCGCAGGCGCGCCAGATCTGCCGGCGATCCCACTGCTGGGCCGAACCCTGGATATACAGGCTGTGATCGGGGTTGAAATCGAAGTTCCAGCGCAGGGAACCGGCGTAGTCCTTGGCGCTGACGTCGGAATTGGTACCGCCTTCGGTAATCCCGTCGAATACCGGTTGGTAGGTATACGGGCGTTGGTTGGTGCCTTCCTTGGCATCCAGTTGCCAGTCGATGCTTTGTTGCGCGTTCAGGGTCTGGCTCACGGCCAGGCTGAAGCGGCTCAGGCGACGGCTGTCGCGGCGGTCGGCGCCCACGCGGTCGCTGTCAAAGCCATCGTCCTGTTGGCCGGACAGCGAGAGGCGCAGGTCGCCGGTTTCCCAGCCCATGCCTTGGCTGGCGTACCAGTCGTTGATCCCGCGGCCGCCCTGGGTAAGTTTCATGCGGGTGCCGTGGCTGTTGGCCGGCGAGCGGGTGAGGATGTTGACGACGGCCATCAGCGCGTTGGCGCCATAGCTGACGGTGTTGGGGCCGCGGAAGACTTCGATGCGGTCGATGTCTTCGAGGGCCACCGGGATATCGCTCCAGTCCACCGTCGCCAGGCCCGCGCGGTACACCGAGCGACCATCGATCAGCACCTGCATGCGCCGGGCGTCGCCCGCCTGGGTGCCGTGGTAATTCACGGCGGCCTGGTTGCCGGTGGTGTAGCCGACCATCATCCCGGGTACCAGCCGCAGCAGTTCCGGGATGTCCCGCGCGCCGCTGGCCTTGATCAGCTCGCTGTCGATCACCGTCATGCTGCCGGGCACGGCGGCGGCCGATTGCTTGAGGCGGGTGGCAGTCAGCACCTGCGGCAGCGGTTGGCTGTCGAGGAACAGATCGTCGGCCAGCAACGGAGCACTGCACCACGGCATGCACAACAACGTCAGCAAAAGGGATGAGCGAGGAGGAGGGCCCAAAGACACGGCACGGCCTTGATAATTACGGATAGCCGCCCATGTTAACTGAGGTGGGGCCGTTTGCCAGTCGTCGCCCCTGTAATTACTTCGCACAAATGTCGCATTTTCCGACGAGCGTTTGAATTGACGCGGGGGCTGGCCGCAGGCGGGTCGCTCCGTATAATGCGGCCATCGCCACTGCTATGGATTAACGGATTGCATATGACTGAACAGCGCCCTATTGCGGTCCTGGGAGGCGGAAGTTTTGGTACCGCCGTGGCTAATCTGCTGGCTGAAAATGGTCATCAGGTGCGTCAATGGATGCGTGACCCCGAGCAAGCCGAGGCCATTCGGGTCAACCGGGAAAACCCCCGTTACCTTAAAGGCATCAAGATTCTGCCGGCCGTGGAGCCGGTGACTGATTTGCTGGCGACGCTGAACGAGTGCGACCTGTGCTTCGTCGCGCTGCCGTCCAGTGCCTTGCGTTCGGTGCTGGCGCCCCATGCCGAGCGGCTGGCGGGCAAGCTGCTGGTGAGCCTGACCAAGGGCATCGAGGCGCACACCTTCAAGTTGATGAGCGAAATCCTTGAAGAAATCGCCCCCGAGGCGCGTATTGGCGTGTTGTCGGGCCCGAACCTGGCGAGGGAAGTGGCTGAGCACGCACTGACCGCCACCGTGATCGCCAGTGAAGACGAAGAACTTTGCGAGCGGGTGCAGGAAGTGCTGCACGGTCGCACCTTCCGCGTGTACGCCAGTGCCGACCGCTTTGGCGTCGAGCTGGGCGGGGCGTTGAAAAACGTCTACGCGATCATCGCCGGCATGGCCGTGGCGCTGGGCATGGGCGAAAACACCAAGAGCATGCTGATCACCCGTGCCTTGGCCGAGATGACCCGGTTTGCGGTCAACCAGGGCGCCAACCCGATGACCTTCCTTGGCCTGGCGGGCGTGGGCGACCTGATCGTTACCTGCTCGTCACCGAAAAGCCGCAACTATCAGGTAGGTTTCGCCCTCGGCCAGGGCCTGAGCCTGGAAGACGCCGTCACCCGTTTGGGCGAGGTGGCTGAAGGCGTCAACACCTTGAAGGTGCTGAAGGCCAAGTCCCAGGAAGTCGGGGTGTATATGCCGTTGGTGGCCGGTTTGCATGCGATCCTGTTTGAGGGGCGTACCCTGAATCAGGTTATCGAGTTGCTGATGCGGGCTGAGCCGAAAACCGATGTCGACTTTATTTCCACCAGTGGTTTCAACTGAGGAACGCGCGATGAACGATCCGAAAGCAGCACCCAAGTACGAATCCATCGGCCTGCGTGTCCTGTGGATGCTGGTGTTTGCCCTGGTGTGGCAAGTGACGCAGTTTCTGCTGGGGGCGCTGGTGGTGGTGCAACTGGTTTACCGCCTGGTGTACGGCGCGCCGAACCTTGGGCTGATGAATTTTGGTGACAGCTTGAGTCAGTTTTTGGCGCAGATTGGGCGGTTTGGCAGTTTTCACAGTGACCAGAAGCCTTGGCCGTTTGCTGATTGGCCGACGCCCCGTGTACCGGAAGGCGAGGCCGCCCACAGCGTGCCGCCGGCGCCGCATCCGGCGCGTGATGAGGAACCGAAGCTATGAAAGTGTGGGTATTGCGTCACGGTGAAGCCGAGGGGCATGCGCGCACGGATGCGGAGCGTAATCTCACGGCCCATGGGCGCGAAGAGGTTTTGCGCAGTGCGGCGCATCTGATTGGGCAGCCTGTGCGGGCGATTATTGCCAGCCCTTATGTGCGGGCGCAGCAGACCGCGCAGTTGGTGCGGGAGGCGTTGGGGTTTGAGCCCGAGGTTCGGACGGTGCCCTGGTTGACGCCGGAGAGTAATCCGCTGGAGGTGCTCAAGCATCTCGACAATGACGATGATGTGTTGCTGGTTAGCCATCAGCCGTTTGTGGGCGGGCTGATCAGTTATTTGCAGCATGGGCATTTGCGGCAGCCGCAGCCTATGAGTACGGCGAGTTTGGCGGAGCTGGAGGGGGATTTTCCTTTGGCTGGGTTGATGAGTCTTTTGGGGGTTCGGAATCCTTAGGTGGGGATTGGGTTTGGTATTGAGTACATATCCATTCCTGCGGTAACGGCCACTTAGGGTTCCGCTCTTACAGCGGGTCACTTTTGGCAAACGCCCGGAATGCCGGCCCAGCCAAAAGTAACCAAAAGGTCTTTGCCCCACCACTCGGTGCCTCGCTTAGGCTCGGCATGCCGGAACGAAGGCCATCGTGGTTAACGGGGCCCGCAGATCAAGAGCACGGCGGCCTGAAAGCCGACCTGAGTGTTAGAAGCAAAGGCAAAAGCCGCTTTTCTGTAGGAGCCGGCTTGCCGGCGAAGAACCTGAGAGCGCCGCGTTCATTCAGGATGCCAGCTTCATCGTTAACGACCATCGCCGGCAAGCCAGCTCCTACAGGGGATCGTGCCCGCTGTAGCTTTTGATCTTGATCTTAGGCGCCCCGTTAAACCACGCTGCCTGCGTTCGGGCACACCGAGCCTTAGCGAGGTGCCGAGTGGTGGGGCAAGAGCGTTCTGCTTACTTTTGACTGGGCCGGCATTCCGGCTGTTCAAAAGTGAGCCGCTGTAAGAGCGGAACCCATAGCCGCCCTGACCGCAGCAACGGATATACCCCCAAAACTTCAGAACTTGCACCCCCCGCGCTCCCATGAAATAGTCCACCCAAGCAAGTGCTTGGTTGGCTACCATCGGAACACAAAGGAGCGCGTCCATGTCTGTCGCTATTCGTTTGCCGCTGCAAGTCTTCTTCGACCGCGAAACCCGCCACCCACGGCAACGATTCCTGGTTCAGCCCATCAAAGGCGGCGAAGTCCAGACCCTCACCTGGGCCGAAGCCGGCCATCAGGCCCGCTGCGCCGCCCACTGGCTACGAGCCCGCGACCTGCCCCAGGGCTCCCACATCGCCCTGATCGCGAAAAACTGCGCCCACTGGATCATCGCCGACCTCGCCATCTGGATGGCCGGCCACGTCTCGGTCCCGCTCTACCCCAACCTGACCGCCGACTCCGTCGCCCATGTGCTGGAGCACTCCGAAGCCGCCCTGGCGTTTATCGGCAAACTGGACGACTGGCCCTCCATGTCTGCCGGGGTAAAGGCGGACCTGCCGACCATCAGCCTGCCGCTATGCCCCGAAGGCGAATTCGATTTCACCTGGGCCGACCTGCAAACCTGCTCACCGATCCAGGACAACCCCGCGCCTGCGGCGTCCGACCTGGCCACCATCATCTATACCTCCGGCACCACCGGCCTGCCCAAGGGCGTGATGCACAGCTTCGGCGCCCTGGCATTTGCCGCCATCCGTGGTACTGAATTGTTCGGCCTGGGGGAGGGCGATCGCCTGCTGTCCTACCTGCCGCTGTGCCACGTGGCCGAACGCATGTTTGTGGAAATGGCCTCGATCTACACCGGGCAAACCGTGTTTTTCGCCGAGAGCCTCGACACCTTTCTTACAGACCTCAAGCGGGCACGGCCTACGGCGCTGTTCGGCGTACCGCGTATCTGGACCAAATTCCAGATGGGCGTCTACAGCAAAATCCCCGCAAGCCGCCTCGATACCTTGCTGCGCCTGCCCTTCATCGGTAAGCGCGTGGGCCACAAGGTGCTCGCCGGGCTGGGCCTGGACGCCGTGCGTGTAGCGATCTCCGGTGCAGCCCCGGTACCTGAGGCCTTGTTGCTCTGGTATCGGAGATTGGGCCTGGACGTGCTGGAGGTGTACGGCATGACCGAAAGCTGCGGCTATTCCCACGTGTGTCGCCCCGGCCAGCAAAAGCTCGGCTGGATCGGCCCGCCATGCCCGGACGTTGAAGTGCGCATCGGTGACGACGGCGAAGTCCAGGTGCGCAGCGGCGCGACCATGCTCGGTTATTTCAAGGACCCGGCAAAAACCGCCGAAACCATCACCGCCGACGGCTTCCTGTGCACCGGCGACAAGGGCGAGCAGGGCGCCGATGGCCGCCTGCGGCTGACCGGGCGGCTCAAGGAAATCTTCAAGACCAGCAAAGGCAAATATGTGGCCCCGGCACCGATTGAAAACCGCCTGGCCGAGCATGCGCGTATCGAACAGGTATGCGTGGTGGGCGATGGCTTGAGCGCGCCCATGGGCCTGTGCGTGTTATCCGAGGTGGGCCTGCAAGATGCTGCTGGCACGGGTCGCCAGGCTTTGCAAGGCAGTCTCGAATGCTTGCTGGAAGAGGTTAACCAGGTGCTGGATAAACATGAGCGCTTGCGCCAACTGGTGGTGGTGAAAGACAGTTGGGCGGTGGAAAACGGGTTCCTCACGCCGACCTTGAAGATCAAGCGCAACGTGATTGAATCTGCCTACGGGTCGCAGTTTCATGCCTGGAGCGAGCGCTCCGAGGCCGTGCTGTGGCAGGATTGAGCACTGACATAACACCAATAAGGACCGATCAATGAGCCTGTGGCGCACTCAACCCAATATCGAACAACTCAATGCGAGCCAGAAAAACACCATCGGTGAAGTACTGGATATTCGCTTTGAAAGCTTTGACGACGAGTCCCTGACCGCCAGCATGGTGATCGACCACCGCACCCATCAACCCTACGGCCTGCTGCACGGCGGCGCGTCGGTGGTGCTGGCGGAATCCGTGGGCTCCATGGCCAGTTACCTGTGCATCGATGCCAGCAAGTTTTATTGCGTGGGCCTGGAAATCAACGCCAACCACTTGCGCGGCCTGCGCAGCGGGCGGGTGACGGCAGTGGCCAAGCCGATTCATATCGGGCGCACCACCCATGTGTGGGATATCCGCCTGACCAGCGATGAAGGCAAGGCCAGCTGTGTGTCGCGCCTGACCATGGCCGTAGTTCCGCTGGGCGAGAACCCGCCGGCTCGATAGGCATGGCGTGAGTGTCATCATTCCTGGCAGTTACAGTCATTGCCGTGACTGCCCGGTCTGGGGAGAATCAACGCTCTGTTTACGGTGATGGATCAGGTATGTCGCAGCACGTGTTTTTCGCCCACGCCAATGGCTTTCCTTCGGCGACCTACGGCAAATTGTTTGCCGCCCTGGCCCCGGAGTACGCCGTCGCGCATTTGCCGCAGCACGGTCACGACCCAAGGTTTCCGGTGGATGACAATTGGCAGAACCTGGTGGACGAACTGATCCACCACCTTGAGCAGCAGCCGGAGCCGGTGTGGGGCGTGGGCCATTCGTTGGGTGGCGTGCTGCACCTGCATGCGGCCATGCGCTGCCCACAGTTGTATCGCGGGGTGGTGATGCTCGACTCTCCGGTGCTGACGCTGGCCGATCGCTGGGTGATCCGCGCGGCCAAGCGCTTCGGCTTTATCGACCGTCTTACCCCGGCGGGCCGCACCCTGGGCCGGCGTGAAGAGTTCGCTGACCTTGCGGCTGCGCGTCAGTACTTCGCCGGCAAGACCCTGTTTCGAGGCTTTGATCCCGAATGTTTCGACGCTTACCTGCAACACGGCCTGGAACCGGTGGGCGATCGTCTGCGCCTGCGCTTTGATCCGGCCACCGAGATCAGCATCTACCGCGGCGTGCCCCACACCAGCCCTGGCCAGGCCCGACAGTTGAAAGTGCCACTGGCGGTGGTGCGTGGCCGCCAGAGCCGGGTGGTGATGCGTCACCATGCCAGCGGCGTGGGGCGCATGCCCATGGGCGAAATGCTGACCATGCCCGGCGGCCACATGTTTCCTCTCGAACGCCCCCAGGACACTGCCACTTTGATCAAGAACCTGTTTGCCCGCTGGGAAGCCCGCCAGCGCGAGCGCAGTTGCGCATGACCGCGCCCGTCGAAGAAGTACGCCTGGCCCTGCCGCACATCGAGTTGGCGGCCCACCTGTTCGGCCCCGAAGACGGGCTGCCGGTCATCGCCCTGCACGGCTGGCTCGACAACGCCAACAGCTTTGCGCGCCTGGCGCCGAAGCTCGATGGCCTGCGCATCGTCGCCCTGGACATGGCGGGCCATGGTCACTCGGCCCACCGCCCGGTCGGCGCCGGGTATTCCCTGTGGGATTACGTCCACGATGTGCTGCAAGTGGCCGAGCAACTGGGCTGGAAACGTTTTGCATTACTTGGCCACTCCCTCGGTGCCATCGTTTCCCTGGTGTTGGCCGGGGCCTTGCCGGAGCGGGTAACGCACCTGGGATTGATTGACGGCGTGATCCCGCCGACCGGCACTGCAGATAACGCCGCCGAACGCCTCGGCATGGCGTTGCAGGCGCAACTGGCCCTGCAAGACAAGCGCAAACCGGTGTACACCACCCTTGACCGTGCGGTGGAAGCGCGGATGAAAGGCGTGGTGGCGGTCAGTCGCGAGGCCGCGGAATTGCTGGCCCAGCGTGGCCTTATGCCGGTGCCGGGCGGTTACACCTGGCGCAGCGACAGCCGCCTGACCCTGGCTTCCCCCATGCGTCTGACAGAAGAACAGGCGATGGCGTTCGTGCGCCGGATCGGCTGTCCGACACAGTTGGTGGTCGCCGAAGACGGCATGCTGGCGAAACATTCCGAATTGCTTTCCGGGCTGCCGTTCCAGGTGACCACGTTACCTGGTGGCCATCATTTGCACCTGAACGACGAGCCAGGGGCTACCCTTGTTGCAGACTGTTTCAATCGGTTCTTCTCCACGCCTTGACTTGGCGGGGTCAACTGCCGAGGCTGGGCGGATCGAAAGGGAGTCAACCATGAACAATCTCAACACCGCAGCGCACCCCAATGGCCAGGGCGCGCTGATCCGATGAGTATGCCGAAGGGATTTATCCGTATTCTGGGGCTGTGCTGTTTCAGCCCGCTGGTGTTCGCCGCTGACGTACCGGGTAGCCAGGACTTGCCCGCCGTGGCCCGTCAGGTTGACGCACAGATCGTCGACTACCGTCCCGCCGAAGAGAAAGAACGCATCTACCCGCTGGGCTCGATCCGCAAGATCAGCGGCCAACTGCGCTATGAAGGCCAGGCCACCGCTCGCGGATTAAACACTGCCATCACCTACGAACTGCCCGCCGAACACACCTCCAGCGCCGCCTTTACCGCCACCCGCGAAGCTTTGCAGGCCCAGGGCGCACAATTGCTGTTCTGGTGCCAGGCCCGGGATTGCGGCGAAAGCAGCCTGTGGGCCAATGAGGTGTTTGGCAACGCCAAGCTGGTAGGCGCCGATGGCCAGCAGGAATACCTGTTGCTGCGCCTGGCTGCTCCCCAGGACAACTCCCTGGTCGCGCTGTACGGCATCACCCGGGGCAATCGTCGGGCCTATCTGCATGTGGAACAATTGGACGCCAGTGCGCCACTGGGCGACTTGCTGCCAACCTCCGCCACACTGCTGCGGGAGCTGAAGAGCACCGGTGAGCTGGACTTCCCCAAGCTGGGCGCCGAACCTGACGCCACCTGGCTCACCCTGATTTCCCGTGGATTGAACCTGGACGCCACCTTGCGGGTCAGTTTGACCGGGCCCACCGCCGAGGCGTGGCGCCAGGGCTTGATCGATCAGGGCGTACGTGCGGCCCGCCTGGAAACCGGCACCGCCGAAGCCAAGGGTTTATACCTGCATCTGATACGCTGACCGTTCCAGGGCGAACGGACCCGCGCCGTTCGCCTAAGCTCTTCCTCTTACAGACTTCTTTTCGAGAAACCACATGCTCAATAACGATCGCCTGCTGGTGCAGATCCTGCTGCTGGTGTTGTTTGGTGCCAGCTTCTGGGTGATGGCGCCGTTCTGGTCGGCGCTGTTCTGGGGCGCGGTGCTGGCGTTTGCCAGTTGGCCGGTGATGCGCCTGCTGACCCGCTGGCTGGGCGGGCGCGAATCCCTGGCGGCCGGGATCCTGACCCTGGTCTGGATGCTGTTGGTGGCATTGCCGCTGGTATGGCTGGGGTTCAACCTGGCCGACCATGTGCGCGATGCCGTGGGCCTGATCAAGGATATCCAGGTGGATGGCTTGCCCGAGGCGCCAGCGTGGCTCGGCTCCATTCCTTTCGTCGGCGAGCGGTTGGTGGCGATGTGGGACAGCATCGACCAGCAGGGCGCGGCGCTGATGGTCAGCCTCAAGCCGTACCTGGGGCAGGTGGGCAACTGGTTGCTGGCCCGCAGTGCGCAGATCGGCGGCGGGATTCTGGAGCTGACCCTGAGCCTGGTATTCGTGTTCTTTTTCTACCGGGACGGGCCGCGCCTGGCGATGTTTGTGCATCGCTTGCTGGAGCGCTTGATCGGCGAACGTGCCGGTTATTACATCGAACTGGTGGCGGGCACCGTGCAACGTGTGGTGAATGGCGTGATCGGTACCGCGGCTGCCCAGGCGGTGCTGGCGCTGATCGGCTTCCTGATTGCCGGGGTGCCGGGGGCGCTGGTGCTGGGCATCGTGACGTTCCTGCTGAGCCTGATTCCCATGGGGCCACCATTGGTGTGGATCCCGGCCACAGCGTGGCTGGCCTGGAAGGGCGACTACACCTACGCGGTGTTTCTCGGGGTATGGGGCACATTCATCATCAGCGGCGTGGACAACGTGCTCAAGCCGTACCTGATCAGCCGTGGTGGCAACCTGCCGCTGGTGATCGTGCTGCTGGGGGTGTTTGGCGGGTTGATCGCGTTCGGCTTCATCGGCCTGTTTATCGGCCCGACTTTGCTGGCAGTGGCGTATAGCCTGCTGACGGACTGGAGCGCCAGCCAGGCTCAAGTGCGGCGGGAAGATAAAGCCGGCTGATCGGCGAGGATTTTGAGGCGGCTGCAGATTGATGTGGGAGCTGGCTCAAGCCCTCGGCAACCACATCACCGCTGTCAGGCCACCGCCTGGGGTTTCCTCCAGGCTCAATCGCCCACCGAGGCGTTCCACCGCTTCCTTGGAAATCGTCATCCCTAAACCCACGCCGCCGGAGTTCCGGTTGCGTGAGCCTTCCAGCCGATAAAACGGTTCAAACACCGCCTCGCGTTTATCCGCCGCAATCCCCGGCCCATGGTCGATCACCTTGACCACCAGCGCCTGGGGGCTGTCCGCCAGTTCGATACGGGCGGTGCCGGCATAGCGCAGGGCGTTGTCGATCAGGTTGTTGAGGCACGAACGCAGGGCCATCGGTTGCACCTGCAGCGGCGCGCATTCACCACTGCATTGCACGTCGGAGCCACGGTCCTGGGCGTTTTCACTCAAGGACTCCACTAATGCCTGCACGTCCAGCCAATGCCGGGTTTCGCTGGTGCGTTGTTCGTGCAGGTAGCTCAGGGTGGCGTCGAGCATGCCGATCATGTCGTCCAGGTCCTGGCGCATCTGGCCCTGCAGCTTGGTGTCTTCGATCTGTTCCAGGCGCAGCTTGAGCCGCGATAGTGGCGTGCGCAGGTCATGGGACACGGCGCCGAGCATGCGGGCACGCTGGGTGACCTGTTCACGGATGCGTTTTTGCATCAGGTTAAAGGTCGACGCCGCCTGCCGTGCTTCCCGTGGGCCGGACTCGTTCAACGGCGGGCTGTCGAGGTCCAGGCTCAGGCGCTCGGCCGCCGCACTCAGACGCTGGATCGGCCGGCTGAGCAGCTTGGCGCCGTACCAGGCGGCGATGATCAGCGAGAAGAACTGGAAAGTCAGCGGCACCACAGGCCCGCCGAACCAGGGCCTGTGATGCTCCTTCGGCGCTGGCGTGAGGGTGCCGTCCGGTTGCTCGATGAAGGTCTCGCGGGGCGGTGGCGGCGGCGGGCCGTAGTGGTGAAACCAGAAAAATGCCAGCACGTGGGCCAGCACAATCGCCACCAGCAACACACCGAACAGCCGCCCGAACAGGGTGTTGAAGGCGTTGCGCATCAGCCAATATCCCGGGCGTCGAACAGATAGCCTTCACCGCGTACGGTCTTGATCAACTGCGGTGCCTTCGGGTCGTCGCCGAGCTTTTGGCGCAGCCGCGAGACCAGAAGGTCAATGCTGCGATCAAAGGCTTCGATGGAGCGACCGCGGGCCGCGTCCAGCAGTTGTTCGCGGCTCAGCACCCGGCGCGGGCGTTCGATAAACACCCACAGCAAGCGGAATTCAGCGTTGGACAGCGGCACCACAAGGCCATCGTCGGCCACCAATTGGCGCAGCACGCTGTTGAGGCGCCAGTTGTCGAAGCGGATATTCGCCCGTTGCTCGGTGCGGTCATCCCGTACCCGGCGCAGGATCGTCTGGATGCGTGCCACCAGCTCGCGGGGCTCGAAGGGCTTGGACATATAGTCGTCGGCCCCCAACTCCAGGCCGATGATGCGGTCGGTGGGTTCGCAGCGGGCGGTGAGCATCAGGATCGGGATGTCCGATTCCGCCCGCAGCCAACGGCACAGCGACAGGCCGTCTTCGCCCGGCAGCATCAGGTCGAGCACCACCACGTCGAAGGTCTCGGCTTGCATGGCCTGGCGCATGGCGGCGCCGTCGGTCACGCCGCTGGCGAGAATGTTGAAGCGCGCCAGGTAATCGATCAGCAGTTCGCGGATCGGCACGTCGTCGTCGACGATCAGCGCGCGGGTGTTCCAGCGCTTGTCTTCACCCACAAGCGAGCCTTTTTGATCGTCATTCAGCGCAGGAGTCAGGGTTTGCATGGTGCGATCATCTACCTGGTGGGCCGCCGGACCGAAGATCGGCGGCGAGGTTGTTGCGTTCAGCATAGGCGCCCAGCCCCGGGGCTGGAAGTTCTGTACGGTGGTTCACGTGTGCGAGGCTAATCTTCGGGGGTATTGCAGGCATGTCGGGAATGTATCAGTTCCGACACAATTGCCCGGGAGCCCGCAATCTGGCGGCTAAATCGCGAATTACCGATCATCGGATCCCGCAAACGCGCTGCTTGCGCTACAATCCGCGCCGATTTCGACTTGCCTGAGAGCCCATTCCAATGTCCGTCTGCCAGACTCCTATCATCGTCGCCCTGGATTACCCCACTCGTGACGCCGCACTGAAGCTGGCTGACCAGTTGGACCCCAAGCTTTGCCGGGTCAAGGTCGGCAAGGAACTGTTCACCAGTTGCGCCGCGGAAATTGTCGGCACCCTGCGTGACAAAGGCTTCGAGGTGTTCCTCGACCTGAAATTCCACGACATCCCCAACACCACCGCGATGGCGGTCAAGGCTGCCGCCGAAATGGGCGTGTGGATGGTCAATGTGCACTGCTCCGGCGGTTTGCGCATGATGGCTGCGTGCCGTGAAGTGCTTGATCAGCGCAGCGGCCCCAAGCCGCTGCTGATTGGCGTGACCGTGCTGACCAGCATGGAGCGTGAAGACCTGGCCGGCATCGGCCTGGACATCGAGCCACAGGAACAAGTGCTGCGCCTCGCGGCCCTGGCGCAAAAGGCCGGCCTGGACGGTCTGGTGTGCTCGGCCCTGGAAGCCCAGGCATTGAAGACCGCCCACCCGTCGCTGCAACTGGTGACCCCGGGGATTCGTCCGGCGGGCAGCGCCCAGGACGACCAACGTCGCATCCTGACCCCGCGCCAGGCCCTGGATGCCGGTTCCGATTACCTGGTGATCGGACGCCCGATCAGCCAGGCGGCCGACCCGGCCAAGGCGCTGGCGGCGGTGGTTGCCGAGATCGCCTGACTGAAGCGGCCACGGTCTCTGGGGGAGCTGGCTTGCCTGCGATAGCATCGCCTCGGTATCACTGAAACACCGAGTCGCCTGCATCGCGGGCAAGCCCGGCTCCCACATTAACCGGGTGTGCAGAACGATCTGCGGTGTGTCAGCTGACTTTCAGTACCAACTTCCCAAAGTTCTCACCGTTGAACAGTTTCATCAGCGTTTCCGGGAACGTCTCCAGTCCTTCGACGATATCTTCCTTGCTCTTGAGCTTGCCCTGCGCCATCCAGCCGGCCATCTCCTGCCCGGCAGCGGCGAAGTTCGCCGCATGGTCCATCACCACAAACCCTTCCATACGCGCCCGATTGACCAGCAATGACAGGTAGTTGGCCGGCCCTTTGACGGCTTCTTTATTGTTGTACTGGCTGATGGCACCGCAGATCACCACGCGGGCTTTCAACGCCAGGCGGCTGAGCACGGCGTCGAGGATGTCCCCGCCGACGTTATCGAAATACACGTCCACGCCTTTCGGGCATTCGCGCTTGAGGCCGGCGTGCACGTCTTCGTTCTTGTAGTCGATGGCCGCATCAAACCCCAGCTCATCCACCAGGAACTTGCATTTGTCGGCGCCGCCGGCAATGCCCACCACGCGGCAGCCTTTGATCTTGGCAATCTGCCCGGCAATGCTGCCCACCGCACCCGCCGCGCCGGAAATCACCACGGTTTCGCCGGCCTTGGGGGCGCCGGTGTCCAGCAGGGCGAAATAGGCGGTCATGCCGGTCATCCCCAACGCCGACAAATAGCGCGGCAACGGTGCCAGTTTCGGGTCGACCTTGTAGAAACCCCGGGGCTCGCCGAGGAAGTAATCCTGCACGCCGAGCGCACCGTTGACGTAATCCCCCACGGCAAATTTCGGGTTGTTCGAAGCGATCACCTTGCCTACGCCCAGGGCGCGCATGACCTCGCCGATTCCTACCGGCGGAATGTAGGATTTGCCCTCGTTCATCCAGCCACGCATGGCCGGGTCCAGGGACAGGTATTCGTTGTGCACCAGCACCTGCCCGTCCTGGGGCGTGCCCACCGGCACTTCCTGGTAGGTGAAGGTGTCCCGCGTGGCAGCGCCGACCGGGCGTTTGGCGAGCAGGAATTGGCGGTTGGTCTGGGCAGTCATGGCAGGGACTCTTGGGAAATGGACCTTGAGTGATAGACCCTTCGGGCCGCAGCGGCAAGGTACGCGGCAGCTGCGAATGCCCGTCGATCCACTCTGATGATAGTGAGGCTGGTGGTGTTATCACTGCGGCTCATGGGTCGCCAACCGGGCGTTTGATAGTGCTGACGCGCCCATGGAGGCTCTGGCTAGACTGGGGTCATCCAGCATCCATCGAAGGACATCCCCATGAGCATGACATTTTCCGGCCAGGTCGCCCTGGTGACCGGTGCGGCCGCCGGCATTGGCCGCGCCACCGCCCTGGCGTTCGCCGCTGAAGGCTTGAAAGTCGTGGTCGCCGACCTGGACGTGGCGGGCGGCGAGGGCACTGTGGCGCTGATTCACCAGGCCGGTGGCGAGGCGGTGTTTGTGCGCTGCAATGTCACCCTTGAGGCCGACGTGCAGCAGTTGATGCAGCAGACCGTGGCCACCTATGGCCGGCTGGACTATGCCTTCAACAATGCCGGGATCGAGATCGAAAAGGGCAAGTTGGCCGACGGCAGCCTGGATGAGTTCGACGCCATCATGGGGGTCAACGTCAAGGGTGTGTGGCTGTGCATGAAGTATCAGTTGCCACTGCTGCTGGCCCAGGGCGGTGGTGCCATCGTCAACACCGCGTCGGTGGCCGGGCTGGGGGCGGCGCCGAAGATGAGTATCTACGCCGCGTCCAAACATGCGGTGATCGGCCTGACCAAGTCGGCGGCGATCGAGTACGCGAAAAAGAAAATCCGCGTCAACGCGGTATGCCCGGCGGTGATCGACACCGATATGTTCCGCCGTGCCTATGAGGCCGACCCGCGCAAAGCTGAATTTGCCGCCGCCATGCACCCGGTCGGGCGTATCGGCAAGGTCGAGGAAATCGCCAGTGCAGTGCTGTATCTGTGCAGCGACGGCGCGGCCTTCACCACGGGCCAGGCCTTGGCGGTGGACGGCGGTGCGACCGCCATTTAGGACCTGATGCTGATTCCATTCAGAAAAGCGTTGTAGGTACTGTGGGGCTTTTCCGCAGGTGGCCAGATGCCTTGGCTGAATGTGTATCAGTAGGTAAATAATTCAATTAAATCAATGATTTAATAAATCTTCGTGACGGCTGTCACTGAGCTTCTGTGCTTAACTGGTTTGGGTTAAATGACAACAGTTTAGGTGAGTGGCTCATGGATTTAGGGATCGATCGACAAGCCCTTGTACCGGTAGTGCAGCAAATCGTCAGTGGGTTGGCGGCCTGGATTCGCGAGAGCGGGGTCGGCCCCGGGACGCGGTTGCCCTCGGTTCGGCAACTGGCCCACGAGAACCTGCTCAGCCAGTCCAGCGTGATTGAGGCGTTCGAGCGGATGGTTGCCCAGGGCGTACTGGTTTCGCGTCAAGGCGCGGTTTTTTTTGTGGCCCAGCCACCCGCCGAGCGCGGGCTGAGTAGCGAAAACCAATGGTATGAGGGCGCCGAGTCCGGCTGGGGCGCCTTCGTCGATAATCAGCTGGGTGAACTGAAACTGGGGTGCGGCTGGCTGCCGGACACCTGGCGCGAAAGTGCTGACATCAGCTACGCGATCCGTGAAGTCACCCGCACCGATACTGCCGCCGTCTTCAACTACAGCACCCCGCTGGGCCTGCCAGCCCTGCGGGAACAGTTGCTCAAGCGCCTGACTCACATTCACGTGGCGACCCGGGTCGAGCATATCCTCACCACCCAGGGCGCGAGCCACGCCCAGGACCTGCTGATCCGCACGCTGCTCAAGGCCGGCGACACCGTGGTGGTGGAGAGCCCTGGGTACGGCAACCTGTACCGTCTACTGGCGTTTCATGGCATCAAGTTGCTGGAAGTGCCCCGCACACGTGGCGGTCCGGACCTGACGGCACTGGAGGCGCTGTTGCGCGGGCATCGGCCCAAGTGCCTGTTCATCAACAGCCTGTATCACAACCCCACCGGTACCAGCCTGTCCCCGTCCGTGGCCGAGCGCTTGTTGCAGCTGGCCCACTCCCAGGACTTCTTCATTGTCGAGGAAGACGTGTATGGCGACCTGCAACATGCCACCTGCACCCGGCTGTCGGCGTTGCCCCACGAGGACCGGGTGATCTATATCTCGAGTTTCTCCAAGACCCTCAGCAGCGCCCTGCGCGTGGGGTATCTCACTGCCAGCGGGGCGGTCATCGCGCAACTGGTCAAGGTCAAGACTTTGACCGGCATCGGCACCTCGCGGTTTGCCGAGGCGGTGGTGGCTGCGTTGCTGGCCAACGGCACCTACCGCAAGTGGGTGCAACGCCTGCGCCGACGCCTGGGCACGGAAATGGCCATGACCCTGCAGGTGCTGGAAGACGAGGAGTGGGAGGTGTTTGCGGTACCTGCCGGTGGCATGTTTGTGTGGGCCCGCCCTGGCGTGGGCGACCGTTCGACGTTGCAGGCACGGGCCCGCCGCCTGGGGGTATTGCTGTCACCCGGGGCGCTTTTCAGCCCGACGGGCGAACACAGTGACTGGCTGCGGATCAACGTGGCCTATGCTGCTGACCAGCGTGCCCTCGCGCTGTTCAAGGCGATGGGTCCGGCAGGATCGACCTCCACCATTCTGAAAACGACGAGGATGTAGCTTTTTGCCATTATTGTGGCGCCAAATGCTTGTGTTCAGTGCCCCGGGGTTGCGAATCTCGCTGCATCGAAACCGGGCTTGATGGCATTCGCCATTGCAAGAGGACTTCAGTGCAATGATTTCTGCCGTGCAACGACGTTTTGCCAACCTCGGTATGGCAAAGAAACTGAGCTTGGGCTTCGCCTTGGTGCTGCTGTTGACGGCGCTGGTGGCGGCGATTGGCGTGTGGTCGCTGCAAACCGTTGGTCAGCGCTTCGAGGGGCTTAAAGCCATGTCGGCGCTCAACAGCGGCCTGCTCAAGGTGCGCCTGATCGAGCAGGACTACGCGTTGCATGCCGACCCCAAGGCGGTGGACGCCTTGCACGAAAGTGTCGACGCGTTGGCCGCCCAGGCGGTGATTCTCAAGGGCCAGTCGCCCGCCAACGTCCCGGTGATGACCGACGTCGAGCAGGCGCTGGCGGCCTATCGCAAGGCTTTCGATGAGTTTGTCGAACTGACCCAGACCAAGGACCTTGCACTGGAGATGGCCAGTTGGTCGGTCTCCAGTGTGGCCAACAACCTCGATGTGCTGCAGGCCGGGCTGGCGGACGATGGCGCCTATGGGCTCAAGGAAAGCCAGGGCAAGGAAGGCGCCGAATTTATCGAGCAGGCCGGGCAGGTCAGCCAGGTCTCGCGCCTGATGTTGCAAGCCATGAACGAAGCGCACGTGCGCCTGGACCAGAGCCGCAAGGGCGATGACGAGAACGCCGAACAGGGCAAGATCGAGCAGGCCGACCAGGCCCTGGCCCAGGTCGAACAGTTGAAAACCTCGGTCAAGGACTCCGGCTATCAAACCGTGCTTAACGAAGTGTCGGGGCATATCGCGGCCTTCAGCGAAAAACTCGGCGAGTACACCGGCCTGCTGGCCCAGGAAAAGGTGGTCTACAAGCAACTGCACGAGCGTGCCGCCGAGGTGGTGACGCGGGTCAATCAGGCCTACGACGCAGAAGACCTGTCGATGCAGGCGCAATTGAAGAAAAGCGCGTTGCTGATTATTGGCTCTTCAGCCCTGGCCTTGCTGGTGGGGTTGATTGCCGCGTGGATCATTACCCGGTTGATCGTTGCACCGCTGCGCAGCGTGATTGCGGTGGCCCAGCAGATTGCTGCCGGCGACCTCAGCGGGCGCATGGAGGTCAGCCGCCGCGACGAGATGGGCCAGTTGATGCTCGCGATGCAACAGATGAGCGGTGGCCTGAGCAGTATGGTCAGCGGGTTGCAGGCGGGTATCGAACAACTGGCCAGTTCTGCCCATTCGCTGTCCAGTGTCACCGAGCAGACCAATATCGAGGTCAGCAGCCAGAAGGAAGAAACCGAGCAGGTGGCCACGGCGATGAACCAGATGACCGCCACTGTGCACGATGTGGCGCGTAACGCCGAAGAGGCGGCGCAGGCTGCGCAGACGGCGGACGACAAGGTCGACAGCGGCCAGCAGGTGGTGCGCCAGAGCCTGCAACGTATCGAGTTGCTGGCCAATTCCGCCACCTCCGCCAGCACCAGCATCGAAAGCCTGAGTGCGGAGATCCAGAATATCGGCACCGTGCTTGAAGTCATCAAAAGCGTGGCCGAGCAAACCAATCTGCTGGCGCTGAACGCGGCCATCGAGGCTGCGCGGGCCGGCGAGCAGGGCCGTGGTTTTGCCGTGGTGGCCGATGAGGTGCGGGCACTGGCCAAGCGCACCCAGCAATCCACCGAAGAAATCGAACGGCTGGTCAGCACCTTGCGCAGCTCGGCGCAGTCTTCAGTGCAGCAGATCAAACAGAGCGGCGAGTTGGTCAAGCTGGCGGTCAGTGATGCCCTGGAAACCGAAAGCGCCCTGGGCAGCATCGCGGCGGCGGTGTCGTTGATCCAGCAGATGAACCAGCAGATTGCCGCAGCGGCCGAACAGCAAAGCTCGGTGGCCGAGGAGATCAATCGCAGCGTCACCAGCATCCGTGCCAGTGCCGATCAATCGGCGTTGAGCATGCAGGGCAACGCGGCGTCGAGCATTGAGCTGGCGCAGTTGGGCACGGAGCTGAAAGGGATGGTCGGGCACTTCCGCCTTTGATCACCGCAGGCATGCGGTGATCAAAGGGCAGGGCGGTCAGGCGTTGTTGGCGAGGAAGGTCAGCAGGGCTTCATTGACGAAGTCGGGGTTTTCCCGGCTGGAGATATGCCCGGCGTCTGGAATCAACGTCAGTGTGCAGCCGATCAAGGCTGCCATCTCTTCTGACTCGGCGGGCGGGCGTGGCTTGTCTTGCTCCCCGCACATCACCAGGGTGGTATCGGCGTCGAGGCGCGAAAGCTGCGCCAGCACATCGGCGCGGCTGAAGATAATCCGGCCCAGGGGCACGATGCTTTGCAGCAGGCGCTCTTTCGGGAAAGCTTTCAGGGTGTTGCGAAAGTCCTGGTAAAGGGCTGATTCCCGGTCGATGCCAGGGCGAAAGAAAATCGGCGCCACCACATCCAGCAGCGGTTCCGGAATGACGCCGGCGTCCTCGATCATCTTGAACAGCGAAAAATAGTACTGGCGAGTGGCTTCCGGCTCGGCGCCCAGGTGTGTGTCCATCAGCACCAGGCTGTTGACCCGCTCAGGGGCCAGCAGCGCCAGGCGTGCGCCCCACATGCCGCCGACGGACAAGCCCACGAGGTTGACCTGGGTAATGTCCAGGTGATCCAGCAGGGCCAGGTGCTGGCGTGCGAGGTCGTCCAGGGACGCGGTGTTTGCAGGCAGTGGGCCGGACTCGCCGTGGCCCCATAATTCGGGGACGATCACGCGGTACTGTTGCGAAAGGGCTTCGATCTGCGGCGCCCACATCTGGCTGTCCCACAGGTAGCTGGAACCGAGGAGAACGGCCGGGCCGGTGCCCTGGTCGAGGTAGTGCAGCGGTTGTCCATCGATAAGCACGACAGGCATGGCGAGGCCCTTTTCGTTAACGGAGAGAGGGGCCTTTTTTACGCTACTCGCGGGGCGGGGGATAGGTGCAGAGTGATGGCACTGCGGAAAATACTGGCAGTGCCACAATGGTCTCTTTTGCCAAGGGGCAGGCGGATCAGTCGTAGATGGCTTTCTTCTTCCAGTCCGCATCCGCATCCACCACTTTCAAGCCTTCGGTCAATTCGTTGACCTCGTCTTCAGCCGGCTGGATGTTGGTCAGCACCATGGAGTTGGCGCGGGCCAGTTGTTTCTCGAGCAATTGCAGTTGCTGGCTATACACCACCGGCTCCGGCTGTTTGCGCAGGTACTGCGCGCCGCGTTCGAACGCCAGGCGTGCCTGGCCTGGCTGACCCTGTTGCAGCGCGTGCTGGCCCAGGTTGTTGAAGAACTCGATGTGCAGCAGCACCAGGATGTGGCGGATTTCCTTGATCCAGTGCTTGGCTTCATTGGTCGGCAGGAAGCCGTCCTGGGCCGCACGGGTCACTTGGCCATGCAGTGCTTCCAGCAGGAAACGTACATCCTTGGCCTTGGCTTCGGTCTGGATCGGGCTGGGCGGGTTGTTCACCGGGATCGATTCGCCCTGGGCTACCAGTGCGTTGAGCTCGGTGATGCGCGCCTTGAAGGATGCATTGGACTTGTCGAGGTTCAACAGCCGCTGATTGACATTGAGCTCCAGGCGGGTCAGCAGCAACTTGAGCCGCGGCGTCATCAACTGCCCCGGGAACGTCTCGGTGATTTCACCGCAGCGACGCAGCCGGTCATTGAGTTCGATCCGGGTCCGGTTCTTTTCCAGCTTATTGTTTTCCACCACGTGGTTCATGTAGCCAATGGCGATCAGTATTACGATCCCGGCTATTACCAGCAGGGTGATCATGAGTGGTGTCACCGGTGTGACCTCTTTATGGGGTTTGCGTTGAAGTGTAGTGACTGGGGCACTGGCCGGATAGGACTGAGCGACCAGTTGCGTCAGTAGTTTCTTCTATATGAGTAGGCAGTCCCTGCGTAGATGCACATTGCCATCATTTGCTGTGGCGAACTATAGCGCCTTGTCGAACGCCAGAATATAGGCGTCAAAGCCTGGACGGCGAGAAACCCCCGCAACCCCCGTAAACCACGGCGAAGTCATTGATTTAAATAAATTTATCCTTGGGGGTTGACGACCTCCCAATCCATCCATAGAATGCGCGCCACTTACAGCGTAAAGCACACAGCGAAACGCGGTAGGGAGTGAATGTTGTACGTGTGTCCCCTTCGTCTAGTGGCCTAGGACACCGCCCTTTCACGGCGGTAACAGGGGTTCGAGTCCCCTAGGGGACGCCATATTGCGGGAATAGCTCAGTTGGTAGAGCACGACCTTGCCAAGGTCGGGGTCGCGAGTTCGAGTCTCGTTTCCCGCTCCAAATTTAAGCAGTGTTGCTTTCGGGCGACACTGAGTGAAACCAGGGCATGATCTTCGGATCTAATCTCTGGGCACTGAAACACACACCATGTGTTTCAGTAGCGTGTCCCCTTCGTCTAGTGGCCTAGGACACCGCCCTTTCACGGCGGTAACAGGGGTTCGAGTCCCCTAGGGGACGCCATTTGCGGGAATAGCTCAGTTGGTAGAGCACGACCTTGCCAAGGTCGGGGTCGCGAGTTCGAGTCTCGTTTCCCGCTCCATATTCAACGAAAACGCCGATCAGCAATGATCGGCGTTTTTGTTTGTGCGTTGTTTGTGGGCCGAGGCGCGAAAGCGTCATCGAATGGGGCGCGCTTGTGTGAATGTCGACGACGGTGGCGTCTTCGAGCTTGGTGGTGAAGAAGTGCTCCTGCTTGCCGTCCCCCGAGGTGCGGAACCACTTGACCTCGTCAGCGGTGAACTCGCCCTTGGTGATATGCCCCTGGTTTTTGCCGTGGATGCTGATGTACGCGGGTGTTGGCATGACAAGCTCCTTGTCGCGATCAAGTGAACGACCCATGGGTTCGCGGGTTATGGCCGAAACGGCCATGGCTTTGCAGGCGCTCGGGAGGAGCGCGCTGAAAATCGGTTACAGGTGCAGCACCCGCTCCAGCGACACCAGCA
>NZ_JANUEW010000060.1:0-27227 GCF_024807515.1 Pseudomonas sp. BIGb0558
GAGTGGTGGGGCAAAGACCTTTTGGTTACTTTTGGCTGGGCCGGC
Source organism: Pseudomonas sp. BIGb0558 (assembly GCF_024807515.1). Taxonomy (NCBI): domain Bacteria; kingdom Pseudomonadati; phylum Pseudomonadota; class Gammaproteobacteria; order Pseudomonadales; family Pseudomonadaceae; genus Pseudomonas; species Pseudomonas sp. BIGb0558. The sequence goes on from NZ_JANUEW010000060.1 coordinate 46, forward strand.
ATTCCGGGCGTTTGCCAAAAGTGACCCGCTGTAAGAGCGGAACCATAAGCCGCCGTGACCGCAGCAACGGATATGTACTCAACCCTCAGCCCCTCAGCCCCCTCACGACTTCAGCGCCTTCTTAGGATAAATATCATACCGACTGGACTTCCCATCCAACGCATGACTCGGCTTCACCCCCTCAATACAAGGCGCCTTACGCGGCCGCTTGACCACCACCCGATGGCTGGCCAAAGCCAACGCTGCAGCAAGCAACGCCGGCGCGTCGGGATCATCCCCCACCAAAGGCCGAAACAACCGCATCTCCTTCTTCACCAACGCGGTCTTCTCCCGATGCGGAAACATCGGATCCAGATAGATCACCTGAGGCGGCTCCCCCTCCCAATCGCGCATCACCTCGATGGAATTGCCCTTGAGCAACTTCATCCGCGCCACAATCGGCGCCACTTCAAAATCCTCAGCCCCACGCGCCAAACCATCCTCCAGCAAGGCACCAATCAACGGCTGACGCTCAACCAGGCTCATCTCGCAACCCAGGCTGGCCAGAACGAACGCGTCCTTGCCCAACCCGGCGGTCGCGTCCAACACCCGCGGCCGCACGCCCTGAGCCACACCCACCGCCTTGGCAATCATCTGCCCACTGCCACCCCCGTACAACCGCCGATGCGCCGCACCGCCTTCCACAAAATCCACCCGCACCGGTCCGGGCGCGTCCGGCCCCAGCTGTTGCAGCTGCAGGCCCTGCTCCCCCAACTGCAAGGCAAAATCCGCTTCATCCAGCTGCAAAGGCAACCCAAGCTCCTCGGCCCACTGCTGGGCACGGGCCTGAAAACCCTCGGCCAAGGCCTCGACCCGAATGCGGCTGGCCGCTGGTTGTTCGCTCATCGGTGACTACGCTCAAAAATATTAAGGATCGGCCAAAAGCGGCCGATAAAAAAAAGGATCCGGCATTTTGCCAGAGCTGAGCGACGATCGAGAGAAATGTCAGACATTCCTTCGCTATTCACCGGTGTACTGCCGACCCACAACCACTTCGGCCTGCGCAATACCCAAGCGCTGGCCGGGGTCAGTCATGTGTGGCAGGACTTCTTCGCCCAGGCGTTGGCCGAGCAGCTCGGCGACACGCCGGGCGCGCTCGCCAAATCCCCGGCGAAGCCTGTGGATCCATCGGTTGAACCCAGCGAGGGCAGTGACCTGCTGTCACAGATCGTCACCCAGCGCGCGTGCGACGTAAAAGACACCGAAATCGCCCCGCCCGAGCCGCTGTTCCTGCCCATCGCCGAATTCGAACTGGACTTGCTGCCACCGGCACCGCCACCGTATCCGGCGCAAGAAGTGGTCGCCCAGCAAAAGCAGCAAAACTTCGAAAGCGGCTGGGTACGCCCGATCGTCCTGAACGCCGGCCAACCGCTGCCCACGCCTGGCCCGGCGCCGCAACCACGACCGCTGCACCTGCCGATTGCCGAATTCGAACTGGACCTGCTGCCTCCCGCCCCGCCGCCGTTCCCGGCAGAAGAGCTGGTTGAGCAACAGAAAGCCCTGGACTTCGACAGCCGCTGGGCGCGCCCGCTGATCATCCACAACCTGCGCCTGGCGGCCTGATTCTCAGCGACACACCCACCAACGCCCCATATCCAGATGAAAGTGATTACGGTGGGCGGCGTTGTAATCCGGGCTCAACACCACGTTGAAATCCTTGCAGGCGCCATCGCGCACTTGCCGCAAAAAACGCGCGCCCTCCCCGTCACCCGGCCAATCCTTGAGCACACTGATGGTGCGTCCATCCGCCAGGCGAAACCCGGCGATATCCAAGGCATTGGCCGACGCGTGCTGGCTGAGTCGCCCATCGGCGCGGTTGTAGACGTTGCGACAGGCAAAGCTGCCCAGATGATCGACCCGCGTCACCGCCTGGCCAAATACCGCCTGGGCTGCCGGTTGCAGGCTGTGGCGCTCGAACAGGGCGAACGCCACGGCCAGCGGACAACTGGCGAGAAAGCTGCTGCTCAGCCCCACGTCCGCCCCCTGAACGCGCAAGGTATTGCGCAACGGGCAGGCTGCATCCGCCGGGCTGTCCGCCTGATGGGTGACCCGCAGCCCGGAGGTTTTCAGCACCTGGTCACACAGCGCGGGGTCATCCTGCAGGCGCCCCAGCTTGAACCGGGTCAGCAGGTTCGGGCTGGTACGCACATCCAGCGGCGCCCACGGGTTCCACTCATCGGGCAGCGGTAACCAACCCCGCCACACGCCGACCAGCAGACCACCCGCCAACACGAGCAGTACGCCCAGCACCTTGAAAAACCGCACGGCTGATTATCCCTTGAACAGCTGATTAGCCTGGCTGAACGGCATCGAACGCTCGGTAAAGGTAAACGTGCCCAGCTCGTGAACCTCCTGGGCCGCCCTGAAGAATTCCCCGTAAGCCGCCAGGGCCATGGCCGAGCCGACGCTGATGCGTTTGACGCCCATCTCGCTCAACTGCGCCACGCTGAGTTTCAGCGCACCGGACATCAGGATATTCACAGGCTTGGGCGCTACCGCCTTCACGACCGCCAACACTTCCTCGGCACTGCGCAGGGCCGGCGCATAGAGCACGTCGGCACCGGCTTCGGCGTAGGCCTGCAGGCGGCGGATGGTGTCGGGCAAATCCAGACGGCCATGCAGGAGGTTTTCCGCACGGGCGGTCAGGGTGAAAGGGAATGGCAAGCTGCGGGCAGCAGCGACGGCGGCTTCGACGCGCTCGACCGACAGATCAAACGGATAGATCGGGTCGACGGCAATGCCGGTGGCGTCTTCGATGGAGCCACCGACAATCCCGGTGGCTGCGGCGCGCAGGATGGTGTCGGCGCAACCTTGCGGCGTGTCGCTGAAGCCGTTCTCCAGGTCGGCGGCGACAGGCAGCGGCGTTGCCTGGACGATCGCCCCGGCATTGCCGAGGGTGTCTTCCAGGGACAACGCACCTTCGGCATCCGGGCGGCCCAGGCTGAAGGCAAAGCCCGCGCTGGTGGTGGCCAGGGCTTCGAAGCCGAGGCTGGCGAGCATTTTGGCGGAACCGGCATCCCAGGGGTTGGGCATCACAAAGGCACGGTCACGCTCATGCAGGGCCTTGAAAGTTTCGGCGCGAAGGGTTTGGGCATCCATGACTGACTCCTGTCGGAAAAAGGAGCCTTAGAGTAACCCCAGTTGCTCCACTGCGGGTTCTCGATGCAGCGTGGGCAATGCTGGCAAGCCGGGCAATCGCGCCATCAACTTGTCATGAAAACGCAGGGCCAGTTGCGCGGCCAGGCGATTGTCCGAGGTGTGGAGAAACACGTAGGGCGTGCGGCCCTCTTCGATCCAGCCGGCGACCTTTTCAACCCAGGGCACCAGGAACGGGTCATTGGCTTCCAGCTCCGGATGGCCAATAAACCGTACTTGCGGAAACTGCGTCAACGCCGCCGGACGAGGTGGCACCTTGGGCTTTTTCGATTGGGCATGCAGCACGGCGGCCGAGGTGGACGTGCAACTGAACAGCGCCCGCGGGTCCAGGCAGATGCGCTCCACGCCACGATCACGCAGCAAGCGATTGAGGCTGCGCTCGGCGTCGCCCTTGGCGAAAAACTCCGAGTGGCGCACTTCTACCGCCAAGGGTCGCTCCAATCCGTCGATAAACCCGGCCAACTCACCCAGGCGTTGCGGGGTAAAGCTGGCCGGCAGTTGCAGCCACAACGGCGAAATACGCTCGCCCAACGGGCTCATCAACCCCAGAAAACTTTCCGCCGCGGGCAACTGCTCAATCAAGTTGCCGCTATGGCTGATGTCACCTGGAAACTTGGCCGTGAAACGGAAATGCTCGGGCATGATTTCAGCCCAGCGCTGCACGGTGGCGACGGAAGGACGGGCATAAAACGTGGTGTTGCCCTCAACCGCGTTGAACACGTGGGAGTACAGGGCGAGGTAATCGCTGGAACGGGCGTCGGCGGGATACAGGTACTCGCGCCAGGCGTTTTCACTCCAGGACGGGCAACCGAGGTAGTAAGGCAGTAGCATCAGATGTGGATGTCGAGACCCAGCACTTCCATATCCCATTCGACAAAGCCGGCGGTGGTCAGGTAGCTGGCCAGGGCAGTGGCGACGTTTTTGCTCATGGAGCGGGGGAAGACCATGTCTTGCTGGCGGGCCGGTACACCGCTGATGCGTTCACCGCTGGAGCCTTGGGAACGAGCAGAAACCGCCGTGGAGTCGGACTGGATTTCAACAAAGTCGGGCGAGTCTTCGACGGAGTCGTCTACCGTCACGTTCGCCTTGCGGGGCTTACGCTTGAGGGGGTAGGACTGTGATGAAAAGCCGTCTATGCGCATACATGCGAACTCGGTATCGGTGATGGCATTTTAGTGGCGCTTTCCATGGCGCGCAAATGCTCTGGTGATAACTAGAACACATAATTTGAAAAAGGTTTAAAAGCCGGGGCAAATTCTGACGATTGGTGATTTTCAGCTGAATTTGCCCGCACTTTTGACGTCAAATAATCCCGCGTTCCGCCTTGGTCTGCGCCACTTTATCGCGCAGGTACACAGGGGCTGCCTGGTCGGCGGGAATCGCTTCGCCGCGCTCCCAGGCAAAGCGTGCCAGGGTCAACAGGTCTTCGGCATGGGGCAACATTGCGGCATCCTGGCCGGCAAGCGTCACGCCAATGCGTTCGCCGTAACCCCAGCCGGTGCCAGCACCGAACCAGTCGCCGCTCGCATCAGCCGGCAAAGCCGCCGCTTCAGGGGGCAACACGGCTTCAACGCCGATCAGGCGCATCTCGCCAGCCGTTTCGCGGTAGCTGCCCCAATACACTTCGTCCATGCGCGCATCAATGGCCGCCGCGACCTGGCGGGCGCCGTGCTCGCGAAACGCCCGCTGCGCCAGCACTGCCAGGTTGGACACCGGCAATACCGGACGCTCCAGCGCAAACGCCAGGCCCTGGACCACGCCAATGGCGATGCGCACACCGGTGAATGCACCCGGGCCGCGCCCGAACGCGATGGCGTCCACGGCCGACAAGGTGGTGCCAGCCTCCAGCAACAGTTGCTTGATCATCGGCAACAGCTTCTGCGCGTGCAGGCGCGGGATCACCTCGTAGTGGCTCGTTACCTTGCCATCGTGCAGCAGGGCAACGGAGCAAGCTTCAGTCGCGGTGTCCAGGGCCAGCAAGGTGCTCATCGGTGTATGCATCCACGTTGAAAAAAAGTGCGCCAGTATAAACAACAACGGCCCGCAAGCGGGCCGTTGTGTAGGAGCAAGCTTGCTCGCGATTTGAGCATCAGCTCAACGCTTGCAGTACCTTGCCGGTGATGGACTCAACCGAGCCAACGCCTTCGATGTGGCTGTATTTCGGCTTGCCCTGGGCATCGGCCAGCTTCTGGTAGAAGTCCACCAGTGGCTTGGTCTGGGAATGGTAGACCGACAGGCGATGACGCACGGTTTCTTCGGTGTCGTCTTTACGCTGCACCAGGTCTTCACCGGTGATGTCGTCCTTGCCGGCCACTTTCGGCGGGTTGTAGACGATGTGGTAGACGCGGCCAGACGCTTCGTGAACACGACGGCCGGCAATACGCTGCACGATCTCTTCGTCTTCAACGGCGATTTCCACCACGTTGTCCAGCTCGACGCCGGCCTTCACCAGGGCTTCGGCCTGGGGAATGGTGCGCGGGAAACCGTCGAACAGGAACCCGTTCTTGCAGTCGTCCTGGCTGATGCGTTCCTTGACCAGGTTGATGATCAGGTCATCGGAGACCAGGCCGCCGCTGTCCATCACGCTCTTGGCGATCAGGCCCAGCTCGGTGCCGGCCTTGACGGCCGCACGCAGCATGTCGCCGGTGGAGATTTGTGGAATGCCGAATTTTTCAGTGATGAACTTTGCCTGAGTACCTTTACCGGCCCCGGGAGCTCCCAGCAGAATGACGCGCATCGATGTGCTCCTCAATTTTTTATAGAGATGACGCTCGGATTCGCCGCGTGGGGCCAATCTCGGAAATCTTGGGTCCAGGCCGCACAAACGGCCAAAGGCTGATCAAGATACACAGCAGGCCCAAACCACACAAGCCGCCGAAAGTAGGAGAAACCCGCGCCGCGCTGGCTTTATAGGCGGGTACAACCCCGGCAGCAAAACGCCGGTCGCCAATTTTACGGCGACCGGCGCGGTGTGTCTGCAAGCTATTGAGAACACGCCATAAATGTCAGCCGGTGTTGCGCAATCCGGCCGCAATACCGGCCACAGACACCAGCAGCGCCTGTTCCAGAGGGCTGTCCTGCGCCGCTTCCTGCTGCCGCGATCGGGCCAGCAATTCGGCCTGCAACAGGTGCAACGGGTCCAGGTAGGTGTTGCGCAGGCGGATGAACTCAAGTGTATCGGGGCTATGGGCCAGCAGTTGCGACTGGCCGGTCAGGCCAAGCACCACACTGCACGCCTGCGACAATAGGTCGCGTAAGTGCGCGCCCAATGGCAGCAGATCGGGCTGCACCAGACGCTCGTCATACAGCCGGGCGATGTCGGCGTCGGCCTTGGCCAGCACCATTTCCAGCATATCGATACGGGTGCGGAAGAACGGCCACTGCTCGCGCATCTGCCCCAGCAACTCGCCTTCGCCCCGCTCCAGGGCCTTGCTCAACGCGGCTTCCCAGCCGAGCCAGGCCGGCAGCATCAGGCGCGTTTGGGTCCAGCCAAAAATCCACGGGATCGCCCGCAGGCTCTCAATACCACCGGCACGGCGCTTGGCCGGGCGACTGCCCAGGGGCAAGCGGCCCAGTTCCTGCTCCGGGGTGGACTGGCGGAAATACTCGACGAACTGCGGATTTTCCCGCACCACGGCGCGGTAAGCGCTGACACCGTCAGCCGCCAATTCGTCCATCAAATGGCGCCACGCCGGTTCCGGTGGTGGCGGTGGCAGCAAGGTCGCCTCCAGCACCGCCGCCAGGTACAGGTTGAGGTTTTGCTCGGCGATGTCCGGCAGGCCGAACTTGAAGCGGATCATCTCGCCTTGTTCAGTGGTACGGAAACGCCCCGCCACCGAGCCCGGTGGCTGCGACAGAATCGCCGCGTGTGCCGGGCCGCCGCCACGCCCCACGGTGCCGCCGCGACCGTGGAACAACAGCAGTTCGACTTGTTGTTCGCGGCAGATGTCCACCAAGCGTTCCTGGGCCCGGTATTGCGCCCAGGCGGCGGCGGTGGTGCCGGCGTCCTTGGCGGAGTCCGAATAACCGATCATCACTTCCTGCGGGCCTTGCAACCGCGCGCGATAGCCCGGCAACAGCAGCAGTTTCTCCATCACCGGGCCTGCGTTGTCCAGGTCGGCCAGGGTCTCGAACAGCGGCACCACCCGCATCGGCCGCTGTACGCCGGACTCCTTGAGCAGCAGTTGCACGGCCAACACGTCCGACGCGGCACCGGCCATGGAGATGACGTAGGAGCCCAGGGAAGCGGCCGGCGCGGCGGCGATTTCCTTACAGGTGTTCAACACTTCGGCGGTGTCTGCCGAGGGTTTGAAGTAACCCGGCAACAAGGGGCGACGGTTGGCCAGTTCCTTCGTCAGGAAACTGATGCGCGCCTCCTCATCCCACTCTTCGTAACGGCCAAGGCCCAGGTAATCAGTGATTTCGGTCATGGCCGCGCAGTGGCGGGTGGAGTCCTGACGTACATCGAGGCGCACCAGGAACAGGCCAAACGTGACCGCCCGACGCAGGCAATCGAGCAGCGGGCCGTCGGCAATCACGCCCATGCCGCAGGTGTGCAGCGACTCGTAGCACAGCTCCAGGGGGTCCAGCAGGTCGCGGTTGTTTTGCAGCACGTCGGCCGGCGCCGGCGTGGTGGTGGTCAACGAGGTGTGGGCCCACTGGCGTGTGGCACGCAAGCGTTCGCGCAGTTGCTTGAGCAGCGCGCGGTAAGGCTCCACGCTGTCACCGACCTTGGCCTGCAAGGCCGGGCTGGCCTGTTGCATCGACAGTTCGGAAGCGAGATGGTCGATATCGCGCAGGTACAGGTCCGCCGCCATCCAGCGTGCCAGCAGCAACACTTCGCGGGTGACTGGCGCGGTGACGTTGGGGTTGCCGTCACGGTCGCCACCCATCCAGGACGCGAAGCGGATCGGCGCGGCTTCCAGGGGCAGGCGCAGGCCGGTGGCGGCGTGCAAGGCCTGGTCGGCCTTGCGCAGATAATTCGGGATGGCGTGCCACAGCGAATGCTCGATCACCGCGAAGCCCCACTTGGCTTCGTCGACCGGCGTGGGCCGGGTGCGGCGGATTTCTTCGGTGTGCCAGGCTTCGGCGATCAGGCGTTGCAGGCGATTGCGGATCTGCTCGCGCTCGGCGGTGGTGAGGTCGCGGTGATCCTGCAGGGCCAGTTGGGCGGCAATGGCGTCGTATTTCTGGATCAGGGTGCGGCGGGCAACTTCGGTGGGGTGCGCAGTGAGCACCAACTCGATTTCCAGCCGGCCCAACTGGCGCGCCAGGGATTCGCTGCTGTGGCCTTCGCTCTGCAGGCGCGCCAGCAGTTCCGGCAGCACACGCGACTCGAAGGGCGCCGGCGTTGATTCATCCCGGCGGTGGATCAACTGATACTGCTCGGCAATGTTGGCCAGGTTGAGAAACTGATTGAAGGCCCGCGCCACCGGCAGCAGTTCGTCTTCTTTCAGTTGATTAAGGCTGGCGCTCAGCTCTTCGCCGGCGGCCTGCTCCGAGGCCGCACCACGGCGGTCGGCCTTGGCGCCTTTACGGATCTGCTCGATCTTGTCGAGGAATTCATCGCCGTACTGCTCTCGAATCGTGTTGCCCAACAGCTCACCCAGCAGGTGAACATCCTCACGCAAACGTGCATCGATATCGCTCATCAGCCAATCTCCAGCAGAAAATCCGGGACGCTTTGATCCTCAAGAGTGCCGCCCACAGCGGCGTCTTACAAGGAACTTTAAACCTTGTGAGTTGCAGCTAGTCTCAAGAGTAAGCCGCAGCGTTATCCGCGCTGGTCGGCTGGTCACTCATCATCGCCCGCTTACCGTGGGCTCCATTGAGGTTGCCATGAAAATCCGAGAACTGGCCCAGCATTGGGAAGAAAACGCCAAGGGTCGCCTGACCAAAACCGAATACGCCATCCATCTGGACGTAGAGGCCGCCGCCAGGCTGGCGGCAATCTGCGAAATGTACCCCAAACGCCATACCGAAGAACTGCTCGGCGAGTTGATTGGCGCAGCCCTCGAAGAGCTGGAAGCGAGCTTCCCCTATATCAAGGGCAAGCAGGTGATTGCCACCGATGAGGAAGGCGACCCGCTGTACGAAGACGTCGGCCCAACCCCGCGTTTTCTCTCTCTGTCACGGCGTTATCTGCACGACTTGTCAGCCCAATCCGACAAGCAGAAACACTAGTAAACCTCCGCTAAAAAAACCTTAACCCCCAGTATTCAGGGCCTCCCACAGGCCCTGGATACCCCTGCGCCGTGCAAAAGTTCCAACTTTTAAACGCTGACCGTTCAGTCAAATATTTTTTTAGGCAAATCGCCATCTCCGCTGAACTATTCAAAAAAGCCTCCGGTCACAGCCAGTAAGCCATCACTTGGAACAGCCGTTTGAATAGGCGTCCTGAGCCTTACCGCCGGACCCCGCAGACACTGCAAGCCGGAGATGGATTTTGATGTTTTTCAGGAGTTATCTAATGGAGTTGAAGACGATGAAGACCAGCACTGCCAAAACCTCGTTTAACCACCTGCGCGGGCTTAAATTGGCCGCGCTGGCAATCGGCACCAGCTTCGTACTGGCTGGCTGCGCCGGCAACCCACCGAGCGAGCAATACGCGGTTACCCAGTCGGCGGTGAACAGCGCCGTCAGCGCCGGTGGCACCGAGTACGCCGCCGTGGAGATGAAGTCGGCTCAGGACAAACTGAAACAAGCCGAAATCGCCATGCACGACAAGAACTATGACGAGGCCCGTCGCCTGGCCGAGCAATCCGAGTGGGACGCTCGCGTAGCAGAGCGTAAAGCCCAGGCTGCCAAGGCCGAACAGGCTGTGAAGGATTCCCAGAAAGCTGTTCAGGAGCTGCGTCAGGAAGGCATGCGCCCGGCTGTGATCCAGCCGCAGCAATAAGCCACCGCCCCTGATTGCACTGCACCCGAAACCGAATTGAAAGGACGACACGACTATGCGTAAACAATTGATGATCCCTGCCCTGCTGGCGATGAGCGTTGCTCTGGCGGCGTGCTCCACCCCGCCGAACCAGAACCTGGAAAACGCTCGGACCAACTTCTCGGCCCTGCAAGCCAACCCGCAAGCCACCAAAGTAGCGGCCCTGGAAACCAAGGACGCCAGCGACTGGCTGGACAAGGCTGACAAGGCCTACCGCGACAAGGAAGACCAGAAGAAAGTCGACCAACTGGCCTACCTGACCAACCAGCGCGTTGAAGTGGCCAAGGACACCATCGTCCTGCGTGAGTCCGAAGCCAAGCTGAAAAACGCCGGTGACGAACGCGCTCGCGCCCTGCTGCAAGCCCGTGACGCACAGATCAAACAACTGCAAGACAGCTTGAACGCCAAGCAGACTGATCGCGGCACACTGGTGACTTTCGGTGACGTGCTGTTCGCCACCAACAAGTCGGACCTCAAGTCCAGCGGCCTGGTGAACATCACCAAGCTGGCGCAGTTCCTGCGCGACAACCCGGACCGTAAAGTGATTGTCGAAGGCTACACCGACAGCACCGGTTCCGACTCGTACAACCAGAGCCTGTCCGAGCGCCGTGCCGCTTCCGTACAGCGCGCACTGGCCAACCAGGGTGTGGATATCTCGCGCATCGTGACCCAGGGTTATGGCAAGGAATACCCGGTTGCCGATAACACCAGCGTTTCGGGCCGTGCCATGAACCGCCGCGTTGAAGTGACCATCTCCAACGACAACCAGCCGGTCAAGCCACGTTCTTCGATGGCCAACTGATCGACTGATGCTCCATAAAGAACCCCGCCAATTGGCGGGGTTCTTTGTTTAGAGCCACCAGTGCATCACGGCGATATCTCCAGGGCCTTTACACACTCAATACTGAACCTGCCCGCCGCCACCGCCGCCGTTTCCAGCCTGTGAACCTTGACCTTGGCTGCCTCCTTGTTGCTCGGCTTGCATCAGCATCTTCCTGAGCAATTCCAGAAGATCCTCTTTCCCTGCCCCCTGGGAGCCACCGGCGCCTTGGTCTGCCGCTGGCTGGGAAGAACCTGAATCCTGAATACCCTGAGTGCCGAAATTGCCACCGACTGGATAAGATGAATCATTAACTTGCATATAGATGACTCCACAATAAGTAACCGAATCAGCGACGCTGATCAGTTCGAAATATGTGGCAATCAATCCAGATTAGTTCCAGCCGGTTCCTCCAAGATTCGTCTTACTGCTCCAGTTGCGGCGTTTCCTGGCCGATGCAGCGCACTGCCTGTTTCTTGTTGTTCACCAGCACACCGGTCAGGCCTTTCTGTTCGGTGTCGAACAGCACCAGCACGCCATCGACGCACTGCGCCACCTGGGCGGCCGGGGCCAGGGAGATCTTGTAGTCTTCCCCCGGCACGGTCTTGAGCATGGTGAAATCGCTGAGCAGCAACGCATCCTCGGGCTTGGCGAAATGCAAATAGCCGTAGTACCACAGGCAGCCCACGGTACCGATGATGGTGCCGATGCCGGTGAGGATCAGGGGGATCATGTTGCGTTCTTCGCTCATTGCGGGTTCTCTGCGTTGGAATTCGGGGCCGCCGGGTAATTGGGGATTTCCCCCAGGCGGCGCAGCCCGTTGAAATGCTGCGGGTCGTCGAGGTAGCGCAGCATCACGGTTTGCCAGGTCTTGTCGGCAAAGGTCTGCACGTGGCCGCCCCGGGTCAGTTGCAGCACCCTGGGTGGTGGCGCAGCTTGATACAGGCGGATGCCGTTGGACAGCGGCACGATCGGGTCATCAAGGCTGTGGAACAACAGTTTCGGCACGCCGGTCAGTTGGGGCATGGCGTTGATCGCACTGTCGGCGTCCGGCACCAGCCACGACAATGGGACCTGGAACGGCCATGTTAGCCAGGAGGTGCTGAGGGCGAATTGTCCTACGTCACGATAACTGGCCGGCACACCGTCCAGCACCAACGCCTTGAGTTGCGGCTGACGTTCGGGATGCACCGCCAGATAGTGCACCACCAGCGCGCCGCCCAGGCTTTGGCCCAGCACGATCAACGGCTGGCCCTGGGTTTCGGGAGCGTTGTCGATCCATTTGAAAGCCGCATCGATGTCCTGATAAACCGCCGGCAGCGAAGGTTCACCTTCGGACAGGCCGTAACCGCGATAGTCCACCAACAGTACTTGATAGCCCTGCTCCGGCAGCCACCAGCTGCCGCCGAGGTGCCAGGCGAGGTTGCCGCCATTGCCGTGCAGGTGCAGCACCGTGCCCTTGAGCGGCACGCCGGCCTTGGCGGGCAGCCACCAGGCGTGCAGCTTGAGGCCATCGGCGGTGGTCAGCGTCACGTCACGGTATTGCAGGCGGGCCTTTTCCGGGGTGAACGGCAAGCCGCGCTCGGGGTAGAACAGCAGGGAGCTGCAGCCGTTCAAGGTCAGTAGCAGGCAAAGAATGCCGAGGATTCTCATCCGTTGAAGCCTCGTGAATGGGTTGGAACAGAACCCCATGGCTGATGAAGATCAACTGTGGGAGCTGGCTTGCCTGCGATAACGGTGGTGGATTCACCATCGTCATCGCAGGCAAGCCAGCTCCCACATTTTGACCGAGTTCCTTCAAGGGAATCCCTTAAAGGATATTGGAGTAATCCGCCTCGATCCGGTCCAGGCTCAAATGGTTGAGGAAGTTGGAGAAACACATCCACGCCGCCAACGCATTCATGTCGCGGAACTGGTCCGGCAGGTATTTGGGCGGCACCACCAGGCCTTCATCCACCAATTGACGCAAGGTGCGCATGTCTTCCAGCGTGGTCTTGCCGCAGAACAACAACGGCACTTGCTCCAGCTTGCCTTTGCGCACCGCCAACTGAATGTAGTTGTAAACCATGATAAAGCCCTTGAGGTAGGACAAATCCTTGGTAAACGGCAGACCCGTAGGCGTCGACCCGCGGAAAACCCGGCTGGCGTTGCCGTAGCTTTCCGCCATCTCAAAGCCCTGCTCACGGAAGAATTCGAACACCTGCAGGAAGTCGGCGCCCTGCTCCACCATGTGAATGGCGCGGGTGCGGTTGGTCAGTTTGCGCAAGCGGCTGGGGTAGGAGGCGAAGGTGATGATTTCCATCAGGATCGCCAGGCCTTCCTGGGTCACGGTCGACGAGGGCGGGCCCTTGGACAGGAAGGTGCAGATTGGCTGGTTCTGGCCATTGAGGGTGGTGCCCACATGCACCAGGCCTTCATGGACTTCCAGGGCGCGCACGTCACGGTCGTTGAACATCGCGTCGGCGCGAATCTTGATGTAGTCGGCGCCCGCCGCCGCATCCGCCACGATACCGTCGGACTCGAACACCCGGATGGTTTCCTCGGCCTCGCCAAATACCTTGTTCAGGCGGCTTTGCAACAGGTTGACCGCGTCCTTGGCGGTGAGGGTCTTGGCTTCGTCCTTGAGGTCGCCACGGCCGTCGATATTGTTCAGGTAGTCCGACATCATCAGGCCCAGGTCAGCCAGGGTCGGGTCACCGGCGTGGAACGCATCGGAGGCGGCGCCGTACAGTTCCTGGGAAATCAGGCCGAAATCCTCGGTGCCGCGCGCTTCGAGCATGCGCACCACCATGCGGTATTCCTTGCACATGCGCCGCATGATCTGCCCGACCGGGTTGAACTGGCCAAGCTGGCGCGTGATGTCACGCTCGATATTCTGGAATTCCAGCTTCACCGCGCTGGAATCAAACGACAGCGGCCGGGTCAGGTAGTAGTCGCGGTTCACCGCCGGCATTTCCTTGCCCTTGGCCTTGAGGAATCCCTGGCGAATATTCTCGTCCCACTTCACGGCGTCGAGGACGCGAATCGGTGTTTGTGCCAGCACAATGCGATCGGACAAGGTGCGTATCGTCTGCTGGTAATCGTCCACCCGGAGCTTCCTCTTTAAACGTTATTTTCCCGCACGCTGGTAGCGCACGGCTTCGACGAACACGTCGGCATTGGCCGGGTCATCCAGGTAGGCAAATACCCGGGCCATGGAACTGTCGACCCGCACACCGTCGCCTTCGACGGTTTCAACGGTGCTGCCGCTCAAGACCTTCTGGCCGATGGCCTGGTGGACCTGATCCAGATCGAGGTTGTAGACCACCAGTTCGTGTTCATCATTCAATTCGAACCCGGCGAGGAAATAATGCCCGCCGAACCTGGCCGGCAACGGTGCCGACAAGTACCAGCGGCTGCCATGGCGGGAAACCGTGAACAGGTATTCATCAAGCTGGCCCGGCTTGGCCTTAGGGTAGCTCACGGCTTTGTAGCGGTGCTCACCCACGCGGCTGATTTGCAGGTTGAGGGGCTCACCCCAGGCATTTTTGCTGGCCCATTTGCCCAACAGGGCATCCGGCGCCGCCTCGCTGGCGGGCAGCGGGTCCTTGAAGGTCACCAGGCAACCGCTGAGCAACAGGAACGACAAGGCGATCACAACGACACGCCAGGCTTTCATTGGACACTCCCTTGGATGTTTTTTGTGGGAGCTGGCTTGCCTGCGATGCGGGCAACTCGGTCTGCCAGTTGAGCCGAGGCGATGCTATCGCAGGCAAGCCAGCTCCCACATTTGAGCTTCATCGCACCCGGAACAGTTATACCGAAGCCAACACTAAATGCATGTAACGCTTGAGGATCTCAAGCATTTCGTCGCTGGTCAGAGGCTCTGCACCGCCCAGCAGGCCCTGATATTCCATCCGACCGATAATCGCCGTCAACACTTTGGCATCCTGTTGCGGCTCACGGGAACCCAATACCTGGAAAAACTGGCAAGTGCCCTGCAGCAGGATTTGCTGGTGAGAGCGCACCAACTCCGCCAGGCGCGGGTTCAGCAGCGCCTCCTGGCGAAACGCCTGCTCGGCCATCAGGTGCTCACGACGGTTGAGCAATTGGCGTTGCACGTAGTCGGCGGTCAGGCGCGCGATGTCATCGGCCAGTTGCGAGCGCGACTGCGGGCTGCCGTCGCCGTAAGCGACCATCTCCCGCAGCAGGCCTTCGTTGCGCACCCACAGCTTGCCCATGAACGCCGCGCTGCGCTCCACGTATTGGGCGAAGGTGTCGGTAAGCAGGTCATCGATGTCCTTGAAGTAATAGGTGGTGGCCGACAACGGCACCCCGGCCTCCGCCGCCACCGCGCGGTGACGCACGGCGCGCACGCCTTCGCGCACCACGATGCGCATCGCCGCATCGAGAATGTCCTGCCTGCGTTGCTCACTGCCCCGGCGACTGGCCTTGCGGCCCTGGTACTGAACACTTTCAGCCACGGCAGCGGCAATGCCGGCAGCACCCTTTTGAGCCATTACGCGGTTCACGACGGATCTTCCTCTCACATCAATGAAAACCTGGCGCTGTAAGCTTGACGCTTGTGCAGGCCACATAAAAAAGCCGCCTTATAAAAGGCGGCTTCGGATTTCGCTACGGTTACGCTTGTGGCCGCATGTGCGGGAACAAGATCACATCGCGGATCGACGGCGAGTTGGTCAACAACATCACCAACCGGTCGATGCCGATGCCTTCACCGGCCGTTGGCGGCATGCCGTATTCCAGGGCGCGAACGAAGTCGGCGTCGTAGTGCATCGCCTCGTCGTCGCCGGCGTCCTTGTCGGCCACCTGGGCCATGAAGCGCTCGGCCTGGTCTTCCGCGTCATTCAACTCGGAGTAGGCGTTGGCGATTTCGCGGCCGCCAATGAACAGCTCGAAGCGGTCGGTGACGTTCGGGTTGTCATCGTTGCGACGAGCCAGCGGCGACACTTCGAACGGGTACTGGGTAATGAAGTGCGGCTGTTCCAGCTTGTGCTCCACCAGCTCTTCGAAAATCATCACCTGCAATTTGCCCAGGCCTTCGAAGCCCAGCACCTTGGCGCCGGCTTTCTTGGCGATGGCGCGAGCCTTGTCGATGTCGTTCAGGTCGTCGGCGGTCAGCTCAGGGTTGTACTTGAGGATCGAGTCGAACACCGACAGACGTACGAACGGCTCGCCGAAGTGGAATACCTTGTCGCCGTACGGCACGTCGGTAGTCCCGAGAACAAGCTGCGCCAGCTCGCGGAACAGTTCTTCGGTGAGGTCCATGTTGTCTTCGTAGTCGGCGTAGGCCTGGTAGAACTCCAACATGGTGAATTCAGGGTTGTGACGGGTCGAGACGCCTTCGTTACGGAAGTTGCGGTTGATCTCGAACACTTTCTCGAAGCCGCCAACCACCAGGCGCTTGAGGTACAGCTCAGGCGCGATACGCAGGAACATTTCCATGTCCAGCGCGTTGTGGTGGGTTTCAAACGGCTTGGCCGCAGCGCCGCCCGGGATGGTTTGCAGCATCGGCGTTTCCACTTCCAGGAAGTCACGCTTCATCAGGAAGCTGCGGATGTGCGCGATAACCTGCGAACGCACGCGGAAGGTCTGGCGCACTTCTTCGTTGACGATCAGGTCAACGTAGCGCTGGCGATAGCGCTGTTCGGTGTCGGTCAGGCCGTGGTGCTTGTCCGGCAGCGGGCGCAGGGATTTGGTCAGCAGGCGCACGCTGGTCATTTCGACGTACAGGTCGCCCTTGCCGGAACGGGCCAGGGTGCCTTCGGCTGCAATGATGTCGCCCATGTCCCAGGTTTTCACCGAGGCCAGGGTTTCTTCAGACAGGGTTTTACGGTTGACGTAGACCTGGATGCGACCGGTCATGTCCTGGATCACCATGAACGAGCCACGGTTGAGCATGATGCGACCGGCAACCTTGACCGGGATTGCAGCCTCTGCCAGCTCTTCCTTGGTCTTGTCCGCGTACTGTTTCTGCAAGGCATCGCAGTAGTTTTCGCGGCGGAAGTCGTTCGGGAAGGCATTACCCTTGGCGCGCTCGGCAGCAAGCTTTTCCTTGCGCAGGGCGATCAGGGAGTTTTCTTCCTGTTGCAGGGCCTGGTCGAGTTGTTGGTCGCTCATGTCTTTAATTTTCCATCAGGTTCGTTGTCCCCGACCTGCGGCCGGGGATCGCCGGCAAGCCGGCTCCTACAGTCTTTTTACAGGCCCGATTTCAGGCTGGCTTCCAGGTATTCGTCGATATCACCGTCGAGCACCTTGTCGCAGTCGCTGCGTTCGATGTTAGTGCGCAGATCCTTGATCCGCGACGCATCGAGCACGTACGAACGGATCTGATGACCCCAGCCGATATCCGACTTGGTGTCTTCCAGCGCCTGGGAAGCCGCGTTGCGCTTCTGCATTTCCTGCTCGTACAACTTGGCCCGCAGCATTTTCATGGCGGTGTCCTTGTTCGCGTGCTGGGAACGTTCGTTCTGGCAGCTGACCACGGTGTTGGTCGGTACGTGGGTAATCCGTACGGCCGAGTCGGTGGTGTTTACGTGCTGGCCACCGGCACCGGAGGAACGGTAGGTGTCGATGCGCAGGTCTGCCGGGTTGATCTCGATTTCCACCTTGTCGTCGATCTCTGGCGAGACGAACACCGCGCAGAACGAG
This sequence comes from Pseudomonas sp. BIGb0558, assembly GCF_024807515.1. Taxonomy (NCBI): domain Bacteria; kingdom Pseudomonadati; phylum Pseudomonadota; class Gammaproteobacteria; order Pseudomonadales; family Pseudomonadaceae; genus Pseudomonas; species Pseudomonas sp. BIGb0558. The sequence goes on from NZ_JANUEW010000060.1 coordinate 17,649, forward strand.
GTGTGACGACGGTTGCCGGAGTCGAACGGGCTCTTGCGCACCAGGCGGTGCACGCCGATCTCGGTACGCAGCCAGCCAAAGGCGTATTCGCCCTTGATGTGCACGGTCGCGCCCTTGATGCCGGCGACTTCACCGGCCGACAGCTCCATGATGGTCGCGTCGAAACCGCGCTTGTCAGCCCAGCGCAGGTACATGCGCAACAGGATGTTGGCCCAGTCCTGGGCCTCGGTGCCGCCGGAGCCGGCCTGGATGTCCAGGTAGGCGTTGTTCGGGTCCATTTCGTGGCTGAACATGCGGCGGAATTCTAGCTTGGCGAGGTTTTCCTCGAGACGGGCCAGCTCGGCGACGACATCGCCCACTGCGCCTTCGTCGTCTTCCTCGACGGCCATGTCCAGCAGGTCGCGGCAATCGCCCAGACCGGTGTTCAACTCGTCGAGGGTCTCGACGATCTGCGCCAGCGCAGCGCGCTCGCGGCCCAGTTCCTGGGCGTATTCAGGTTTGTTCCAGACAGCCGGATCTTCAAGCTCGCGATTGACTTCGGTCAGACGCTCATGCTTTTGATCGTAGTCAAAGATACCCCCGAATAGTTTCGGAGCGCTCGGACAGGTCCTTGATGGTGTTAAGGATCGGGTTGATTTCCATGGCGGGCAGCACTCGTTGGCGAACTTTTGAAAGCCGACGAGTATAACGACAAACGGCTGATAACGGCAGTCCGCTTGGCCGAAAAGGCGGGGTCGCATCCGCAAATACGCGTTCAAGAGCCCCTGTGGCGAGGGAGCTTGCTCCCGCTGGGCTGCGCAGCAGACCCTTGTAATGTCACTGTGGTGTGTCAGGCAATGCCCGGTTGATGGTTTGGGGCTGCTTCGCAGCCCAGCGGGAGCAAGCTCCCTCGCCACAGCAAGCCTTGCCGTCGTTACTCGATACCCACCTGATTGCGCCCATTGTGCTTGGCCAGGTACAAGCCCTTGTCCGCCGCCGAGATCAACTGCCGGCAATCGGTGCCCTGCACCGGGGTCATCGTCGACAGGCCGATGCTGATGGTCAGGCTAGCCCCTTCAGCCGGGCTGATGTGCGGAATTTTCAGCGCCGCCACCGCCTGGCGCAGCTTCTCGGCCACCAACCGTGCCCCGCCTGGCGAGGTGTTCGGCAGCACCAGGGCAAACTCTTCACCGCCGTAACGCGCCGGCAGGTCCGAAGGGCGGCTGCTGGCATCACGAATGGTCGCGGCCACCTTGCGCAGGGCCTCGTCGCCTTCCAGGTGGCCGAAGCTGTCGTTGTAGGTCTTGAAGAAGTCCACGTCGATCATCAACAGCGACAGCTGGGTCTGGTCACGCATGGCACGGCGCCACTCCAGCTCCAGGTATTCGTCGAAATGCCGGCGATTGGACAGCCCGGTCAGGCCGTCGGAGTTCATCAGCCGTTGCAGCACCAGGTTGGTGTCCAGCAACTGCTGCTGGCTGACCCGCAGTGCGCGATACGCTGCGTCCCGCTGCAACAGGGTCATGTAGGAGCGCGAGTGGTAACGGATGCGCGCCACCAGTTCGATGTTATCCGGCAGCTTGACCAGGTAATCGTTGGCCCCGGCGGCAAAGGCCGCGCTCTTGATCAGCGGATCTTCCTTGGTGGAAAGCACGATGATCGGGATGTTCTGGGTCGCCGGGTGATTGCGGTATTCGCGCACCAGGGTCAGGCCGTCGAGGCCCGGCATCACCAGGTCCTGCAGGATCACCGTCGGCTTGATACGCACCGCCTGGGCAATGGCCTGGTGCGGGTCGGCGCAAAAATGGAAGTCGATATTGTCTTCATGGGCCAGGCCCCGGCGCACGGCTTCGCCGATCATGGCCTGGTCGTCGACGAGCAGCACCATGGCGGCATTTTCGTCGGTCTTGAAGTCGTCGAGCTGTAAATCATTCATTTGCAGTCACCTGAATTACTACCTGCAGGCCAGGACAGCGTGTGATATCGGTCATTTTGCGAACACTTCCAGCAATCGTGGCGCAATTCTGTCCAATGGGCGAATTTCAACAGCCGCGTCGATCGCCGCTGCCGCTTTGGGCATGCCGTAAACGGCACAGCTTTGCTGGTCCTGCGCGATGGTCAGGTAGCCTTGCTGACGCATCGTTTTAAGTCCCTGGGCGCCGTCACGGCCCATGCCGGTCAGCAGCACGCCGACGGCATCGCCGCTCCAGTAACTGGCGACGCTCTCGAAAAACACGTCGATGGACGGCCGGTAAATCTCGTTCACGGGCTCGGCGGTGTAGGCCAGCGTGCCGTTCTTCAGCAGGCGAATGTGATGATTGGTGCCGGCCAACAGCACCACGCCGCTTTGTGGCGGCTCGCCTTCCCGGGCCAGGCGCACCGGCAGGCCCGAGGCACTGCTCAGCCATTCGGCCATGCCCGCGGCGAACACCTGGTCCACATGCTGCACCAGCACAATGGCCGGCGAAAAGTCCCGGGGCAAGCCCTTGAGCAGGGATTCCAGGGCAGCCGGCCCACCGGCAGACGAACCGATGGCCACCAGGCTCTGGCGTTTGCCCATGGCTCGCTGGGGCGCCGGCTCGGCCCGCACGCGGTTGCCGCGCTGACCAATCAGCCAGCCGATATTGAGGATCTTGCGCAGCAGCGGCGCAGCGGCGTCCTTGGGATTACCCACGCCCAGCGCGGGCGTGTCGACCACGTCCAGGGCGCCATGGCCCATGGCTTCGAACACCCGACTGACATTGGCCTGACGGTCGACGGTCACGATCAGAATGGCGCACGGGCTCTCGGCCATGATCTGCCGGGTGGCTTCCACACCATCCATTACCGGCATGATGAGGTCCATCAGAATCAGGTCGGGGGTGAATTCGGCGCAACGCTGCACCGCCTCCAGGCCGTTGTTGGCCACCCACACCACTTCATGGGCCGGCTCGAGACTCAGCGCCCGGCGCAAGGCCTCCACGGCCATGGGCATGTCATTGACGATCGCGATCCTCATGCCCGGGCGCCTCCAATCAGCTCCACTACCGCATCCAACAGCGCGTCGTCATGGAAGCTGGCCTTGGCCAGATAATAGTCGGCGCCGGCGTCCAGCCCACGGCGGCGGTCTTCTTCACGATCCTTGTAGGAAACAACCATCACCGGCAGCGATTGCAGGCGAGTATCTCGGCGCAAGAGTGTGACCAATTCAATACCGTCCATGCGAGGCATATCAATGTCAGTGATCAACAGGTCGAAGTCTTCGGAGCGCAGCGCGTTCCAGCCATCCATGCCATCGACCGCCACGGCCACTTCATAACCGCGATTAAGTAACAATTTGCGTTGCAGCTCACGCACGGTCAGTGAGTCATCCACCACCAGAATACGCTTGCGCGGAGCTTCCAGGGTTTGCTGGGTACGTCGGGCGATGCGCTCCAGACGACCGGTATTCAGCAGTTTGTCCACCGAACGCAGCATGTCTTCAACATCGACGATCAACACCACCGAGCCGTCATCGAGCAAGGCCCCGGCGGAGATGTCCTGGACCTTGCCCAGCCGGTCATCCAGGGGCAGCACCACCAGCGTGCGCTCGCCGATAAAACGCTCCACGGCAATCCCGTAGACCGCGTCGCGCTCGCGGATCACCACGACCTTGAGGGTTTCCTGATTGCCCTGCCCCGGCGGGCGCTGCAGCAATTGGCTGGCGGCCACCAGCCCGACATGCCGGCCTTCGTGCCAGAAATGCTGGCGGCCTTCCAGTTGCACGATGTCGTCGGGCTCCAGGTCGCACATACGCTCGATGTGGGCCAGCGGGAAGGCGTAGGCCTCTTCGCCCACTTCCACCACCAGGCTGCGCACCACCGACAGGGTCAACGGCACTTCCAGATGGAAACGGCTGCCCTGCCCCGCCGTCTGCTCCAGCACCACCGCACCGCGCAACTGGCGCACCATATGCTGCACCGCGTCCAGGCCCACACCGCGCCCGGAGACCTCGGTGACCTTGTCCCGCAGGCTGAAACCCGGCAGGAACAGGAACGTCAGCAACTCCTCTTCGCTCAGGCGCAGGGCGGTTTCCACCGGCGACAAATGCCGGTCGACGATGGTGCCGCGCAGGCGCTCAAGGTCGACACCGTTGCCGTCGTCGCTCAACTCCAGCACCAGCAACCCGGCCTGGTGCGATGCCCGCAGGCGGATCAAGCCTTCCGCCGGTTTGCCCGCCAGCAGCCGCTGCTCGGGCATTTCAATGCCGTGGTCGACGGCATTGCGCAGTAAATGGGTCAGCGGCGCTTCGAGCTTTTCCAGCACGTCGCGGTCGACCTGGGTTTTTTCGCCTTCGATTTCCAGGCGTACCTGTTTACCGAGGCTGCGGCCCAGGTCACGCACCATGCGCACCTGGCCGGCCAATACGTCGGCAAACGGACGCATGCGGCACGCCAGGGCGGTGTCATACAAGACCTGGGCGCGCTGCCCGGCCTGCCAGCCGAACTCATCGATCTCAGCGGTCTTTTCCGCGAGCAACGCCTGGGCTTCGCTCAGCAAACGGCGGGTGTCGGCCAGGGCTTCCTGGGCTTCCAGGCTCAGGTCGACGGTCTTGAGGTGGCCGTCGAGGTTTTCCAGGGCGCGGGCGCTGTTGCTCTGGATGCGCTTGAGGCGCTGCAGACTGGCGAGGTAGGGCTTGAGCCGCTGGGTTTCCACCAGGGATTTGCTGGACAGGTCCAACAGGCTGTTCAAGCGCTCGGCGGTGACCCGCAGTACACGCTCGCCGCCTTCGGTCATGCGCTTGTTCTGGCGTGGCAGCTCCGCGCTGACCGGCGGCGCGGGTTCGGGCTCCGGCGGCAAGGTCAGCAGCGCTTCCATCGACACTTCAGGTTCTGGCGCAGGTGCTGGCGGTGGCGCAGCGGGCGGCGCGATTTTCTGCGACGGGTCGAGCAAACGCTCCATCAGCGCCACATAGGCTTCAATGTCCGTCGGGCCCACGGTGTTGCCCGGCGTGGCGATGCGCATCAGCAAATCGGTGCCTTGCAGCAGTGCGTCGATATGCTCCGGCAGCAGGTACAGCCGGCTTTCCTGGGCGCTGACCAGGCAATCTTCCATCACGTGGGCGACGCTGACACCGGCGTCCACCCCGACAATCCGCGCCGCGCCCTTCAGGGAATGGGCGGCGCGCATGCAGGCTTCGAGCTGATCGGCCTGGGTCGGGTTGCGCTCCAGGGCCAGAAGGCCGGCGCTGAGCACCTGGGTCTGGGCGTCGGCTTCCAGGCTGAACAGCTCCAGCAGCGAGGCGTCGCGCATCTGGTCGGGGGTCATGTGAGGCTCCGGGTCACGGCAGACAACAATTGCGCCTCGTCCAGCCAGCGCAGGCTGCGGCCTTTCCACTGCAACACGCCTTGGGTGTAGCGGGCGCTGGCCTGGGTGCCGGAGGCGGACGCCGCGTTCAAGGTGCGTTCATCAATGGCATGGATGCCGTCCACTTCATCCACCGGCACCACCACCGGGCCGTCCAGCGCCGCGATAATCAGCATGCGCGGCATGATTCGCCCGCCACTTGGGCCATTGCTGGCGCTGTCCAGCCCGAGCAATTCCACCAGGGACAGGCACGCCACCAGCGCGCCACGCACGTTGGCCACACCCAATAACGCGCGGGAGCGCTGGTGCGGCAGGGAATGGATCGGCTGCAACGGCGCCACTTCCACCAGGCAACGGGTGGCGATGCCCAGCCACTCTTCGCCGAGCCGGAACATCAGCAGCGAACGGGTGGCGACATCGCCCTCGACGTCCGGCGTCGCCACCGGCCGGTGATCGTCCTGCTGCAAGGCGTAGCGGTCGAGCAGGCGCGTGGCGGCGGCGGAATACACAGAGCAATTGCGGCAGTGGATGTGTTCGGCCAGCAGCGGGCAAGACTTGTCACCGTGGATGCCGATGCGGTTCCAGCAGTCGTCGATGGCCTGGGTGTCGGCCAGGGTCAGGTTCAGCGCGGGATCCAGGGTCATGATTTACGCTCACTGTCAGCGCGCTCGCTGCGCGCGGCACGGGCCTGCAAACGGCGGGCGCCGGCGACATCGCCCTGGGACTCGAGCAACGCAGCCAGGTGCATCAAGGCCTGCGGGTGCTGCGGTTCCAGGTACAAGGCTTTTCGATAATAGCCCTGGGCTTCCAGGGCGCTACCGGCCACATCGCTGAGCAGGCCCAGCCAGTAAAACACCTGGGCTGCCGGCGGGTGGCTGTGTAAATAACGCTCACAGGCCGCACGGGCTTCCAGGCTTTTGCCTTCATTGGCCAGGGTCGCGATCTGGCTGAGCAGATCGGCGGCGTCCGACTGTGGGGGCGGCGGCTTGATCGGCACCACTTGGGCGCCGACCGTGCTGAACGGCCGGGGCCGGGTCGGAATAGGCGCGGCACTGCGCTGGGGGATCGGCGCGGGCATCGGCACAAACACCGGTTCAGGCGCAGGTTCGGCATGACGACTGAAGGCAAACGACTGCGGCACCCCAATCGAACGCATGCCCAGGCGCCCCAGCAGGCTGCCTTCGGCAGGCCCGATAAACAGCACGCCGTCGACGTGGGTCAGGCCCTTGAGCACTTCAAACACCTGCTTCTGGGTCGGCTGGTCGAAGTAGATCAGCAGGTTGCGGCAGAACACAAAATCGTAGGCAGGCTCGTTGGCCAGCAGCCTGGGGTCCAGCAGGTTCCCCACTTGCAGGCGCACTTGCTCACGCACCCGCTCGGCAATGCAGTAGCCATCGCTTTGCTCATTGAAGTGGCGCTCGCGGAACTCGATGTCCTGGCCGCGAAATGAATTCTTGCCGTACACCCCACGCCGGGCGCGCTCAACCGACAGCGGGCTGACGTCCATGCCCTGCACCTTGAACTGATGCGGCGCCAGCCCGGCGTCGAGCAAGGCCATGGCAATCGAATAGGGTTCTTCGCCGGTGGAACATGGCAGGCTGAGGATCCGCAGGGCGCGCATGTGCTTGATTTCGGCCAGGCGGGCCACGGCAAGCCGGGCCAGGGTGGCGAAGGATTCGGGATAACGGAAAAACCAGGTTTCGGGGACGATCACTGCTTCGATCAGCGCTTGCTGTTCATCCGCCGAGGCCACCAACTGCCGCCAGTATTCATCTGCCGTCTGCGCGTTGAGGGCCAGGCTGCGCTGGCGCACGGCGCGCTCGATGATCGCTTCGCCCACCGAGGCCACGTCCAAGCCGATGCGTTCCTTAAGGAAGTCGAAAAAGCGTTGATCGCTGCTCATCAACCCTCCTCGCCAGCGGCAAACAGCAGCGCCTGCACGTCGGCGGTCAACAGGTCGGCCACGCCGATCCACTGCATCAGCCCGCGCTCGTCTTCACGCACCGGGCCCAGGTACGGTGCCTGGCGGTTGTCCAGGCCATAAGGCTGGAACTGCGCAGGATCACACCGCAGGGTGTCAGTGGCTTGCTCAAGGATCAGCCCCAGCCAACGTGCCGGGACGAGTACATCGGGCTGATAGTTGACCAGCACCAGGCGCGTGCTGGTGCGGGCCTGGGCCGGTGTGCCGAAGGTCAGGGCACTGAGGTCGATCACCGGCACCATCGCCCCGCGATGGGCAAAAATCCCCGCGACCCAGACAGGTGCATGGGCGATGGGCTTGAGCGGCAGACGCGGCAGCACCTCAGCCACTTCCGTGGCCTTGAGGGCATACCGTTCGTTGCCGATGTGAAACACCAGGAACAGCGCTTTTTTCACTGCCGCAACGGCACCGCGTTTAGCCGCGAGGTCGCTCATCAGACTTTGAAACGCGACACGCCGCTGCGCAGGCCGACCGCGACCTGGCTCAGCTCATCGATGGCAAAGCTGGCCTGGCGCAAAGACTCCACGGTCTGGCTGCTGGCATCGCCCAACTGCACCAGCGCATGGTTGATCTGCTCGGCGCCGGTGGCCTGGGCCTGCATGCCCTCGTTGACCATCAACACCCGCGGCGCCAGCGCCTGCACCTGATGGATGATCTGCGACAGCTGCTCGCCCACCTGCTGCACTTCGAACATGCCGCGGCGCACTTCTTCAGAGAACTTGTCCATGCCCATCACCCCGGCCGACACCGCCGACTGGATCTCGCGCACCATCTGCTCGATGTCGTAAGTGGCCACGGCGGTCTGGTCAGCCAGGCGCCGCACTTCGGTGGCCACCACGGCAAATCCGCGGCCGTACTCACCGGCTTTCTCGGCCTCGATGGCGGCGTTGAGGGACAGCAGGTTGGTCTGGTCGGCCACCTTGACGATGGTGACCACCACCTGGTTGATGTTGCCGGCCTTCTCATTGAGGATCGCCAGCTTGGCGTTCACCAGGTCGGCGGCGCCCATCACCGAATGCATGGTTTCTTCCATGCGGGCCAGGCCTTGCTGGCCGGAACCGGCGGCCACCGATGCCTGATCGGCGGCGGTGGACACTTCGGTCATGGTGCGGACCAAGTCCTTGGACGTGGCAGCGATCTCCCGGGAAGTGGCGCCGATCTCGGTGGTTGTCGCGGCCGTTTCAGTGGCGGTGGCCTGTTGCTGCTTGGAGGTGGCGGCAATCTCGGTGACCGAAGTGGTGACCTGTACCGAGGAGCGCTGGGCCTGGGACACCAGGGCGGTGAGCTCGGTCATCATGTCGTTGAAGCCGGTTTCCACTGCGCCGAATTCGTCTTTGCGTTCCAGGTTCAGGCGCTTGCTCAAGTCACCGGTGCGCATGGTTTCGAGGATATCGACGATGCGTTTCATCGGCGCCATGATCGCGCGCATCAGCAGCAGGCCGCAGAGGCCGGCGGCCAGGATCGCGAGGATCAGCGAGACACCCATGCTGATTTTTGCAGCGGACACCGCGTCGTCGATGGCATTGGTGGCGCGGTCGGCGACGTTTTTGTTTTCGGTGATGATGTCGTTGAGCTTCATGCGGCCTGCGGTCCAGGTCGGGGTCAGCTCGGCGTCGAACAGCTTACGGGCGCCGGCCACGTCGCGGTTCTGCAGGTGGTCGAGGACGCCAAACAGGGCCTTGTTGTAGGACTGGTGCAGGGCTTCGAATTTATCGAACTCGGCCTGATCGTCGTCGCCGTTGATGGTTGCTTTGTAATTGGCCATCTGGGTGAGGATGCGGGCTTCGAAAGACTTGAAGTCGGCCTTGTCGGCGTCGGTGAGGCCCTTGTCTTCCCGCAGGCCGATGATGTCGAGGGTCTGCAGGTAGCTGTCGACCCAGGCGCTGCGGATCATCGAGCTCAGGTACACCCCGGGGACTGCGTCGTCGCGGACCGATTCTTCGCTGAGTTCGATCTTCAGCAGGCGTGAGTACGAGACCACTACCATCAGCAGCATGATCGCGATGATGACCGCAAAGCTCGCCAAAATCCGTTGGCGCAAGGTCCAGTTCTTCACAGTAATTCCTCGAGGGCCATTCAAATGGAGGGGAGTATAGCTGAGCGGGTGGCATCATTAATCAACGGGTTGTGGGATCGGGGGGGCTCGGGGTGAAAAGCTTTTCGGGAGGGGGGGCATATCCGTTGCTGCGGTAACGGCCGCTATTGGTTCCGCTCTTACAGCGGCTCACTTTTGAAAAGCGCAAAAGTAAGCAAAACGCTCTTGCCCCACCACTCGGCACCTCGCTAATGCTCGG
>NZ_JANUEW010000061.1:0-25974 GCF_024807515.1 Pseudomonas sp. BIGb0558
AAAACCCACTTTTTCCCCCGCCCCGTTTGTTTTCTGTGTTGGGCGTTTGGGTGGTTTGGTTTTGGTTTTAATAAAACACTGTTTCAGCGCAGCCTCGCCAAGGCTCGACAGCTGCTACGGAAAGGGGAGTGGATCAGTTAGAGATACCAGCGATATTCCCGCGCATGAATCTCCTGCTGGAACGCCAGATGGTCCTGGCGTTTGTTTTCGCAATACACGTCGACAAACTCTGCGCCCAGGCCTTCGCGCAGCACCGGCTGATGCTGCATGGCGCGCACCGCTTCGAGCATTTCCAGGGGGAAATCCGTGCCGCTGTTGCGGTCTTCGTTCAGTGGGGCGAAGGGCTCTTTGGCCGCGTCAAGGCCATGCTCCAGCCCCACCAGAATCGCCGCCAACACCAGGTACGGGTTGGCATCGGCACTCGCCAGGCGGTGTTCGATCCGCAGGTTGCGCGGGTCGGATTCCGGGATGCGCACGCAGGCGTCACGGTCCTCAAAACCCCAGCAGGCGCGAGTGGCCGCGTTGACCGTGCCGCCGAGGCGGCGGAAGGCGTTGTGGTTGGGCGAGAAGATCGGCATGCAGTGGGGCAGCAGTTCCAGGCAGCCGGCCACCGCGTGACGCAACGGTTGTTGCTGGTGGGCCGCCAGCAGGTTGTTGCCTGCCGCGTCGTACAGGCTGACGTGCACATGCATGCCGCTGCCGGGATGTTGCAGGTAAGGCTTGGCCATGAAGCTGGCGCGATAACCGTGCTTGAGGGCCACGCCCCGGGTGCTGCGGCAGAACAGGGCGGCCCAGTCGGCGGCGCGCAGGCCGTCTTCCAGATGGCCGAAATTGATCTCGAACTGGCCGGGACCCAACTCGGCGGTGATCACCGTGATGTCGATGCCCTGGGCCTTGGCGGTCTCGACCATGTCGTCCAGCACCGGCGCAAAGCGCGACAGGCGCTCGATGTGCAGGTTGGGCTGGTCATCGGCGTCATCGCTCAGCGGGTCGCGGGCGAACTGCGGCAGGCCGTCGCTGAGCTTTTTGTCGAACAGGTAGAACTCCAGCTCAAACGCCACCACCGGGTGAATGCCTTTGCGGTGCAGGCGCTCCAGCACCTTGGCCAGCACTTCCCGGGGTTCGAATTCAATCGGCGCTTCAGTGCCGTCGGAGGTGATCAGCATCTGCCCCAGGGGCTGCGCTTCCCAGCTCACCGGCTTGAGCGTGCCGGGCACCAGGCGGCGGTTGGCGTCCGGGTCACCGTCGTGAAAGCAGTAGTCACCGATCTTGAACAGGCCGCCCTGGGCGCCCAGCAATACGGCGTTTTGCGGCAGCTTCAAGGGGCTGCCGGCGGCGACCTTTTCCAGCATCTCCACCGGGTAGCGTTTGCCGTAGAAATGCCCGGGAATGTCCAGGGCAATCAGGTCGACGTAGCGCACATCGGGATGGTTCTGGCGAAAGGTCCGGACTTCGGCCAGCAGCGTGGAGGAATGGCTTTTCACGGGTGTTGCTCCTAGTTGTAGACCCACAGCACGCGGGCGGGCAGGTCGGTCAGGTTGCCGTAGCGGCAGTGGGCAAAACTGGCCAGGTGGAAGCTGTCACCTTGGCCCAGGGTGACCGAGTCGGCCTCGCCCTCGACCCACAGCGTCAACTCGCCCTCCAGTACGTAGCCGGCCTGTTCGGCGCGGTCACTCATGGTCTGTTCGCCACTGTTGGCACCGGGGGCCAGCAGGCTGTCGAGGATCGAGAACGCGCCATGCATGCTCGGCGACACCAGGATGTCGGTGATGCCATTGGCGTAATACACCGTGCGCCGCTCATTGGGGCGCGTGACCCAATCCACCGCCTTGGGTTTGGACAGGCTGTAGAAATAGGTGGTGGGCACACCGAGGGCGTGGCTGATGGCGGTGAGGTCGGCCACGGTGGGGCGCGACAGGCCGCGTTCAACCTGGGACAGGAAACCCACGGAACGCTCGATCTTTTGCGCGAGTTGCGCCAGGGTGAGCTTCTTGTGCTTGCGCAGGTCGTGGATCAGGATCGCCAGGGCGTCGAGTTCTTCTTGCTTGTCCATAGGCGTTTCGTGAAATTCTTATCAAGAAATTTCATGAAAAATTACAGGATTAATTTCACGAGAGCAATGGGCGCTGACGCCGATCGTTTCCATACTGATCGTTCCCGCGGGTGGGAACGATCATTCAACGATCATTTAAAACCCGGACAGGCTCGCATCCTCACGATGCCCCAGCAGTTCAGCCACCACCGACGTTGGCGACTTGTGCTTGTAGGTGTTGTAGTTGTTGACCGAGTCGTGGAACAGCTGGCGGGTGAACGCGACGCGGCTTTCCAGGCCGGCGATTTCCGCGCCGGGTGACGGGGCATCTTGCGCCGCCGCCAATTGCTGTTCGGCCTCCTTGAATTGGCCGAAGGCTTTTTTGCAACGATCGAGCAAGGCCACCAGTTCCCGATAGGTGCCGAATACGTACAGCGCGAGCAAGGTGACAACGGTCACGAAAATGATGATGACGTGGGTACCAGTCATTGGACGTCCTGGGCAGCTGGAAAAAAGAACCAATCTTATCTGATTAATCGCCAGCCCGGTCGCTGGCTGTCCATCCATCTGCCGCTTCCATCACTGCGCTGAATGATTCCCCGCGGCTGCGGTCGGAATCTTTACGCGTCATTCATTGAAGGAAGTGCCCATGAAGTCCAAGTCCCTTGTTGCCTGCCTGTTGGTTGCCGCGAGCCTGTCCGCCGCGAGCTTCACCGTCCAGGCCGCCGATACCGAGCAAAAAACCGTGCAGCCTTCAAACATCAATACCCGCGACCTCAAGACCGGTGACCGCGCGCCAGACATTCTGATGCGCAAGGAATCGGCCATCGCCGACTGGAAGAAACATGGCCTGAAGCAGCCGGAAGAAGACAGCCAGTGGGCCCGTGTGAACGACAAGTACGTGTTGCTCAAAACCACCAACGGCACGATTCTCGACATCACGCCCGTTAAAAAATAACCCCGGCAGCGGGATGAGCGATCCCGTGCTCATCCTGCCGCATTTGATTTTTGCATAAATGCATAAATCAGCATTTTTTGTCTGTTGTTTTGCGTTAAGGTAGGTCCGCTTGCGGGCTGCAATGGCCCCTTTACCTTGATCAGAATGAGAGCAGGATGCTTGCCACAATAAGAAATTACCCGCGTACCGTGAACCTGCTGTTGTCGGCCACGCTGATCCTCACCCTGGCCAAGGCCATCACGTTTCCGTACCTGGTCATCTACCTCACCAACCACTTTGCCCTGGACATCAGCCAGGTCGGCCTGGTGATCGGCAGTTCGCTGATCGTCGGTTCACTGCTGAGCGTCTATGGCGGCTTTCTGGTAGACCGCATCAACAGTTATCGCCTGCTGCTCAGCCTGAGCGTGGTGTTTGCCCTGGGGTTTGTCGGCACGGTGCTGGCCCGGGAAATCTGGTCGTTCTACAGCTGCCTGATCCTGATCAACCTGGCGTATGCGGTGATCGACATTGCGATCAAATCCGGGTTTGCCAGCCTGCTGCCGGAGGATGAGCGCAGCGAAGCGTTTTCCATCAAGTACACCCTGACCAATATCGGATACGCGGTGGGCCCGTTTTTTGGCGCGATGGTGGCCAAGCTCGATATCAGCTTGCCGTTTATCTTGTCGGCCGCATTGGGTCTTGGGTTTTTCCTGCTGTATTGGCGCTGGGGCGACCGCACCCTGGCCACCGTCGACACCACGCAAAAGCCGGTGTCGTTCCTCGCCGTGGGCCGCGTATTGCTGCGGGATCACCGGTTGGTGTGTTTCACCATCGGCGGCCTGCTAAGTGCCGTGGTGTTTGGCCAGTTCACCGCGTACCTTTCGCAGTACCTGGTGACCACCACTACCGCCGAATACACCTACACCATCATCAGTGCAGTTCTCACCACCAACGCCGTGTTGGTGATTGCCCTGCAATACGCGATTGGCCGACGCATTTCCCACCGCCACCTGAGCCAGTGGCTGATCTTCGGCCTGGGCATGTTCATGCTGGGGGTGATTGGCTTTGCCCTGGCGAGCAACGTGTGGTGGTGGATCCTGGCGATGGCGATTTTCACCGTGGGCGAAATCGTGGTGTTTCCTGCCGAGTACATGTTTATCGACCGCATCGCCCCGGACCACCTGCGCGGCATGTACTACGGCGCGCAAAACCTCTCCAACCTCGGCGCTGCCCTGGGGCCGGTGCTGTGCGGGCTGGTGCTGGCCAGCCTGCCGGCCCACTACATGTTCTACATGTTGGCAGCGTTTATTGTCGGAGGAGGGGTGTTCTATTTTATCGGGGCGTCGTTGAAGGCTCGGTCAGTGTAGGAGCGAGCTTGCTCGCGAAGGTCGTTAACGATAACGCGGTTAATCTGACAGGCAGCGGCGCCCTCAGGTTTTTCGCGAGCAAGCTCGCTCCTACAGTGGACGTAGAGGCAGATCATCCAGAGTGACTTTGCCGACGGTGTTGCTCTGCAACTCGTAGCGCAACTCGTCGACCATCTTTTCCACTGCCTGCGGGGTCTGCAGTTTGTTGACGCTGATCCCGGTGACCACCAGATCTACCCGGCCGCTTTCGGCATCGAAGACCTTGAGGGTCAACGAGGCGTCACGGCACAGGGTGAACTCGCAGGTCAGGGGCGACAGCGCCTCTTCAATGCAGTTGCGCAGTTGGGAGAGCGTAAACATGTGGGCTCTCCTCAGCGACGACGCAGCATCAGGCCCAGCAGCAGGCCGACACCGGCGACAATCGCAACCGTCGCCAGGGGTTTTTGCTTGGCGAAATCGCCGACGGTGTCCAGCGCGTCACCGTAGGTTTGCTGCAACTGGCCAGCGGCCTGGCGGGCCACACCTTCGGCCTGGAGCTGTTCGTCACCGGTCAGATCACCCAGAAAACCTTGAGCCTTGCCGGCCACTTTCTCGACGGCGCCTTTGACTTGTTCGCTTTTCATGATGGATTCCTTGAAGGCATGACATCTCAACAGCACAGGACCCAAGGCCCTGTGCCCACCCTTCAAGGTTAAGCAGTGCACCCCCGCGCAATAAGGCGAATTTGCACCGGTCGCACTAGTGCATTTGCACTCTATTTCGGTTTTTTAACCCGCAATTCACCGGCAAACAGCCCGCGTTCACGGGCCCAGACGATGGCTGCACTACGGCTATGCACCCCGAGTTTGGAGTACACCGTGGCCACATGGTTACGCACGGTATTGGGCGCCAGTTTCAGGCGCGAGGCGACTTCCTTGTCGGCCAGGCCTTCGCAAATCAGGCCCAGTACATCGCGCTCCCGAGCGGTGAGGTCGGTAAAGGAAATGTTCGGTACGTTGGGGCTATTGACGCTCTTGGCGTTGGCCAGTTTTTCAATCAGCGTCTGGCTGAACCAGGAGGCGTCCTGCATCACTTCCTCGATGGCGGCCACCAGTTCCAGCTCGGAGCGCTTGCGTTCGGTGATGTTCATCAACACCAGCAGGTAGCAGGGCACATCCTGAATGCTGACGGTGTCGGCAGACAGCACACAGTCGATCACCTCGCTGCCTTTCTTGCGGATCTTCAGGTCGAGGCCGTCGAGGTTGCCGGCTTTCTCCAGGGTGGTGAACAGCTGCGTGCTGGCTTGGGGGCTGTCGATAAAGTCGATGTCTTCGATGGATTTGCCGATCAGCTCTTCACTGGTGTAGCCGGTGATGGTCATGAAGGCTTCGTTGATGTCCACCACTTGCCGGTTGGCGGCGTTGCACACCAGGGTCGGCACCGGCGTCAGGCGGAATGACTTGGCGAAACGTTCCTCGCTCTGGCGCAGGGCGGTTTCGGCCTTGCGCCGGGGCTCAAGGTCGGTGAAGGAAAACAGCATGCAGTCTTCCTCGTTCATGTCCAGCGGCTGGCCGGCCACGATCACCAGTTTGCTGCCGCCCTCGGGCAGCTTCAGTTCGGCTTGCATCTGCGGGATGGTCGCGCCTTCGCCCAGGCGCTTGACGGCGAGGTCCTTGTTTTCGGCCTGCTCCAGCACGTCCAGTTCATACACCGAGCGGCCGATCACCTGGTCACGGTTGTAGCCGGTCATCTCCAGGAAGCCCTGGTTGACCTTGATGTAGCGCAGGTCACTCAAGCGGCAAATCACCGCCGGCGCCGGGTTGGCATTGAAGGTTTTTTCAAAGCGTTGTTCGGCGCTGGCCCATTCCGTGGCGTCGCTCAGGATCAGCACCAACAGCTCCGGTTCACCGCTCGAGTCGTTGAGTACCAGGCTGCGCAGGCGATGCACCCAGGTCTTTTCCTCGTCGCCAGTGGGGGTGACCTCCACCACCACGTCGCTGAACTCCTCACCGCCTGCCACCCGGCTCAGCGGGTAATTCTCCAGCACCAGCGGGTGGTTGTTGCGATAGCGCAAGGCAAAGCGCTTGGCGTAGTCCTGGGTGTTGGCGCCAAGGTCTTCGACATTCTCCACGCCATGCATCAGCAGCGCGGCCTCATTGGCCCACAGGATGGTTTGGTCGACCTCGGCGAGGATCACTCCATCGGACAAGCCGGAGATGATCTGCTGCAGTTGGCGGCGGTTGGTTTCTTTGGCGAGGACGGCCTGGCTCATGGTTTCTCCAATATTGAGGGCACCTGCGCCCCCTGTAGGAGCTGGCTTGCCAGCGAAAAGCTCAACAGCAACGCGACTATTCAGGAACCGCGCGTCATCGTTGACGACCATCGCTGGCAAGCCAGCTCCTACAGGGGAGCGGTGTCAGACGCATAGGGAGTACGACACCTGGGGCTCAGGATAGTGCAGAGAAGTTGCCGCACGCGGGGTGCGAATGCACCAGTGCGCCTAGTGCAATTGTGCCGAGACCGCAGGGCAGGCCCCTCGCCAAACTGGCCACCTACCCATTGTAAAAGGATCGACCATGACCACTGTCTATGAAACCAACCGTTCGCTGTTCCGTGTCTCCTGGGGCTCGGTATTGGCCGGTAGTGCAATTGCCCTGGTGACCTATCTGGTGTTGAGCGTGCTCGGCACCGCGATTGGCGCCAGTGCAGTGAACCCGATGGCAGCCGGCAACCCGCTGAGCGGATTTGGCACCGGTGCCGGGATCTGGTTGTTTGTGTCGACGCTGTTGGCCATCGGCGCCGGCGCATTTGTGGCCGGGCGCACCGCACCGGATCGCGGCGGCCTGCACGGCGTACTGAGCTGGACCATCACCACCCTGTTGACCACCTGGCTGCTGGCTGCGCTGGCCACCAGCGTGGTAGGTGCGGCGGGGAATGTCGTGGGCAAAGGCCTGTCGGCTGCCGGCAGCGGTATCGCCGCCGTGGCACCGGGCATCAGCGACAGCGTCAAGCAGCAGCTGGATGAGCAAGGTATCAAGCTGGACTGGAACAGCCTGCAAGGCCAGCTCGACACCCTGCTCAAGCAGAGCGGCAAGCCTGAGCTGGACCCGGCCAACGTCGAGCAAAAAGCCGACCAGGCCAGCGCCGACGGCAAGCAATCGGCCAACGATGCTGCGACCAATCCAACCCAGGCCGGTGATGAGCTGAAGCAATGGTTCGAGCGGGTCAAGGCGTCCGGTGAGCCGGCGTTGAACGCAGCGGACAAACAGGCGCTGGTCAACATCGTCGCCGCCCGTACCGGCAAGAGCCAGGCTGAAGCGACCCAGATCGTCGACAACTATGCCCAGGCTTATCAGCAGGCCATGCAGAAAGTTGAAGAACTGAAGCAACAGGCGGAACAGAAAGCCCGTGAAGCCGGTGAAGTGGCGGCCAAGCAACTGTCCCGCGCGGCGTGGAGCACCCTGGTGATGTTGCTGCTGGGTGCGGCGTTGAGCTTTGGCGTGGGTCGCCTGGCGATCACTACTCGTCGGGTGCCATTGGCCTGATCACGACTTGAGGTGCTTTATGTGGCGAGGGAGCTTGCTCCCGCTGGGCTGCGCAGCAGCCCCAAAACCGGTGAACGCAACGTCCCAGGCATACCGCGTCCATCGGGTTGGGAGCGCTTCGCACTCCAGCGGGAGCAAGCTCCCTCGCCACAGAAATAGACTCGCTTTGACCTCTGCAGCAACCCTGACGAACGAGTAAACTGCCCGCCTTTTATCCTCACGACGAGACGGTGCGCTTTTGAACGCAGGAAAAACCGCAGGGCTGTTGCTACTTGCTGCCTTATTGGCCGGCTGCGGCACCTCGCCACCCCGCACCCCCAACGACATCTGCGGCATCTTCCGCGAAAAAGACGATTGGTACGACGCCGCCAAGGTCACCCAGGCACGCTGGGGCGTGCCGATCCAGGTGCCGTTCGCGATCATGTATCAAGAGTCCGGCTTTCGGCAGGACGCCAAGACACCCCGCAAATACCTGTTGTGGATCATCCCCTGGGGCCGCGTTTCTACTGCCTCCGGCTATGCCCAGGCCAA
The DNA here is from genome assembly GCF_024807515.1 of Pseudomonas sp. BIGb0558. Lineage (NCBI taxonomy): Bacteria > Pseudomonadati > Pseudomonadota > Gammaproteobacteria > Pseudomonadales > Pseudomonadaceae > Pseudomonas > Pseudomonas sp. BIGb0558. The sequence goes on from NZ_JANUEW010000061.1 coordinate 8,392, forward strand.
GGATGAAGTGTGGAGCGACTACCAGAAAAGCACTGGCCGTTATGGCGCCAGTCGCGAGCATTTTGACGACGCCATCGACTTTGTCGGCTGGTACATGGACAAGACCTACACCATCAACGGCGTGTACAAATACGACGCCTACGGCCAATACCTGAACTACCACGAAGGCTGGGGCGGTTATCGTCAGCGCACCTATGCGAGCAAAGCCTGGCTGATGCCGGTGGCGGGTAAGGTACAGGCGCGTTCGCAGATGTATGCCGCGCAATATGCGGGCTGCAAGAATGATTTGGGGCGGGGGTTTTGGAGCCGGTTCTGGCATTGGCTGTGACTTTGGATAACGAGAGAACGCGATGAGCAATGAACTACAAATCACCGACACCCGCCTCGGCGACGGAAAAACCGTAGTCAAAGGCGCCCTCATCACCACGCAATACACCGGCACCCTCGAAGACGGCACGGTGTTCGATTCCTCATGGGAACGCGGCAAGCCATTTCAATGTGTGATCGGTACCGGTCGTGTGATCAAAGGCTGGGACCAAGGCTTGATGGGCATGAAAGTCGGCGGCATCCGCACGTTGTTTGTGCCGGCGCACCTGGCCTATGGCGAGCGGTCAATGGGCGCGCATATCACGCCCAACAGCAATCTGCGGTTTGAGATTGAGTTGCTGGAAGTGCTCACACGGGATGATTGAGGCGCGATGAACATGGAGGTTGTTGAAACAATGGAGTTGCCGCGCAGTTCGATAGCGGGCATTCGGGTGGTTGAGCTGACCCTTGAGGATGAAGTCGAGCTGCAGCGCTTTTTCGAGGCGCCGCCGGGGTATTTTCTCGCCGTCAATGGCGAACCGGCCACGCCCAATAGACAGTCCACCCGGAATTTGCAGGTGTACACCTCCAATGTGGGAGCTGGCAAGCCAGCTCCCACATTTGCTTGAAGACCCGGCTGAACCCAACCTGAAGAACTCTTCCAAACCCATCGGGTAACTTTTCCTACGGTTTACTCTCCTGAAATCAGGGCGTAAGCTTCGCGCGTTTTCATCAATAGCGGAGACCCTCAGTGGGTACTTGTTCGAGTGACAGTCGTCGGCCGGTCTCGATAACCGGCACATACTTGGCAAGGTAACGCGCATTTTCCCGATGCCGTTGTCTCGCCAAAAGCGAGAAGCGGCATCCCGGTGGCGGCCTGTCCTGGCCCGATCCCGAATTCCCTCTCATCGACGCTTAACAGTGCGTGATGCCTTGCATCGCGGTACTACGCACGCGCCTGTCGGCTGACCCAGACGCTGAAGGTTTCTATATCCGCAAGTTTGGCTGGTAATGAATAGGGAAGACTCCTATGCAAGCAATCAACAACATCAACCTCAATTCGCTGGTCGACACGCTGGTCAGCCTCACCGCGGCGTTCATCCTCGGCGGGCTGATCGGTTTCGAGCGCCAGTATCGCCAGCGCACGGCGGGCTTGCGCACCAACGTGCTGGTGGCGGTAGGGGCGGCGATTTTTGTCGACATGGCCAACCGCCTGGGCGGCGCCGAAGGGGCGGTGCGGGTCGTGGCCTATGTGGTTTCGGGCATCGGTTTTCTCGGCGCCGGGGTGATCATGCGTGAGGAAGGCAACGTGCGCGGGCTGAACACCGCCGCCACCCTCTGGGCGTCGGCGGCAGTGGGCGCCTGTGCCGGTGCCGACCTGATCCTGGAAGCGCTGCTGGGCACGCTGTTTGTGCTGGCGGCCAACACCTTGCTGCGGCCGATCGTGAATAACATCAACCGCCAGCCATTGGATGTGGTGTCGGCCGAGGTGACCAACATCCTTTATGTGGTAGCCCGTCGTACCCAGCAAAAGGCGGTACTGGCCCTGCTCGAAGCCGAACTGGCGCGCTGCAACTACCCGGCCAGTGATGTGGACGTGCGCCCCTTTGGTCCCGAAGAGGTGGAAATCGAGGCGACGCTGGCCGTGACCTCGGTAGACGGTGACGAACTGGACGCCCTGGTGGCGCGCATTTCCACCTCGACCCTGGTGGTACAGGCCTTCTGGAGTCCGAGTACCACTGACTAAACCACTTATGCTCCCCGGAAGCCGGCTGTTTACTATGCTTTTAGTGAGGAAAAGTCCTACATAAGACTGGGACTATCCCTTCAGTTGTTGCGTCATTCCATTGGTAAGGTTGCGCGCTTGCGACTAGCCAGGCACGCAGGTGCCGCTACCCATGGCCAGGCGTTTATCAAATGAAGGGACCTGGCTGTTGCTTGTAGGAATATTCGGTGCCGTTTGTCGGAACTGTTATTTCTCACAGGTAGATAGGTCCCGTGTGATGTGCAACGGTACTGAATTCTCCCAGGGGAGCCCTATGAGCAAAGCCTTAATCGTGGATGACCATCCATTTATCCGCGCAACCGTTCGGTATTTATTGAAGCAGGAAGGTTTCGACACGATCTTCGAAGCCGGTAACGGCGCCGATGCCATGCAGATTGCCCGTGAGGAACGTCCCGAGCTGATCATCCTCGACCTGGCCATGCCCAAGCTGGGGGGCCTGGAGGTGATCAGCCGGATCAAGGCGCTGGGCTTGCCCTGCAAAATCCTGGTGTTGACCTCCTACCTGGCGGTGTTTTTTTCCACCCGCTGCATGCGTGCCGGTGCGATGGGTTTTGTCGCCAAGACCGGCGAGCTGGACGAGCTGCAAAAAGCAATCAAGGCCGTGATGTCCAATTACAGCTGCTTTCCCAGCTTGCCTACCAGCTCGGTACGCCGGGACGATCTGCAGTCCACTGAACAGGACCTGGTGGCAGACCTGTCCGACCGTGAGTTGACCGTGTTGCAAAAGCTCGCGTTGGGGCTGGGCAACAAGGAAATTGCCGAGGACATGCTGCTCAGCCACAAGACCATCAGCACCTATAAAACCCGCCTGAAGGAGAAGCTGAGAATGTCGTCGGTGGTGCATTTGTCCAAGTTCGCCCAGCGCAATCATCTGATCTGAAATGACCACGCTCCGAGTCTTGTGGCTCAGCGCAAGCGTATGGCTGGGCTTGCTCTGTCTGCATACCCCGGCCCTGGCAGAGCCTCGCGCTCTTTCTCTGTTGGGGCACTCCTTCATCGAAACCCCGGCCGCAGAGCTGGATGAGGCGGACTGGCGCTGGTTGCGCGAGCACCGCCGTTTGTTGATGGGGATCTCGGGGCCTGATTACGCGCCGTTCGAGCTGAGCAGCAACGATGAGCTTGAAGGGATTACGGCGGATTACGCCGAGCTGATCGGCGATGCGTTGAACATCAAGATCGAAGTCCGCCGCTATGACAATCGTGACGAAGTCATCACGGCGCTCAAGCGCGGTGAGGTGGACTTTGTGGGCTCAGCCAACGGTTACGAAGCGGCAGACCCGCAACTTGTGCTGTCGCGCTCCTATGCCATGGATCAACCGACCCTGGTCACCCGCACGGGCGACAGCCAGACCCTGAGCGCCGATCTGGCCGGCAAGCGTGTCGCGATGCTCTACCACTACATGCAGCCGGAGGCGGTCCAGGCATTTTATCCCCATGCCCGGATACAGCTTTTTCCGTCGACCTTCGAGGCCATCGGCGCCGTGGCTTTCGGCCAGGCGGACGTTTACCTCGGCGATGCCATCAGCACCAACTACCTGATCAACAGGAACTACCTGAACAACGTTCGGATGGCTGACTTCTCGTCACTTGAAGTCAACCCGTTCGGCTTTGCCTTTGCCCAGGACAACACCCGCCTGCTGCAGATCATCAACGCGGCACTGGCGGTCATTCCGGTCAGCGAGCGGATGGAAATCCTGCGGCGCTGGAGTGCCGGCAACCTCGGGTTCCTGGGTTCCGAACGATTGCGCTTGAGTGCCAGTGAGCAGCGTTGGCTGGAGCGAAATCCACGCATAAAGGTGGCGGTGCTCGACCAGTTCCTGCCTGTCTCATTTCTCGGCAAACAGGGTGGGTTCGAGGGCTTGAGTGCTGAAGTCCTGGCCCGTATCAGCCTGCGCACCGGGTTGAAGTTTGACGTGGTGCCGGGCAGCTCGTTGCCCCAGCAACTGGATAAGGTCAGTGCAGGCAGCGCGGACATGATTGCCGTGGTGACCCCCAGCGTCGAACATGCGGACAAGGTGCGCATTACCCGGCCTTACTTGACCAACCCCTATGTGCTGGTCAGTCGTACCGACGCCGGCAGCCCGCTCACACTGGAAGACATGACCGGCAAGCGCCTGGCACTGTTGGGGGGTAACAGCCAGCAGGAGAGTATCGCCCAGGACTATCCCACCATCAGGTTTGTGACCGCCGAGAATCCCGAGCAAAGCATGGCGCTGGTGGCCAACGGCAACGCCGATGCCGCCGTCATTACGTTGATCGGGGCGCGCTACATCATCGCCCGGGAGTACCGCGACCGCCTGCGGGTGACCAGCACGGTCGGCTCCGAACCGGCCCGCATCGCCTTCGGTGTCAACCGCAGCCAACTGGAGTTGTACTCGATCCTGGACAAGGCATTGTTGAGCATCACGCCACAGGAAATGGACGAGCTGACGGGCCACTGGCGCAGCGAAGTGGTGATCGAGGACAGCTACTGGTCCCGTCACCGCACCGCGATCATCCAGGGCTTCGGCCTGTCGGCGTTGCTGCTGCTGATCACCTTGGGCTGGGCCATTTATCTGCGTCGCCTGATACGCAAGCGGGCCCAGGCCGAGCGTGCGCTAAGCGACCAGATGCGGTTTATGAGCGCGTTGATTGATGGCACACCCCATCCGATTTACGTGCGTGATCGCCTGGGGCGGTTGATGGCATGCAACAGTGCTTACCTGGATGTGTTCGGTTTCAAGCTGGAGGACGTGGTGGGCAAAACGGTGGTCGAGACCGACACCGGCAACCGCCCCCAGGCCCAGTCCTTTCATGAGGACTACCTGCGGCTGATGGAGCGGGGCGAGCCGCAGATTCACGACCGCGTACTCAAGGTGCCGGGTGGCAAAGCCCTGACGATTTACCACTGGATGCTGCCGTACCGCGACGGTGATGAGCAGGTGGTGGGCATGATCGCCGGCTGGGTGGACGTCAGCGAAAGGCAGCACCTGCTGGGCCAGTTGCAGGAGGCCAAGGAGGACGCCGACGCGGCCAACCGAGCCAAGACTACCTTTCTTGCAACCATGAGCCATGAAATACGTACTCCTATGAACGCCGTGATCGGCATGATCGAGTTGGCCCTGAAAGCCGCCGAACAGGACCGGGCCGACCGCGATGCGCTGGAGGTGGCCGCCGATGCATCGCGCAGCATGCTGGAGTTGATCGGCGATATCCTCGATATCGCGCGCATTGAGTCGGGCCACCTGTCCCTGGCCCTGGAGTCTTCGAACCTGCACGAATTGCTGGCGTCCGTGGCGCGGGTTTTTGACGGGCTGGCGCGGGCCAAGGGCCTGATATTGCAGGTGGAACTCGACCCGCTGCTTGATCGCCCTGTGCTGGTGGACCCGATGCGTTTCAAGCAGGTGGTGTCGAACCTGCTGAGCAACGCCATCAAGTTCACGCCCCAGGGCCAGGTACGGCTTGGCGCTTCTGGGTCGTCGTCGATTACCAACGGTTACCTGCACCTGCGATTGTGGGTGGAGGACACCGGCATCGGTATCAGCGTCGAAGACCAGCAGCGCCTGTTCAACCCTTTCATCCAGGGCAGCAACACCACGCAATCGGCGCGCAGCGGCTCGGGCCTGGGCCTGGTCATCAGCCGCAACCTGTGCGAGATGATGGGCGGCCAATTGCAGTTGAGCAGCCTGCTGGGGCAGGGCACACGGGTGGACGTCACCCTGGAACTGGCGACCGTCGAGGCCAAGTTGATTCCGCCCGCATCCATTGCCCCGCAGGTGCCACCCGCCCGCGCCCTGAGCATCCTGGTGGTGGATGACTACCCGGCCAACCGGCTGCTGCTGGCGCGGCAGTTGAGTTTTCTGGGGCACCGGATCACCACGGCCGAAGATGGCGTTGAGGGGCTTGAAGTGTGGCTGTCCGGGCAGTTCGACGGGGTGATTACCGACTGCAATATGCCGTTCAAGGACGGCTACGAACTGGCGCGGGATATACGCACCCTGGAGCATGAGCGCGGTTTGGCGCCGTGCCTGCTGCTGGGGTTTACCGCCAATGCGCAGCCGGAGGAAGTCGAACGTTGCCGGCAGGCGGGCATGGACGGCTGCCTGTTCAAACCCACCGGGCTTGAGGATTTGCGCGCGGCCCTTGCGTCGCGTACGGCGACGCCGCATGAGGCGTCATCGGGAGTGGACTTGAGCCATCTGGAGAAGTTGACCGGCGGCGACATTTCTGCGGTCAAAGAGCTGCTGGCGCCGTTGCTCGACAGCCTTGAAGCCGACCACGGGCAACTGGCGACATTAGAAAAAACGGCGGACTTTGCCCGCCTGCATGACCTGGCCCATCGCACCAAGGGCGGTGCACGGATGGTCAAGGCCCAGGCTCTGATGGACAGCTGCGAGCAACTGGAGAAGGTCTGCGAGCGACAGGCCCACAACGAACTGGCCGGCGCTGTCGCCGCAGTGGACGAGACGCTGGCTCAGTTGCATCACACGCTGTCGCTCTATTGCAACCCGGCTGGGGGTTAGTCCCAGTTCGGCGCGATGCCTTTGGGGCTGGTCAGGCGATGGCCGCGCTCCAGGCCGGCGATCTGCGCCATGTCGGCGTCGCTCAAGGTCAGGTCCAGCGCCTTGAGGTTGCTGGCCAGGTTAGCGCGTTTGGTCGACGACGGGATTACCGCGTAGCCCAGTTGCATGGCCCAGGCCAGGGTCACTTGGGCCGGTGTTGCCTGGTGACGCTCGGCGATCTGCTGGATCACCGGGTCCTTCAGCACTTCGCCGTAGGCCAGGGTCATGTAGGACGTGATCTGGATGCCATGGGCCTTGGCGAACCCTGCCACGGTACGGTTTTGCAGGTACGGGTGCAGTTCGACCTGGTTGGTCGCGATGTGCTCGGCGCCGACGGCTTCAATCGCCTGCTTCATCAGGTCGACGGTGAAGTTGGAAATGCCGATCTGCCGGGTCAGGCCCTGGCGCTTGGCTTCCAGCAACTGGCCCATGAATTCGGCGACTGGCACCTGGTCTTCCGGCGATGGCCAGTGGATCAGGGTCAGGTCCAGGTAGTCGGTCTGGAGCTTGCGCAGGCTTTCCTTGAGGCTCGGGATCAACTGGCCTTCGGCGAAGTTGGCGATCCAGATTTTGCTGGTGATGAATAGCTCGTCCCGTGGAATGCCGCTGTCGGCGATGGCCTGGCCGACATCGGCTTCGTTTTCGTAGATTTGCGCGGTGTCGATGACCCGGTATCCCAGCTCCAGGCCGGTGCTGACGGAATCGATGACGACCTGGCCTTGCAGGCGGAACGTGCCGAGGCCGAATGCGGGAATGGACATGAGTGACTCCTGAAGTGATGTGAACAATGGAGTCGAGTATCGGCTCCTCGTTCCTTCAGAAAAACCGCTGAATCCGAAAAGGACTCTTTACCAAAAGTCATGAGTGGTTTCGCTATGGGCCATGCTCAGATTCATTGAGCGAGTAGGGCAGCGCCAGGTCGTGAGGGATATAGGCTGCTTCGGTTGATGGTTTGTATTCAGGGCGCGCTGCGTGACTCCAGGTCTATTTCGGCTGGCCACCGCACTTTGGGGGCCAAGCGACGCGCGAGATTGAAGGTCACGTCTTCTTTGTTCCAATCGCGGGGCGGGTGGGGGAAGTTGGGCAGGGCTCGCGGGCCCTGTTGCATGAACAGTTGGGCCATGGCCCAGTACATTTCGCCTTGTTGAATTTCGTGGGCGAAATGAAAACGATCTATTACCTGGTGGGTGCCAGGTTTCACCACGGCGAGGGTGACGGTTTCGATGAGGCCGCCACTGCCCATGGGGCCGTACACGCTGCAGGCTTCGGCCCGCAGGTTATCCCAGTCATAGACCTCGACTCGCACGCCCCAGGCGGTGCGGCTGAAGGGCCTGAGGCCGTCGTGGTGGAAGCGGTAAACATAGACTTTGCGTCGGAAACGGTTGAAGCGGATGGGTTCGTCGCGGGGGGCTTCGACGTCCATTCGCCAAAAAAAAACGCCTCCCCACAGCGCAGCAGTAAATGCCAAGAACAAGAAAATGCTTGGGATCGTCGGTGGCGCTCCCTCCTTTAATATGTAGGCGATAAGCATGACGGGGGCGGCTATTGCAAGCGAAAACATAAAAGGAGTTAACCAAATACCAACCCCGCGAGTCCTTAATGTGGCACGCGCCAGTTCAAGGTACACATCGTCAACATGATTGGGCGAATTCGAAAGTACGGGAGGATACGGTTCATTGGAGGGCGACTCGTTTGGTCCCGGCAGATCGTGCTTCCAGCCAGGAGCAGGTTTATCGAGTAAAGGTGTTTTAAATATCATGATGAGACGTTCCAGTTCGGGGTGATCGCCGCTTGTATTCTTTAGCCTGTCGTCGTATTGAGGCTGCTTCGGTTGATGGCTTGTATTCAGGGCGCGCTGCGTGACTCCAGGTCTATTTCGGCTGGCCACCGCACTTTGGGGGCCAAGCGACGCGCGAGATTGAAGGTCACGTCTTCTTTGTTCCAATCGCGGGGCGGGTGGGGGAAGTTGGGCAGGGCTCGCGGGCCCTGTTGCATGAACAGTTGGGCCATGGCCCAGTACATTTCGCCTTGTTGAATTTCGTGGGCGAAATGAAAACGATCTATTACCTGGTGGGTGCCAGGTTTCACCACGGCGAGGGTGACGGTTTCGATGAGGCCGCCACTGCCCATGGGGCCGTACACGCTGCAGGCTTCGGCCCGCAGGTTATCCCAGTCATAGACCTCGACTCGCACGCCCCAGGCGGTGCGGCTGACGGGCCTGAGTCCGTCACGGTGAAAGCGGTAAACATAGACTTTGCGTCGAAAGCGGTTGAAGCGGATGGGCTCGTCGAGGGGGGGAGAAACGTCCATTCGCCAGAAGTAAATCCCCAGCCATATGCCGATACCTATCGGGACGAGCTCCAATATTTTGGATAACAAAGAAGAAGGGGTTGGAGAACTGGCGTGGATCATTATTAGGAAGATTGCTAAGGACAATGTCATTGCAAACACGAATGCGGCAGACCAAATGCCTACGCCACGAACTCTTACAGTAGCGCGCGCCAACTCAAGATACACGTTGCCAACATGATTGGGAGGATTCGATAGTACGGGAGGGTACGGTTCAATGGAGGGCGACTCGTTTGGTCCCGGCAGATCGTGCTTCCAGCCAGGAGCAGGTTTGTCGAGTAAAGGTGTTTTAAATATCATGATGAGTCGTTCCAGTTCGGGGTGATCGCCGCTTGTATTCTTTAGCCTGTCGTCGTAGTGAGGCTGCTTCGGTTGATGGTTTGTATTCAGGGCGCGCTGCGTGACTCCAGGTCTATTTCGACTGGCCACCGCACTTTGGGGGCCAAGCGACGCGCGAGATTGAAGGTCACGTCTTCGTTGTTCCAGTCGCGGGGCGGGTGGGGGAAGGTGGGCAGGGCGTGCGGGCCCTGTTGCATGAACAGTTGGGCCATGGCCCAGTACATTTCGCCTTGTTGAATTTCGTGGGCGAAATGAAAACGATCTATTACCTGATGGGTGCCTGGTTTCACCACGGCGAGGGTGACGGTTTCGATGAGGCCGCCACTGCCCATGGGGCCGTACACGCTGCAGGCTTCGGCACGCAGGTTATCCCAGTCATAGACCTCGACTCGTACGCCCCAGGCGGTGCGGCTGAAGGGCCTGAGGCCGTCGTGGTGGAAGCGGTAAACATAGACTTTGCGTCGGAAACGGTTGAAGCGGATGGGTTCGTCGCGGGGAGGGGCAACGTCCATTCTCCAGATATAAATGCCTAGCCATATGCCAGTAATAAATACGATGGGGCCTAGCAAACTTAGCACTAAGGGAGGGAGGTGTTGCTCCGTGACGACATAGCTAATCATACCTGCAGGTGTAACCATGGACAGCAGAAACATAAAAGGAGCTATCCAAATACCAATCCCGCGAGTTCGCACTGTGGCGCGTGCCAATTCAAGATATACATCGTCAACATGATTGGGCGGATTCGAAAGTACGGGAGGATACGGTTCATTGGAGGGCGACTCGTTTGGTCCCGGCAGATCGTGCTTCCAGCCAGGAGCAGGTTTGTCGAGTAAAGGTGTTGTGAACATCATTGGAGTAGTTCCAGTTGAGGGCAGAGCTGTTTTTTAACCTTTGGCTCTTCAAGCGGGCAGCAGGCAACCAATAAGCAGGCACACTGTTGCTGATCGCCAGCGATGGTCGCCATGGGAAAAGTAGGCAAATGCCCATGCCAAGTTCATCCAAGGCTGTGGTTTACAAGCTATCCATCAAGATGAGCTCGGCGTAGGCATCGTGAATGTCGCGATCGGGCCAGTAGGTTACCGACAAGGTCGCCGCTTCAATGTTGTGCCGACGGCGGTCGGGCAACAGTACAACCGCGCCTTTGATATCGTTGACCTGCGAGGTACGGGCATCGGCCAACGAGACGGTGCGAACTTCCTGCGTGGGTAGGGTGCTGTCGGCCCGGTAGTCAGGCTTGTTCGGGCGTTTGGGCACCGCCAGCGCCGCTCGGCGTTCGCTGGCTGCGGTTGCCAGGGTGGGGGGATTCAACTCGCCTTCGGCCAGCACTTCGCCGCCGGTGTACTGGTTGGCCGTGCCGTCGCCGTGGCGATGCACCGTCAGTGACCAGCGATAGGCCGACCGGTTGGCGTCGAAGAACGGCAGAACCAGGCGATATTTGAGGTGCTGTTCATGGACCTGTGCACCCACGCTGCCTATGGGGCCTCCCCAGCCATGCGAGCCGCTATCGACGATTCGCCGGCGGAAGTTGACGCCGGCCTCAATGCCTAAGGTAGCGGCATTTAGTTCGGCAATAGCGATGTGGGCTTGATCGGATGTATTCCAGTGAATTGGTAGCGTCTCGTTGCCGTAACCAAAGAAAGATCGTCTTGCCCATCGGTCCAGCGGTGTGGATTCCTTACTTTCAGCCCACTTATAGAGTCCGTACGCTGCTATTCCGAGCAATATGGCTATACCCAGTGGGCCAAGCAGCGCGCTGGCGCCTGTGGCAGCAGCCCAGACGCCTGCAACTGCTCCAAATCCTGAAAGAACCGCCGATGTTCCGTAAAGACTTGATGAAGTTGTATCGCCGTTCTTCAAGGTGCGATTAGCAGCAAACCCTGCTTGTGTTGCATCGTACAGACCTGCTACTGCACTAATGCTCCCTCCGACCCGTATGAATATATTGCCTGTATGTGCGGTCGCTTTGGCAGCTGTCGTTGCTCGGATAGATAACGCACTTGCCTTCACTTTTTCTGCACCTTTTTCTAGTGCTATTCCCACTACCTCCACCCCTCCGCCCAAAACTCCCATGCTGCTGCCATATAGCGCCACCCTAGCTTCGACGGACTTTTCCCCTATTGCCTGTTCCACTTCCTTGAGACTTTTGTTCAGCGAGTCGCTAAGCAGGTACATCCCGCCCATCGCCATCAAAAACTCGCTACTGCCGACCGCGCCACGCAGCCCGGTAAAGCCGGTGCGAACCCATTTAGCTGCCAGGTAGGAGGACACTTTGATGCCTTGCAACACCTTGCGCGCTTGCGGGTCCAGCGTGCCAACCCCGACGGCGATTTCGGCTAGCGTAGCGTGGCTACCTTTGCCCAGTTGATCCACACCGAGGTTGGCCTGGCGCATCAGGGTGTCCTGCAGTTCGGTGACCTTGCCCTCAACCCAAACGCTGATGGTCACGCTGAGGTTGGCTATTTTGGGGTCCAGCACCGACAGGCTGAGCAGGCCGCCCTGGATCAGCGGGCGCACTTGCTTGCGCGCCTTGCGGGCCTCATCGTCGATTTTGCCCAGATCGTCCTTGAGGCCTTCCCAGGTGCGGTCGATGGCATCAGCGGTTTTGCGTTGCAGGCTGCGCAGGTGTTCGCATTGCAGGGCGTAGTATTCACCCAGTTTCATTTTCACCTTGAGCTCGGTCAGATGAATGCCGTTATAGAGCAGTTGACTGGCACTGTTGAGACGCGAAACCACCCGTCCCACGCCAGGGCCGAGCGACGGTTGCAAGCGGGCGGCAGCGGCGTTGAGGGCACCGAGAAGCTGTGCCATGGCTTGCTGTAAACGGGGGCGGACATGGTGCTTGAAGTCGTCGTTGTCGATGAGCTTGGTAATGGCGGAATAGAGCTTTTCACTGTCGTTCCAGTCGCTATCACCTGTGGCATTGAAACTGGGTAATAGATCGGCCAGCAAGCGTTTGTCACGCAAGAGAAGGGCGCGGTAGACCGGGCTCTTTGGGTCGTTCAGCCAGCCACTCCAGAGGGAGGCGGTGTGGCCGTCATCTTGTGTCGCGGGCGCCTCACTGATGCCGCCCTCCAGGCACAGCGCCATCGTCTGGCTGTAAGCCCGTCCTGACGGGCGATCATCGCCGTCGTAGTCATTTTGCTCGACACACGCAAACAGGCTGGAGCGACACGCTGCCGCATAGGCGTGTGCGCTTTGGTCGATGTAACGCTGATAGTTCGCCCATTCTTGCTCATAGCGTTGGTGAAACAGGGCACGGCTCTGTTCATCGTAGCGCTCCTCCAGTTTCTGGTTGTTGGCGAGTGTGCGCTTCTGGACGATCCGCTCGCGTTGCTGCTCAGGGCTGGAAAATACAGGTGGGCCATCACCGGTCATGGGCTCGACAGACGCCGGTAGGGGCGTCTGGCCTTCTGCCTGTTCGCGATGGACTTCGCGAATGGCCAGCAGTAACTGAGAGGTCTGGTAACGATAAGCCCGGTCCGGGTCATTCATCCAGGCCTGGCGCTGCTGGACCCAGCGGTTGCGGGTGTCGTTGAGCTCCTGCACCAGGCCGATGATGTCATCCAGTACAAACGCAAGGACGCCGTGTTGGAGTTGATGCTGTGGGACGGCGTTGCGCAGGAAGCCCTTCAGTGCGCTCAGGCGATGGGCGCGGCTATGGAAACCATGCACGCTGTCGAATCTTGGCGTTGACTCTTGCTGCGACAATGGGGTCGTCTGGTGCCGCTGGTATTCGTAGACCTGCTTGTCTACCTGCAGGTTTTCATCCGTCATGGCCAGGCCAACGCTGGCAGGTTTGTCGCGTGCACTGGCAAGGTCGAGCTTGTGGAATCGCTCTGAAGCATGACCGGCCTTATAGGCGTCCAGCACGCTGGCAGGCCACGGGTCATTGGCAAAGGCCAGCCACGCTTGAGTGTGTTTGCTGGTGTCGATGTTGAGGAACGATGCCGGGCAGTCGTGATTGGCCGAGACGCAAGCATCGGACAGCGGGGCCTCGTTGGCTGGCGCAGGTGCGTAGGGGTTGAATTGACGTAGATACCCGTCCGGGCTCACCTGATATGCCTGCCAGATTTTGCGATCCAGCAATACATACAGGTAGCCGGCGCGCAACGTGCGTAAGCCCAGGCGCGTATCAATGTGCACGGTATCCGGCCGCACCGGCTCATTCGGTGAGCGCGGCACCAGAGCTTGGCGCAATGGCAGGATGGGCAGCCCTTTACGTTGGCAGGCCTTGCATTGATCTTTTGAAACGGCGGTTTCGGCTATGGCGATACTCAGTTGAGTGCCCAAGGTCATTGAAGTGCTCCGGCATGGGTCAGATCCGACACGGCCCGCTGCCAGGCGTTGTCGTTGTAGGGGGCCAGCAATTGGCTAAGCGGCGCGTGCCCTTGGACCGCTTGCTCAATCAACGCGCGAACGCCGGTGTGCTGGTGCAGGTGCGGATGCAGCATCAGGCGATGCAAGGCTAACGTCAGGATGTCGTCCTGGTGGCTAAGCCCAAGCTGGCGGGCTTGCTGGATCTGAATATAGGCCTGTGCCGCCGCTTGGGGCGGGAGTGCAGTAGGGCCGCTCCAGCGCGCAGGGGCATACGCCAGCGGCAAGCGAAGAGCGCGTCGCCAACTGTTTAGTAAGGAGGACACCATGAGGGCGTCCAACTGCACGGCCGCCGTGCAGGTACCCATGGCGGTGCGATGTTCGGGTTTGCCCACCAAAACGCTGCCGGTACCGCTGCTGGTGGGCACCAGCCAGTGACGGATCGGCCACCAAGGTCCCTCATTGTTACGGAAGGTGCCAGCCAGCAACTCCAGGCGAAGGGGCTCATGGACCGGAAAAAACGCTCGGCCCTGCTCCACGGGAAGTTGTCCGAGCGACACGATGTGGGCACTTAGGTCCCGGGATGGAGCGCTGCTACTGAGCCAGCCGCACACGTAACGTTTGTAACGGTCCAGATCCTCATGAGCGCGTAAGGCGGATAACGCCAATAGTTCTTGCGACGGTGAGGTCCCGGGCGTGGCGAGGGCCACCAGCACTGGGCAGGCCGATGGCGTATGGATTAGATCGGGCCGATGCAGAGGCATGACGGCGTCATTGCCAAGTGTTTGACGCAATGCCGCTATATGTAACGGATCGTCTGCGGCGCAGTCGGCCAAGAGGTCGAGTAACACGTACAGCGTTGCATCGGGTGCATGCTGTTTGGCCACGAACGCTTGGACGCTAGCCAGGGTCATCGGTTTTTCTCCACACAGCTCTGACCTGATTCAGGTTGCAACTGCAGCGCCAAGGCTTGGCCATTGCCTGGGGCCGTAGAGCTCACCGGACCACGCAGGGTTATCGCTACGCCATTGAGGTGGATGCCTTGCGCATCCAGCGTGAGGCTGCCGCCGGGACTCTGAAAAACCACACGCTCACTGGCTTGCAGTTGATAGACCGTGGTGGTGTGGTGCATGCCTTGGCCGGCAGTTAGACGATGTTGCCCTGAGATCGTTTGCTGGCTGTGACCGCCCACTTCGCTTTGGTGGTTGGCCGTGGTGGTGTCGTAGCGATTATTGCCGACCCGCATACTGCGATCCCGGCCAATAGTTGCCTCATGGTCACGTCCGGTGGAGAGCGTGTGGTCTCGCCCGATTTCGTGGGACTGGTCGTTCCCGATTGTGATCTGTTCATCATTGCCTACTTGCTCTTTGCGGTTATTACCCACAAACGTTGTGTTGTCATGTTTGATATGGACGTTTTTGTCCTTTTCAGCGTGGATGTACACCTCTTCCTGCCCCAGCTCATCCTCAAAACGCAGCTCATTGAAGCCTTCGCCCTTATGCGTACGGCTCTTGATGGTCATTCGAGTCTTGTGTTTGGGCAGCTCATAGGGCGGCAGATTGGTCTCGCGGTACGCGCTTCCGGTGGCGATCGGCTGGTCGGGATCACCGTCCAGATAGCTGATCACCAGTTCCTGGCCCACACGCGGGATGGCCATGGAACCCCAGGTCGCCCCGGCCCAGCCTTGGGTGACGCGGATCCAGCAGGAGCTGTGGTCGTTGTTTTTGTCCGCGCGATCCCACGGGAACTGCACCTTGACCCGGCCCCATTCATCGCAATAGATCTCTTCTCCCGGCGGGCCGACCACGGTGGCGATCTGCGGGCCGTCGATGCAGGGTTTGTCGCATAGCGGAGCCTTCCAGTCCGAGGTCCAGCGGATGGCGCTGGCCTTCAATGTGTAAGAGGTACCGAGGCCGCTACCAAACGATTCTTCCTGCAAGCTGGTGTGCTGCCTGCCTTCGTGCCTGATGGCGATGGTGCGCCAGCGATCATTGAAGTCCTCACGCGGATGATCGTTGAGGTCGAAGGCCAACCCCGGTTGCAGGCGTTCATCGTCGCCTTCCAGATGGGCCAGTTTGGCGTCGCTGCGTAGCGCCGCCAGCCGCGTCTTGGTAAAGGGTTTACCGGCGATATCGCGTTTGTAGCGGCCGGGATAGTCGTAGCGTTCGTAGTCCTTGTGCTGGTTGTTCAAATCCTGGTCGCCGGTGGCGGTGTGCTGCTGGTTGTAGTACGGGTGGGTGAAGGTGTAGTCGCGCTGCACCTGGCGCGCAGTGCGCACTTGTTCGGTGTAGTGAAAGCGTTTCAATGCCGGTTCCATGGAGTCGCCACCACCCATGGGCTGATAGATCACCGGGCAATCGGTGTGGGTGCCGATGGTGCCGAGGCAGCCGACGCGGTCGGTGAGGACGAGGGTGTGGCCGTCGACGCGGTGTTCGAAGGTGTAGAGCAGGCCTTCTTCGGCGGCGAGGCGGGCGATGAAGTCGAGGTCGGTTTCGCCGGCCTGTACGCAGTATTCGCGGGGTTGGTGTTCGAAGCAGATTTCGCTGCGGATGTCGGTCAGCTTCTGCTCAGCCAGCAGGCCGGTGATGATGTCGGGCACGGTCTGGGCCTGGAAGATGCGCCAGTTGGAACGCAGGTGGAAACGGGACAGGGTCGGTTCGACCACGGCGGTGTAGCGGGTGCGGCGAAAGCCGGTGTCGCCTTGTTGGAACAGGCTGACCAGGCCGTGGACGTAGCGCACCGGGGTGTCGTCGCGCCAAATGGTGAACACCGCGGCCAGATCGAGCATGCGGTAGAAGTCGATGGCCGGGTGATGACTGACCAGCTCCAGCTCAAGCTTGAACGGCTGGGCGAGGCCTTCTTCGAGGGTGAACGAGACCACTTCGAAGGGATCGCCCCGCAGCGGTTGGAAGGTGTAACGCAGGTCGCTTTGACGGGGCATGAAACCTCCTTGTGGTGAGTGCGGATCAGTTGATCAGCCAGCTGGCGTCGCCGTTTTCCAGCACGCCTTCGTGGTCGGTGGTGTCACCGACGCGGGCCACGGCTTTTCCGTTGATGTTCATTGAGGGCGAGCCGCTGGTGATCACGGCACCGCATCCAAGGGTGTCACCGACACGGGCAACGGCGCGGCCGTTTACGGTCACGCTGCGCGTTCCGATGTCGACGGTAGTGGGGCCACACAAAGGGCAATCATGGTCGTGTCCGACCAGAACGACGGCAGGCATAGAGCCTCCTGAAAATTATCGAGTCAGTGAGCATTCCGCCGCCTGCGCGGCGGAACGTGCCGGTTGACGATTAAGCCGGCGCGCGCCAGTCATCCGAGGCTTCGGTGCCGGCCACCACATGGGTCCAGCTGACCTTGCGATAGGCCATGCTGGTCTTGATCAGCTGGGTGTAGTGTTCGTTGCTGCTGTTTTGTGCGTGGGGCAGCACGGTGTGAATGTCGACGACAGTGGCGTCTTCGAGCTTGGTGGTGAAGAAGTGCTCCTGCTTGCCGTCCCCCGAGGTGCGGAACCACTTGACCTCGACGGTCGGCAGCATTTCGCCGGTGGCCAGGGCCTGGTAAAGCAGAGGGGAAGCCTTGCTCAAGGCGCTGGTGAACGTCAGCGGTTTATGTACGCGCTGCCCGGTAGGCTGGCCGCTTTGCGGGTCGGTGGGGGCGCCGATCTGGTGGTCGATTTCCTGGGCGAGGATTTCGTCTTCGTGGCCCTCCACATAAACGTTGCCCACCGAGTCAGCGGTGAACGCGCCCTTGGTGATATGCCCCTGGTTTTTGCCGTGGATGCTGATGTACGCGGGTGTTGGCATGACAAGCTCCTTGTCGAGATCAAGTGAGCGACCCCGTGAGGTCGCAGGTTATGGCCGAAACGGCCATGGCTTTGCAGGCGCTCGGGAGGAGCGCGCTGAAAATCGGTTACAGGTGCAGCACCCGCTCCAGCGACACCAGCA